>NZ_CP026377.1:603680-905521 GCF_002953195.1 Mixta gaviniae | reverse complement strand
TCTCGACTCGAAGTACTACTCCACCACCGACGGCTACGCTTCGCAGAAGTTCAGCGTCGGCTATGCGGATACTAACTGGGACGCCACGCTCTCCAGCAAAGACTTCCAGGTGTTCGACACCAACCGCTCCCGGAACATTTACCGCGCGCAGCCGCAGTTCGATTTTAACTACTATAAAAACGATATCGGGCCGTTCGATACGCGCCTCTATGCGCAGGCGGTGCAGTTTACCAATGTGAACGACGATCTGCCGGATGCGGTGCGCCTGCACCTTGAACCGACGATCAACCTGCCGCTGGCCAACGACTGGGGCAGCCTGAACACCGAAGCGAAACTGCTGGCGACCCACTACCAGCAGAGCGATGTCGATTATTACAACGCACAGCCAAATAATGCGAATAACCAGCTGAAAGAAGATGTGAACCGCGTTATGCCGCAGTTTAAAGTCGATGGCCGCATGGTGTTCGACCGCGATATGAACTGGGCGCAGGGCTACACCCAGACGCTGGAGCCGCGTGTACAGTATCTCTATATTCCGTACCGCGATCAGAGCCATATCCAGGCGTATGACTCCACGCTGCTGCAAACCGACTACACCGGCCTGTTCCGCGATCGCACTTACAGCGGTCTGGATCGCATTGCCTCCGCCAACCAGGTGGCGAGCGGTCTGACGACGCGTATTTATGATAACGATCTGGTTGAACGTTTTAACCTGTCCGTAGGTCAAATCTACTCGTTTACCCCGTCGCGCACCGGGCTGAACAACACCAGCGATGAAGATGACACCGGCAGCCTGATTTGGGCCGGCGACACTTACTGGCGCGTTAGCGATCGCTGGGGCGTCCGCGGCGGCGTGCAGTATGATACGCGTCTGGATAACGTTGCGCAGGGCAATGCGGTGCTGGAATACCGCCGCGACGCCGACCGCATGGTGCAGCTGAACTACCGTTACAGCAGCCCGGAATATGTGGCCAGCGCGCTGAACCGCAACATTACCAACAACCCGATTTACGAGAACGGTATTTCGCAGGTCGGTATGACAGCCAGCTGGCCCATCGCTGACTCCTGGGCGGTCGTAGGCGCTTACTACTACGATACCAAGGAAAAACAGCCTGCCGATCAGCTGGTCGGGTTGCAATATAGCTCCTGCTGTTACGCTATCCGCGTGGGTTATGAGCGCAAAATCAACGGCTGGGAAAACGACAACAGCAAGTATGAAAACCAAATCTCATTCAACATTGAGTTGCGTGGCCTGAGCCCGAACTATGGGCTGGGCAGCAACCAAATGCTACGTCAGGGCATTATGCCTTACCAGCGCGCTTTCTGATGTTGTAATGTTTGACAGGCAAACCCGCAGTGCGGAAAGAAAAATGGAAAACGTATGAAGAACTGGAGAATGCTGATACTGGGTGTGGCGCTGGCCGCCAATACCGCGATCGCAGCCCCGCAGGTAGTTGATAAAGTTGCCGCCGTGGTCAACAACGGCGTCGTTCTGGAAAGTGACGTTGACGGCATGATGCACTCGGTAAAAGCGCAGGCGCAGCAGGCTGGACAGCAGCTGCCCGATGACCGCACGCTGCGCCATCAGATCGTCGAACGTCTGGTGATGGATAACATCATTCTGCAGATGGGCAAACAGATGGGCGTGCAGATCAGCGATCAGCAGCTGGATCAGGCTATTGCCAATATCGCCGCGCAGAACCGCATGTCGCTGGATCAGATGCGCAGCCGTCTGGCCTACGATGGCGTGAACTACAACGCCTATCGTGAGCAGATCCGCAAAGAGATGCAGATCGCCGAAGTGCGCAACAACGAAGTGCGTCGCCGTGTCACCATCCTGCCGCAGGAAGTGGACACGCTGGCAAAACAGGTTTCCGCGCAAAACAGCCAGGGCACCGAGCTGAATATCAGCCACATCCTGCTGCCGCTGCCGGAAAACCCGACGCAACAGCAGGTTGACGATCAGGAGAAGCTGGCGAAGCAGCTGATGGGCGAACTGAACAGCGGTGCCGATTTCGGTAAGCTGGCGGTCACCTACTCCGCCGACTCCCAGGCGCTACAGGGCGGCAACATGGGCTGGGGCAAAATTGAAGAGCTGCCGACGCTGTTCGCGCAGGCGCTCAGCACCGCGAAAAAAGGCGATATCGTCGGCCCAATCCGCTCCGGCGTCGGCTTTCATATCCTGAAAGTGAATGACCTGCGCGGCGAGAGCCAGAATATCTCCGTTACCGAAGTGCATGCACGTCATATTCTGCTGAAACCGTCGCCGATCCTGACCGACGATCAGGCGCGCCAGAAACTGCAACAGATCGCCGAAGAGATCAAAAGCGGTAAAACCAGCTTCGCCGCGGCGGCGAAACAGTTCTCCGACGATCCGGGTTCCGCCAACCAGGGTGGCGATCTGGGCTGGAGTTCTCCGGAAATCTACGATCCGGCCTTCCGCGATGCGCTGCTGCGCCTGAGCAAAGGCGAAACCAGCCAGCCAGTGCATTCCTCTTTCGGCTGGCATCTGATCCAGCTGCTGGACACGCGCAAGGTTGATAAAACCGATGCGGCGCAGAAAGAGCGCGCCTATCGTCTGCTGTTCAACCGCAAGTTTGCGGAAGAAGCGCAAACCTGGATGCAGGAACAGCGCGCCAGCGCCTACGTAAAAATCCTGGACGCCAATGCTCAGTAAGGCTCGCGTGGTCATCACTCCCGGCGAACCCGCCGGGATTGGTCCCGATGTCGCCCTTCAGCTGGCGCAGCGCGACTGGCCGGTAGAACTGGTGGTCTGCGCTTCGCCGCAGCTGCTCGCCGATCGCGCGCGGCAGCTGGGCCTGCCCCTCGCACTGCGGGACTATCAGCCCGACGCGCCGGCGCAGCCGCAGCGCGCCGGTACCCTGACCGTGCTGCCGGTCGCGCTGGCCGCGCCCGTGGTTGCCGGCGAGCTGGACGTTGCCAACAGCCGCTACGTGCTGGAGACGCTTGCCCGCGCCTGCGACGGCTGCCTGAACGGCGAATTCGCCGCGCTGATCACCGGCCCGGTGCATAAAGGTGTCATTAATGATGCCGGCATCGCCTTCAGCGGCCATACGGAGTTTTTTGCTGAGCGCGCCGCCTGCGATCGCGTGGTGATGATGCTGGCGACCGAAACGCTGCGCGTGGCGCTGGCCACCACGCATCTGCCGCTAAAAGCGGTCCCGGACGCCATCACCAAAGCCAGCCTGCATGAAGTGATTGGCATTCTGCATCAGGATCTCCAGCGCAAGTTTGGCATCGCCCAACCGCATATTCTGGTGTGCGGGCTGAATCCCCATGCCGGCGAAGGCGGACATATGGGCCGCGAAGAGATCGATACCATCATTCCGGCGCTGGAGACGTTACGCCAGCGGGGCATGCATCTCACCGGCCCGCTGCCGGCGGATACGCTGTTCCAGCCGAAATACCTGCAGCATGCCGACGCCGTGCTGGCGATGTATCACGATCAGGGCCTGCCGGTGTTAAAATACCAGGGCTTTGGCCGCGCGGTGAATATCACCCTTGGCCTGCCTTTTATCCGTACCTCCGTTGACCACGGCACCGCGCTTGAACTGGCCGGTCAGGGCAACGCCGATGCGGGAAGCTTTATTACGGCGCTTAATCTCGCCATCACTATGATCAAAGAAGTCCAATGAATAATCGCGTCCACCAGGGTCATTTCGCCCGCAAACGTTTTGGGCAGAACTTCCTTAACGACACCTATATCATCGAAAGCATCGTTACGGCTATCCATCCGCAACCCGGCGAGGCGATGGTAGAGATTGGTCCCGGCCTTGGCGCCCTGACCGAGCCGGTTGGCGATCGCCTTGATGCGCTGACCGTTATCGAACTGGATCGCGATCTGGCCGCGCGCCTGCAAACGCATCCGTTCCTCGGCCCGAAGCTGACGATTTACCAGCAGGACGCCATGACCTTCGATTTCTCCAGCCTCGCGGCGGAGAAAGGCCAGCCGCTGCGCGTGTTCGGCAACCTGCCCTACAATATCTCTACGCCATTGATGTTCCATCTTTTCAGCTATACTGATGCGATCAAAGATATGCACTTTATGCTGCAAAAAGAGGTGGTCAACCGTCTGGTTGCCGGCCCGAACAGCAAAGCCTATGGCCGCTTAAGCGTGATGGCGCAGTACTACTGCCAGGTGATCCCGGTGCTGGAAGTGCCGCCGGAATCCTTTACGCCGGCGCCGAAAGTCGATTCTGCCGTGGTGCGTCTGGTGCCGCATAAAACGCGTCCGCATCCGGTTGATGATATTCGCGTGCTGAGCCGCATCACCACCGAAGCCTTCGGCAAGCGCCGCAAAACGCTGCGCAACAGCCTGGGCCACCTGTTCAGCGCCGAAGTCATGGAAAGCCTCGGCGTTGACGGCAGCCTGCGCGCGGAGAACATCACCGTCGCTCAATATTGTCAGTTAGCGAACTGGTTAACTGCGCACCCTGAGTCGCAGGAGAGTTAAGGCATGAACGAATCGCCCCGTGTATGTGTTCAGGTACAGAGTTTTTACGTCGAATCACAGTCATCCCCCGATGAAGAGCGCTACGTGTTCGCCTATACCATTACCATCCGCAACCTGGGGCGTGACAACGTGCAACTGCTAAGCCGCTACTGGCTGATCACCAACGGCAACGGCCGCGAAACCGAAGTTCAGGGCGACGGCGTGATCGGCGAACAGCCGCTTATCCCTCCGGCGACGAGTATCAGTATACCAGCGGCGCGGTGCTGGAAACCCCGATGGGCACCATGCAGGGACACTATGTGATGGTCGACGATCGGGGCGAACAGTTCCATGTCGATATTCCCGTGTTCCGGCTTGCCGTTCCCTCGCGCATTCACTGATGAGAAACCCGGCTGCGGCCGGGTTTGCCGTTTCTTATCCAGGTAACGATTCCATGAGTACATATCTGATTGGCGACATTCACGGCTGCTACGATGAGCTGCAGTCTCTGTTGCAGCAGGTCGATTTTGACGCTGAAAAAGACACGCTGTGGCTGACCGGCGATCTGGTCGCGCGCGGCCCCGGCTCGCTGGAGGTACTGCGCTTTGTCCGTTCGCTGGGCAGTGCGGTACGCCTGGTGCTGGGCAATCACGATCTGCATCTGCTGGCGGTTTACGCCGGCATCAGCCGCAACAAGCCGAAGGATCGTATCACGCCACTGCTGGAGGCGCCCGACGCCGACGAGCTGATCAACTGGCTGCGCCGCCAGCCGCTGCTGCAGGTGGATGATGAGAAAAAACTGGCGATGGCGCATGCGGGTATTACGCCACAGTGGGATATCGAAACCGCGAAAATGTGCGCGCGGGAAGTCGAGGCGGTGTTGTCCAGCGACAGCTATCCGCTGTTCCTGAACGCCATGTACGGCGATATGCCGAACAACTGGTCGCCGGAGCTGACTGGCCTGGCGCGTCTGCGCTTTAGCACTAACGCGCTGACGCGCATGCGCTACTGCTTCCCGAACGGGCAGCTGGATATGATCTGCAAAGATGCGCCCGGTTCGGCGCCGCCGCCGCTGAAGCCATGGTTCGCCATTGAAAGTCCGGTGGCGCGTGACTACACCATTATTTTCGGTCACTGGGCTTCGCTGGAAGGCAAGGGCACGCCGGAAGGCATTATCGGCCTTGATACCGGCTGCTGCTGGGGTGGAACGCTGACCATGCTGCGCTGGGAAGATCGCCAGCTGTTTATTCAGCCCTCTAACCGTCAGCAGGGCGTCGAAGCCGACGCCGCCGCGTCTACGGCGCTACGCGCCGACTAATCCGCCGGGCCTCCCGGCCCGGCGTAGCCCTCTTCAGGCGCCCAGCACGCCGCCATCTTCGCGGGTGATCATCATCACCGACGATCGTGGCCGCGGGCTGTTACCAGGAAAGTGCGAATCCCCCTCCTCTCCCGGATGCTGTACGTTGACGAACAGCGTTTTGTAGTCCGGCGTAAAGGTAATACCGGTCAGCTCGCACGATTTCGGCCCCACCATAAAACGACGAATTTCGCCGCTCTCCGGATCGCCGACCAGCATCTGATTATTGCCCTGTCCCTGGTAGTCGCCCTCGTTGCTGTATTTGCCGTCGGTTAAAATCCACAGCCGTCCGGCGCCGTCGAAGCCCAGGCCATCAGGGCTGTTAAAGGTATTTTCCGCCGTAATATTGGGGGTGCCGCGCTGTACGCCCTGCGGATGAGCGATAGGGTTGCCGCACAGCACGAAGATATCCCAGCTGAACTGCTGCGCCGTGGCGTCGCCGCGTTCATCCCAGCGGATGATCTGGCCATAAATATTATCGGGACGCGGGTTGGCAGCATCCACCGGCATCTTCTCGTTGCCGCGCTTGTTGTTGTTGGTCAGGGTGCAGTAGGCGCGTCCGTCATGCGGGTTGACGGCGATCCACTCCGGGCGATCCATACGCGTCGCCTTGACCACATCCGCCGCTGCGCGGGCATTAATCAGGATCGCCGCCTGATCCGCAAAGCCGTTTTCCGCCGTCAGGCCGTTTTGCCCGTGAACCAGCGCCAGCCAGCGCCCTGTCCCCTTCAGCGGCGTGCCGTTTTTATCCCCTTCAAACACCGCCACATAGAGCGTGCCTTCATCCAGCAGGGCGCGATTCGCCGTCGGGTTGGCGTGATCAACCTTGCCGCGCGACACATATTTATAGATATATTCGCCGCGCTCGTCGTCGCCCATATAGACCACCAGCTCGCCGCTTTTCGCTACCGTGACCGCCGCGTTCTCATGCTTGAAGCGACCCAGCGCGGTGCGCTTGATCGGCACCGACGTCGGATCGAGTGGATCGATCTCCACAATCCAGCCGTGCCGGTTAAATTCGTTCGGGTTTTTCGCCACGTCGAAGCGCTCGTCAAAATCGGACCAGTTGCGCTCCGGCTCGCTGGCCTTCAGCGTATAGCGTTTCTGATGGGCATCCGGCGTGAAGCCGGCCACTTTGGTGCCGAAATAGGTATCGAAGTTCTCTTCGCAGGTCAGGTAGGTGCCCCACGGTGTTTTACCGTTGGCGCAGTTACCAAAGGTGCCCAGCACCGTTTTGCCTTCGGGATCGGCGGCGGTTTGCAGCGCCGCGTTGCCCGCTGCCGGGCCGGAAAAATGCATCAGCGTATTGGCGGTGATGCGGCGGTTGTAGCGTGAAGGACGCACCACATGCCAGCGGTTGCCTTCGCCGCGCGCCACTTCCACCACGGAAACGCCGTGCGCGGCCTGCGATTTTTTGACATCTTCCGCGCTGATGGCTTTGCTGCCACCGTGCGCGAACAGATACTGTTCGTTGACGTACTCATTGTTAATCGCCATCACGCCGCGATTATCATCAATGGCGAAAAAGCTCATGCCGTCATTATTGTCGCCGAACTGCTTTTCCTGATCGGCCGCGCTGTTATTGCCCTGCGGGTCGAAAGCGGGCGCGCCATCCACCAGCGGCTCGCCCCAGGAGATCAGCACCTCCGCCCGGTAGCCGGGTGCGATGGCGATCTCATCGGCGGTCGAGGCGGGAATGCCGGTAAAGCCGAGCAGCGGGCTGTTGGCCGGTGCGGAGGTGACCTGCGCCAAAGCGGGCAGGCTGACGCCGCCGCCGAGAAAACCTGCGAGCCCCAACGCGCCGCTGCCGGCCAGCAGTTTACGACGCGTCGGATTGGGCAGCGAATCGCTGTTAAGCGCAAGAATTTTATCGGTCATTTTGCATTGCTTCCTTTATGGTTTCCCAGAGTGGAAGCAATGCTAGAGGTCAAAAATGACAGCCATGTTACAACTGGCTAACAGCAGCGCAAAGAGGGGCGATTAGCGGCGATCGAGGATTTCAAAGCAGTAGCTGTGGGAGTTTTTCTCGTCGGCGTCGTGGAATTCGCTGAAGACCGACTGCCACTCGTCCGGCTCATAATCGGGAAAATGCGTGTCGCCTTCCACTTCAGCGTCGATATGCGTCAGGTAGAGACGATCGGCGCGATCCAGCATCTGCTCATAGATGCGTCCGCCGCCGATCACCATCACTTCTTCCGCATCGCCCGCCGCCGCCAGCGCCTCTTCCAGCGAGCTGACCCAGGTGACGCCTTCCACCTGCGCGGGCTGGCTGCTGACCACGATATTCTGCCGTCCCGGCAGCGGGCGGCCAATCGATTCCCAGGTCAGTCGGCCCATAATGACCGGCTTATTCAGCGTATTACGTTTAAACCAGGCTAAGTCCGCAGGCAGATCCCACGGCATAGCGTTTTCCATCCCAATAACGCGATCGGCTGCTAAAGCCGCTATCAGGCTTATCATCATAGGTTCTCTACAGGGTGTAAAATTGGCGCCATCATACGGAAAGGCGAAACTTTCGTCGATAGGCGGATGAAGGGTTTTACGTAAAGGTTGTAAAGGCGATTTTACCGCCGCCCCGTGCGCCGTCGCCCTGCCCCGTTTCCTCCGGATACGGTACGTTCACAGGCGCTTCGCGCCTTCCTGAAAGGGCGCGAGAGGCACGGAGCCAACAGGCGCCCCGCCGTGGGCGCCGCTTTCTTTAACTCTCCTCCACGTTACCGCCCGGGCGGCGCGGATGCAGACAGCAGCATAATAACGTTAATCCGGTTTATAGATTAAAAAATGATATTATTTTTTATATTAATAATGTGCTTGTTATATTTATGGGAATTATATATTCCAGGTTTATTTTAAAACACACCTCTCCCTCCAGGCTCGCTCGCAAAAACGGAAAAGCATACTTGATTATTTTTCAAATAACGATAACGTTACGCGCTGAATAACAGTGAAAGGGATTTTCGATTGCGTCAGAAAATAACTGATCTTCTGCTTTATCCGCCTTACCGATAAAACGCAGAAATAAAGCCATTAATACCGTTTTAAGTAACGATGAGTATGACTCCACCCGCGCCTTAATAAATGCCAGCGATGGCGATGCGCTGTCTGCAACGGGGCAGCGGCTGGCCGTGCTGCCGCTAATGCCCGCCGGATAACAGGGCAGCGCGGGCACCGGGCTGGATGATGTGTAACAGCATAAGGACTTCAGGAAAGCCAATATGGACAGGCGATATCTTTTTTTTAATAGCGGGCTCGGCTTTTGGTCTCTGGCCCTGGTGGCCAGCTTTTACTCATTCAGATGGACATGGCTATTTGGCTTGCTGGCGGTAGCATCATTTCTTTTTTATGTACTGCAATGGAAGGTAGCGATAATGTTTAAGAAACCCGGTAAATCTACAGATATAGCGGCCGAAAAAAAGAGCGCCTCGTCGGCCACGGCGGTTGAAAAAAATCGCCCGCCCTCAGAGGAGAAAGTCAGCAATACCGTTATTGCGCGCGACGTCTGTTTTAAAGGCAATATTACTGCCGCGGGTCAGGTGTATGTGTATGGCGAAATAGAGGGCAATATCAGCGCCAGCGACGCACTGGTAAAAGTCATGCGCGGCGGGCGGGTGCAGGGCGATATCAGCTGTCATGAATTGCTTATCGATGGCAATATTCAGGGTGAATGCAAAGCGGAATCAATTGAAATCGGCGAGCATGCGCATGTTCATGGCACGCTTAATTATGCCGTGCTGGCGGTGAAAAAAGGCGGCGTGTTTATCGGCCATGCCGAAGCCACCCGGCAGCCGGAGCATGCCGCCAATGTGATTGGCATCGCTCCTGCCTCTGCGGTTGCCGGTAAGGCGTTGCCCAAAACGCTGGAAAAAAGCCAGCTCGGCCACGCCTGATCGGAAGGCTGGCAGCTTGCGTCAAAAAAAAGCCTGAACGCAATATATGCCGTTCAGGCTTTACTCCGCTGTCGGCGCAATGCCGAATGGCGCTTATCAGAAATCGTAACGCAGACGCACCAGGTTCATATCGCCGAGATCGTCGGTGCTGGAGGTGAAGACGTGTTCATAATCGATACGGAAGCCGTAATCGAGCTGTAACGTCACGCCAACGCCGTTGTCGATGCGCTGGTAATCACGGCCGCTGGTATATTCCAGACGGTCGCCCATTACGTAAGGCTGCACCGATTTCACCGCATAGCGCTGCACCGGAATGCTGTAGCCAACGAAATACTCAACGCCCCAGGCTTCATTCGCAAAGTAGTTATCAACGTTGCGTTTCTTGCTTGGCGAGAAGTTCTGGTACCAGCCGCCGCCCAATGCCAGCGTCCAGTTGTCCGGCTTCCAGCTCAGCGATGAACCGATGATATTCTGGTCGTAGCCTTTGCTGTCGCCGTTGCCCGGATTGCGCATTTCAGCACGGGTGTAGTTCCATGCGGTGCCCCAGGTCAGGTCTGGCGTCAGATGGTAATCCACGCCCAGCGAGCCGCCGCCCTGACGCTTGTAGCGCAGGCCGTTGCCCGGCAGGAATTCGGTATCTTCCAGCAGCCAGGAGGCGTAGAGATCGGCATCGCCGAAGCGGTTTTTATACTTCAGCTGTTTACGCGCGCGGTAAGTGCCGTCGTAATCGCCGTTAATGCCGATGTTCGACGCCTGGGCCAGCATATCGTAGTCCCAGATATCCGTTTTGGCGCCCACAACATCATAGTAAACGCTGTTCTGCTGACCAAAGGTCAGCTGGCCCCAACGCTGGCTTTTAAAGCCGGTATAGAGCTGGCGGCGTGAGGTATCGTGCGCGCCTTCGGCGTAGTGGTGATCCCAGTCGAACAGCGCCGGAATATTCACGCCCAGCTCATAGTAGCCCAGCCAGCTGACATCTTCAGTCAGGTAATATTCCGCGCCGAAGCGAAAGCGCGTGCCGCCGTCAAAACCGTTGCGCTTATAGGAGCCGCGGTCGCCGTCGCCGGTGATATTGTTAAACTGCGGGCGGATGCTGCCGCCCACCGCAAACTTCAGGCGGCTCAGCGCATCGTCCGGCTGCGCAGCCTGTTTGATCAGGGTAATTTCCGCCTGGCTGGCGAAAGGCAGTGCGGCCAACAGGCCAACACTGCAAGAGTATGCAATAACGCGCTTAGAAAAATTCATTTTTATCCTTAAACATCCTGACAGACCCGGCGCGATAAGGCCCGTTACCTTCTCGCCAGTCAGAGTCCGCGTCCTTTATGGCGACGTAAATCGCACCCATAAAAAAACGGCTCCCGGGAGAGCCGTTATCGGTTAAATCAGCCACTTATTTAGCATTAATTTGCGCGTGCATTTCCTGAACCGAAATCACCTTCTCCGTCGGGTCGGCATTGAGCGCCATCGCGGTAGCGAAACCGCCGTTCAGCGTGGTGTCGTAATGCACTTTATACTGCAGCGCGCTGCGGCGGATCACGCGTGAATCCTCAATCGCCTGGCGTCCGGCGGTGGTGTTGACGATGTAGCTGTACTCACCGTTTTTCAGACGATCCTGAATATGCGGACGGCCTTCATGCACCTTGTTCACCAGGCGCGGGTTAATACCGGCCTCGCCCAGCACCACCGCCGTGCCGTGCGTTGCATCCAGCTCGAAGCCGAACTTCAGCAGCTTGGCCGCCAGGTCGACGATACGTTTTTTATCGCCTTCGCGCACCGACAGCAGCGCGCGGCCCTGCTTCTTCATGGTGGACTGCGCGCCCAGCATCGCTTTGGCGAACGCCTCGGCGAAGGTGCGACCGACGCCCATCACTTCACCCGTTGAGCGCATTTCCGGCCCGAGGATCGGGTCGACGCCCGGGAACTTGTTGAACGGCAGCACCACCTCTTTCACCGAGTAATACGGCGGGATCACTTCTTTAGTGACGCCCTGCTCCGCCAGCGTTTTGCCCGCCATGACGCGCGCGGCCACTTTCGCCAGCGGCACGCCGGTCGCTTTGGAGACGAAAGGCACGGTACGCGCGGCGCGCGGGTTAACCTCAATCAGGTAGACCTCGTTGTCCTTCACCGCAAACTGCACGTTCATCAGGCCGCGTACGCAGAGTTCAAATGCCAGTTTTTCCACCTGCTGACGCATCACGTTCTGGATATCCTGGCTCAGCGTATAGGCAGGCAGCGAGCAGGCGGAGTCGCCGGAATGCACACCAGCCTGTTCGATATGCTCCATGATGCCACCGATCAGCACGCGCTCGCCGTCGCAAATTGCGTCGACATCCACTTCCACCGCGTCATCCAGGAAGCGGTCCAGCAGCACGGGCGCATCGTTGGAAACGGAAACGGCGGTCTGGAAGTAGCGCTTCAGATCCTGCTCGTCGTAGACGATTTCCATCGCGCGGCCGCCCAGCACATAGGAAGGACGCACCACCAGCGGATAGCCGATTTCCGCCGCTTTCTGCACCGCCTGTTCCAGTGCCGTTACCGTGGCGTTAGCCGGCTGTTTCAGGCCGAGGCGATCAACCGCCTGCTGGAAACGCTCGCGGTCTTCCGCGCGGTCGATGGCATCCGGGCTGGTGCCGATAACCGGTACGCCCGCTGCTTCCAGCGCGCGCGCCAGTTTCAGCGGGGTCTGTCCGCCGTACTGCACGATAACCCCTTTCGGCTGTTCGATACGGACAATTTCCAGCACATCTTCCAGCGTTACCGGCTCGAAGTAGAGACGATCGGAGGTGTCATAGTCGGTGGAGACGGTCTCCGGGTTACAGTTGACCATAATGGTCTCGTAACCATCTTCACGCAGCGCCAGCGCGGCGTGAACACAGCAGTAGTCGAATTCGATGCCCTGGCCGATACGGTTCGGTCCGCCGCCCAGCACCATGATTTTATCGCGATCCTGGTTTGGATTCGCTTCGCACTCCTCCTCATAGGTGGAGTACATATAAGCGGTGTCGGTCGCGAACTCCGCAGCGCAGGTGTCGACGCGCTTGTAAACCGGGTGCAGGTTGTACTGCTGGCGCAGCTTGCGCACTTCCGCCTCGCTGACGCCGGCGAGCTGTGCCAGACGCGCATCGGCAAAGCCTTTGCGTTTCAGCGTGCGCAGGAAGTCCGCGCTGAGGCCATTTACGCCTTCCTGCGCGACACGCTCTTCCAGGCGCACCAGCTCTTCAATCTGCACCAGGAACCAGCGGTCAATATTGGTCAGGTTGAACACGCCATCGACCGACAGACCGGCGCGGAAAGCGTCGGCCACGTACCAGATACGCTCGGCGCCTGCGTCTTTCAGCTCGCGGCGAATACGGGTCAGCGCATCGGCGTCATCCAGATGCACTTTCGGATCGAAGCCGTTCGCGCCGACTTCCAGCCCGCGCAGCGCTTTCTGCATCGATTCCTGCAGCGTGCGGCCAATTGCCATCACTTCGCCCACCGATTTCATCTGGGTGGTCAGGCGATCGTTGGCGCCGGCGAATTTTTCGAAGTTAAAGCGCGGAATTTTCGTGACCACATAGTCGATTGACGGCTCGAACGACGCCGGAGTCAGGCCGCCGGTGATATCGTTCATCAGCTCATCCAGCGTATAGCCCACCGCCAGCTTTGCCGCGACTTTAGCAATCGGGAAGCCGGTAGCTTTCGACGCCAGCGCGGAGGAGCGCGACACGCGCGGGTTCATTTCGATAATGATCAGGCGGCCGTTTTTCGGGTTCACCGCAAACTGTACGTTGGATCCGCCGGTTTCGACGCCGATTTCACGCAGCACCGCCATCGAGGCGTTACGCATGATCTGATACTCTTTGTCGGTCAGCGTCTGCGCCGGCGCAACGGTGATGGAGTCGCCGGTATGGATGCCCATTGGGTCGAAGTTTTCAATCGAGCAGACGATGATGCAGTTGTCATTCTTATCGCGCACCACCTCCATCTCATACTCTTTCCAGCCGATCAGCGATTCATCAATCAGTAGCTCGTTAGTCGGCGACAGATCCAGGCCGCGCTCGCAGATCTCTTCAAACTCTTCGCGGTTGTAGGCGATGCCGCCGCCGGTGCCGCCCATGGTAAAGGAAGGCCGGATGATGCAGGGGAAGCCGACATCTTCAGCGACTTTCAGCGCCTCTTCCATATTGTGCGCAATGCCGGAGCGGGCAGTTTCCAGGCCGATTTTCTTCATCGCCTTATCGAAACGCTGACGGTCTTCCGCTTTATCAATTGCGTCGGCGGTAGCGCCGATCATCGTTACGCCGAATTCCGCCAGCACGCCCTGACGCTCCAGCTCCAGCGCGCAGTTCAGCGCCGTCTGGCCGCCCATGGTGGGCAACACCGCATCCGGGCGCTCTTTTTCAATGATTTTGCGCACCACTTCCCAGTGGATCGGCTCAATATAAGTGGCATCCGCCATCTCCGGGTCGGTCATGATGGTGGCCGGGTTGGAGTTGACCAGAATGACGCGGTAGCCCTCTTCGCGCAGCGCTTTACACGCCTGCGCGCCAGAGTAGTCAAACTCGCACGCCTGGCCGATAACGATCGGACCGGCGCCCAGAATCAGGATGGATTTTATGTCGGTACGTTTTGGCATGGTTACTCTTCCTCTCCTGAAATGGATTACTGGCCGGCGCGGGCCGCTTCAATCAGTTCGATAAAGTGGTCGAACAGCGGGGCCGCATCGTGCGGGCCTGGGCTTGCTTCAGGGTGTCCCTGGAAGCTAAACGCCGGTTTATCTGTGCGGTGAATGCCCTGCACCGTCTGGTCAAACAGGGAAACGTGTGTCACGCGCAGGGAAGCGGGCAGATCCTGTTGATCCACGGCGAAACCATGGTTCTGCGCGGTAATCATCACGGTATCGTTATCGAGATCTTTCACCGGATGGTTGCCGCCGTGGTGGCCCAGTTTCATCTTCACCGTTTTCGCGCCGCTGGCCAGCGCCAGCAGCTGATGGCCCAGACAGATGCCGAACACCGGGATGTCGGTTTCAAGGAAACGCTGAATGGCGCGGATGGCGTAATCGCACGGCTCCGGGTCGCCAGGGCCGTTCGACAGGAAGATGCCGTCCGGGTTGAGCTTCAGCACCTCTTCCGCCGGGGTTTGTGCCGGCACTACCGTCAGGCGGCAGCCGCGATCGACCAGCATCCGCAGGATATTGCGCTTTACGCCGTAGTCATACGCCACCACATGGTAAGGCAGCTCGGCTTCCTTTTTCGCCGCCGGCAGCTCGCTGTCCAGCGTCCAGCTGCCCTGCAGCCAGCTGTAGCTTTCGCGCGTACAGACTTCTTTCGCCAGATCCATGCCCTTCAGGCCCGGGAACGCCTGCGCTTTTTGCAGCGCCAGCTGCGCATCCGGCGCGTCGCCGGCGATAATGCAGCCGTTCTGCGCCCCTTTTTCACGCAGCAGGCGCGTCAGCTTACGGGTATCGATATCGGCGATGGCAACAATGTTATTGCGCTGCAGGTAGGCCGAGAGGCCTTCTTCGCTGCGGTAGTTGCTGGCAATCAGCGGCAGGTCGCGAATGACCAGGCCCTGCGCATGTACCTGAGAGGATTCTTCATCAGCGGTATTGGCGCCGACGTTGCCGATATGGGGATAAGTGAGAGTGACAATCTGGCGGGAATAGGAGGGATCTGTGAGGATTTCTTGATAACCGGTCATTGAAGTATTGAAAACTACCTCTCCCACCGCCGAACCCGTCGCCCCAATGGCCCGACCGTGAAATTGGGTTCCGTCTTCCAGAACCAAAATCGCTGACTTATTCAAAACGTCCTCCAGGGAATAAACAGTCATAATATTTGAATATTAATTCATAACGCATGGCTGAATCAATGCAAAAACCGCCTGACCGGTCGATTTTTGGCAAATTGCGCGCATTCTAATGATCGACCTGGATATTGTCTACCCTGAAGGGCACTTTTTATTGCTTTTTTAGCTCACCTGCATAAAACACTCAGGATTAGCCTTAAAAAGAGCGCACTTCCCGGTGAGAAAACCGATTGCATCGCATTTTATATGGTAAAAGTGACGCAGCGAGGCAAAAAAGTGGACCAAATGGTCAAAATTAACTTAAGCGAGGGTGTAAAATCACAGAATTAATCACATTATGGCCATCTGATAAGAAATAACACTCAAGATTGCCTTTTTAAGGAAATAAAAAAATGGCGAAAAAAATCACCCTTTAAATCATCAAGTTATAGAGATATTTAAAATAATCCCCTTCACTATTTTTTAAATATTCTCTAATTCAAGCACATCTCGCATATCATAAAGGCCTTGTTTATCGCCACTTACCCATATTGCAGCACGCACAGCGCCTTTTGCGAAAGTCATACGGCTGGAGGCCTTATGGGTTATCTCAATGCGCTCGCCCACGTCGGCAAACATCGCGGTATGCTCTCCCACAATATCGCCAGCGCGTACGGTAGCGAAACCGATCGTCTGCTGCGCGCGCTCGCCGGTATGCCCTTCCCGGGCATACACCGCGTGCTGCTTCAGATCCCAGTTCATGGCGTCGGCAATCGCTTCACCCATCGCCAGCGCGGTGCCGGACGGCGCATCCACTTTATGGCGGTGGTGCGCCTCAATGATTTCGATATCGGCGTAGTCGCCCATCACCTTCGCGGTTTTCTCCAGCAGCTTCAGCATCAAGTTCACCCCGACGCTGAAGTTCGCGGCAAACACAATGCCGATCGTCTGCGCGGCCTGTTGGATTGCCGCTTTGCCCGCCTCGTCGAAACCGGTGGTGCCGATGATCATGTTCTTTTTATGCTGCTGACAAAAGGCCAGATACGCCAGCGTTGCTTCCGGGCGCGTAAAGTCGATCAGAATATCGAAATCATTGACTACCGCATCCAGGCTATCGCTGACTGGCACGCCGATCGCGCCGATGCCCGCCAGTTCGCCCGCATCGCTGCCGACCAGAGAAGAGCCCTTACGCGCCAGCGCCGCGCCAAGCGAAACGCCCTCCGCTTGCTGAACGGCCTGGATTAACTGTCGGCCCATGCGTCCGGGGGCACCAACAATCGCTATACGGCATTGTGTTTTCGTCATCGCTGTTATCTCAATTCAGGTTTCGCTTACTTAGCCAAACAGGGTAATCTTCGACGAAGGACTCTGCCAGCACTGCGCGGCGATAATAAGTATTTTGCGCCAGCGTTCCGACGTTATTAGCGAGCGAAATCAACCGGCACGGCGATCGTCAGAAGCGACAGTATGGAGAGGAAGGAGAAGAAGGGCAGAACGCTATAAGAAGGCCCGGAAGGCGATGCCTGTCCGGGCCTGAAGGATTACTCGACCTGACGCGCCTCAAGGCGCAGCTCTTTCGGCACTTCGAAAACGATGTTTTCTTCGCGGCCGCTTAGCTCAATCACATCTTGTCCGCCAAACTGACGCAGACGCTGGATCACTTCCTGCACCAGAATATCGGGCGCGGAGGCGCCGGCGGTAACGCCGACGCAGCTAATGCCGGTCAGCCAGCTTTCCTGAATGTCTTCTGCGGAATCGATCAGCTGCGCGCGCTTGCCGGCGCGCTGTGCCAGCTCAGCCAGACGGTTGGAGTTAGAGGAGTTTTTCGACCCCACCACCAGCACCACATCCGCTTCAGCGGCCAGGCTGCGCACCGCTTCCTGACGGTTAGTGGTGGCGTAGCAGATATCATCCTTGCGCGGCCCGACAATCTGCGGGAAGCGCTGACGCAGCGCATCGATAACGGCTGATGTATCGTCCACCGACAGCGTGGTTTGCGTCATAAAGCACAGGTTATTTTCATTTTTCACCTGCAGCGTAAAGACATCCTCCGGCGACTCCACCAGATACATGCCGCCCGCCGGGTTGCTGTACTGGCCCATGGTGCCCTCCACTTCCGGATGGCCGGCGTGGCCGATCAGGATCGCTTCGGTGCCCTTGCGGCTGGCGCGCGCGACTTCCATATGCACTTTGGTCACCAGCGGACAGGTGGCGTCGAACAGCATTGTCAGCTGACGCGCTTTCGCTTCCGCGCGTACCGCCTGTGAAACGCCGTGCGCCGAGAAAATCAGGATTGCGCCGTCCGGCACCTCCGCGATCTCCTCGATAAAAATGGCGCCGCGTTCGCGCAGGCTATTCACCACGTAGCGGTTATGCACCACTTCATGACGCACATAGATCGGCGCACCATACATCTCCAGCGCACGTTCCACGATACTGATGGCACGATCGACGCCGGCGCAAAAGCCGCGCGGATTTGCTAACAGGATTTTCATGCGTCACTCTCCAGCGCCGGATCGATCTCCAGCACCTCGATATCGAAGTGAACGGTGCGACCGGCTAACGGATGGTTAAAATCAACGGTAATCGAATCACCGGCGATCTCACGGATAACGCCTGGCATCTCGCTGCCGTCCATGCCGGTAAACAGCATAATGGCGCCCACCTCCGGCTCGCCCGTCTGGATAAAGTCGCGCCGCGAGAAATATTGAATCAGATCGGGGCTGACGCTGCCGAACGCCGCTTCCGGCTCCAGCGTAAACGCTTTTTTCTCGCCGACGTGCAGTCCTGTCAGCGCCGTTTCCAGCGCGTCGGAGAGACTGCCGTCGCCAAGACGAAACAGCGCCGGTTTGCCGTTGGCGCGCGTTGATTCCGCCGTCGAACCATCTTCCAGTTTTAAGGTGAAGTGCAGCAGCACCGCGCTATCGCGCTGTACGGAGTCGGTCATGCCTTGCCCTTTTGCTTCGCCTGTTTGCCGGAAGGGGTGAAAAAGCCCTCCAGCACGATCAGCGCGGCGCCGACGCAGATACCGCAGTCAGCGATATTGAAGGTGGCGAAATGCCACCCGCCAATATAGAAGTCGATAAAATCGACCACAAAGCCGTGCCAGGCGCGATCAAACAGGTTGCCCAGCGCACCGCCGATAATCAGCGCGTAGGCGATATTGTTAAGTTTCTGGCTGGCTGCGGTGCGGTACATCATCACCAGCAGCGCCACCGCGATAGCAATGGCGATGCCGGCAAAGAACCAGCGCTGCCAGCCGCCCTTATCCGCGAGGAAGCTAAACGCCGCCCCGTAGTTATGGGCATAAAACAGATTGAAAAACGGCATTATCGGCATCGTTTCGTGCAGCGCCAGGTGATTCATCACCCATTGCTTACTGGCGAAATCGATGGCGATAACCACCAGCACCAGCCAAAGCCAGCGCAGTCCGGTTGCAGAAAGTGATTTACGCATCAGGCAAACTTACGCTCTTCGCCGTCGCCGGCAACGTTAGTGACGCAGCGTCCGCAGATATCCGGGTGCGCGGCGTCCAGGCCAATATCGGTAGTGTAATGCCAGCAGCGCGGGCATTTCTCCCCTTCCGCTTTATGCAGCGCGATTTTCAGACCTTTTAACGTCTCGCTCTGCTGCGCCTCTTCCGGCGCCAGCGCATAGTCCGCCACCTGCGCCCCGGAGGTCAGCAACACAAAGCGCAGCTCGTTGCCCAGCGCGGTCAGCTTCTCGGCCAGCGCGGCGTCGGCGTAAAGCGTTACCGTCGCTTCCAGCGAGCCGCCAATGCGCTTGTCGCTGCGCGCCTGCTCGATCACCTTGTTGACTTCGCCGCGCACTTTCAGCAGCTCAGCCCAGTAGCTGTCGTTCAGCGATTCATCTTCCGCCAGGCCGAACAGGCCGTCGTACCACTCTTCGGTGAAGACATACTGCGCGCGTTTGCCCGGCAGGTAGCCCCAGATTTCGTCGGCGGTAAAGGACATGATCGGCGCCATCCAGCGCACCAGCGCCTCGGAGATGTACCAGAGCGCGCTCTGGCAGCTGCGGCGCGCCACGCTGTCGCTTTTCGCGGTGTACTGACGATCTTTGATGATGTCGAGGTAGAACGACCCCATCTCCACCGAGCAGAACTGCATCAGGCGCTGCACCACTTCATGGAAATCATAGTTGTCGTAAGAGTTGATGATGTCTGCCTGCGCCGCCTGCGCGCGACCCACCGCCCAGCGATCCAGCACCACCATCTCTTCCGGCTTCAGCAGATCGGTTTCCGGATTAAAGCCGTTCAGGTTGGCCAGCAGGAAACGCGCGGTGTTGCGGATACGACGATAGGCGTCGGCAGAGCGCTTCAGGATCTCGTCCGAGACGGCCATTTCGCCGGAGTAATCGGTCGAGGCGACCCACAGACGCAGAATATCCGCGCCCAGCTTGTTCATCACATCCTGCGGGCTAACGGTGTTGCCCAGCGATTTGGACATCTTGCGGCCCTGACCATCGACGGTGAAGCCGTGGGTCAGCACCTGACGATAAGGCGCTTTGCCTTTCATCGCCGTGGAGATCATCAGCGAGGACATAAACCAGCCGCGATGCTGATCCGATCCTTCCAGATACATGTCAGCGCTGTGGCCGCGGAATTCCGGGCGCACGTCGACGACCGACGCGTGCGTCGATCCGGAATCGAACCAGACGTCCAGCGTATCCGGCACCTTGCGATAGTGATCGGCGTCGTCGCCCATCAGCTCGCGCGCATCAAGATCCCACCATGCCTGAATGCCATCCTGCTCAACGCGCTGCGCCACTTTTTCCATCAGCGCCAGCGTATCCGGATGCAGCTGTTCGGTTTCATTATGCACGAACAGCGCCATCGGCACGCCCCAGGTGCGCTGGCGAGAGATACACCAGTCAGGGCGGTTTTCTACCATCGACTCGATGCGCGCCTGGCCCCAGTCCGGGATCCACTGCACGCCTTTGATCTCTTTCAGCGACTGCGCACGCAGCCCTTTCTGATCCATGCTGACGAACCACTGCGGCGTTGCGCGGAAGATGATCGGCGTTTTATGGCGCCAGCAGTGCGGATAGCTGTGGTGCAGCTTCTCAACATGCAGCAGCGCCCCTTTGTTGCGCAGCAGCTCAACGATCATATCGTTGGCTTTAAAGACGTTTACGCCATCCAGCTCCGGATAGGTGCCCGGCAGATAGCAGCCGTCCGGGCCGACCGGGTTGGCGGTCTCCAGACCATATTTCTGACCGATCACATAGTCATCCGGGCCGTGGCCCGGCGCCGTATGCACCGCGCCGGTACCGGCGTCCAGCGTAACGTGTTCGCCCAGCACCACAGGCACGTCAAAGGCGAGGAACGGATGCTGGAAGCGCATCAGCTCCAGCGTCGCGCCGGTAGTGCTGCCCAGCACCGTCCATTCGCTAACGCCGGCGCGCTTCATCACGCTTTCCACCAGGTCTTTCGCCAGGATAAGCGCACGGCCCTCGATCTGTACCAGCTGGTATTCAAATTCAGGATGCAGAGAGATGGCGCGGTTGGCCGGCATGGTCCACGGCGTGGTGGTCCAGATAACCAGCGAGATCGGGCCCTGCACGCTGCTGGCGCCGAATTTCGCGGCGACCGCGGCGGCGTCGGTGGCATTGAACATCACGTCGATAGAGGGCGACGTTTTATCATAGTATTCCACTTCCGCTTCCGCCAGCGCGGAACGGCAGTCGAGGCACCAATGCACCGGCTTCGCCCCTTTGTGCAGATGGCCGTTGCCGATGATTTTCGCCAGCGCGCGGATGATGTTGGCTTCCGTCTGGAAGTTCATCGTCAGATAGGGGCGTTCCCAGTCGCCCAGCACGCCGAGACGAATAAAGTCGCTCTTCTGGCCGGCGACCTGCTCAGCGGCATATTTACGGCAGGCTTCGCGGAATTCGGCAGCGCTGACTTTTTCGCCCGGCTTACCGATCATCTGCTCGACCTTATGCTCGATAGGCAGGCCATGACAGTCCCAGCCCGGCACGTATGGCGAATCGAAGCCCGACAGCCCCTTGGACTTGATAATAATATCTTTCAGAATCTTATTGACTGAGTGACCAATGTGAATGCTGCCGTTCGCATAGGGAGGGCCATCGTGCAGAATAAAGGTTTTTTTCCCTTTTTTGGCTTCGCGGATGATGCCGTACAGATTGTCATCATACCAGCGTTGCAGCATACCCGGTTCGCGTTTGGCGAGATCGCCACGCATCGGGAACCCCGTTTCCGGCAAATTCAGGGTAGATTTATAGTCACTCATCAGATTCTCGATTCCGTGTTTCGGTAGTTACACCGGTGTTTTAAGCCCGAAAAATTCGCGGGCCGTCACCACATCTTTAGCAATTTGCTCTTTAAGCGCATCCAGAGAAGGAAAGCGCTGCTCGTTACGTATTTTTTGGCGCAGCACCACGTCGATATGGCGTCCATACATGTTCATCGCCACATCCAGCAGGTGTACCTCCAGCTGCTGACGCAGACCGGCGACGGTCGGCCGCGTGCCGATGTTCGCGACGCCAGGCAGGGGATGTTCGCTTAAGCCATGCACTTCTACGGCATAGACGCCTTTTACCGGCGATACGATGCGCCGCAGCAGAATATTGGCCGTAGGGAAACCGATGGTGCGGCCCAGCGCATCGCCATGCACCACGCGCCCCGACAGGGCAAACGGGTGACCCAGCAGCGCCTCGGCCAGCGTCAGATTATCGTCCGCCAGCGCCTGGCGAATCGCCGTGCTGCTGATGCGTTTACCGCCTTCGCTGAAGGTTTGGGTACTGATGACGTCAAAGCCATACTCGACGCCCGCCTTCTGTAATAACAGGAAATCCCCTTCGCGACCAGCGCCGAAACGGAAATCATCACCAACGGCGAGAAACTGTACGCCCAGCTTATCGACCAGCAGATCGTTCACGAAGCTCTGTGCGCTGACCGCGGCGAAACGCCGGTCGAAGCGCACGCACAGCACGGCGTCCACGCCCTCCTGCGCCAGGTATTTCAGTTTATCACGCAGACGCGTCAGGCGCGCCGGCGCTTTATCAGCCGCGAACAGCTCAAGCGGCTGCGGCTCGAACAGCATGACCATCACGGGCAGGCCGCGACGCTGCCCCTCTTCGCACAGGCGAGCCAGCAGCGCCTGATGGCCGCGATGCACGCCATCGAAATTGCCGATAGTCAGCACACAGCCGCGATGCTGCGTCCGGAGATTGTGAATGCCGCGTATAAACTTCATGGCTGACTCAAGTTGGTGGAAATCAGCGGATTATACCTTGTACAACCGCCAAGGTTAACCCGTTGCAGCGCCTTTCCGTCGTTCTGGCGACGATTTCCTTGCCGCAGAGCCTGAGCGCCGGGGTCAGTGCTTTTTTTCTTGCGAAATACTGTATTCAGGGAAGGGAAACTGGTAGAATCTTGCGCCATCAATTACGTAACCGGGCGTTGTTTGTAAAACGGCGCTTATTTGCACAAATCCATTGACAAAATAAGGCGTAAAAGGCATAGTCCTCGGCCTTTGATTTGTCCGTATAGAACATATTTGGGAGTTGGACCTTGGCTAATATCAAATCAGCTAAGAAACGCGCCGTAACATCTGAGAAACGTCGCAAGCATAACGCAAGCCGTCGTTCCATGATGCGTACTTTCATCAAGAAAGTATACGCAGCAGTTGAAGCTGGCGACAAAGAAGCTGCACAGAAAGCATTTAACGAAATGCAACCGATCGTGGACCGTCAGGCTGCTAAAGGTCTGATCCACAAGAACAAAGCTGCACGTCATAAAGCAAACCTGACTGCACAGATCAACAAACTGGCTTAATCGCCACTTGTTAATCAGCTTTGAAAGAACCGGCCTTCAGGCCGGTTTTTTTTTGCCTGCGACGCAGGCGAATCATGAATCCCAGATGGCGCCGTAAGCGGCAATGCCCTGCGCTTCGCACCCTTCCACTACGTAGTCGGTCAGCGGTCGGTTAGCGATACAGATAACCGCCTCCGCATCAATCTCCTTCACTTTCTGACAGGCCAGCGACAACAGATCCGGCTTGCCATGAGCGTCGGTATCCCAGATCAACACGCCGGGATGCGCCGCGATAATCTCATTCACGAAAGCTTCGCCATAGGTAACAATCGGATTGCGCGTTGACCAGATCAGCTTGCAGGGACGCGGATTGTTCACCAGATGCGGCAACAGCGGGCCGATGCCGCTGCCGGTCGCCACGTAGACCACCGAGTTGAAGATTTTATTCATGCTGCCGACGCCGGGCGTGGGGATACCCTTAAACCAGACGTGCGAGGGCGGATTATCGATAAAGCGGCCGGTCCAGTCGCCCGCGCGCGAAATCAGCATCCGGCAGCCGGGCCGGTTAGTCAGCGGAATATTGGCGAACGCATGCCATTCCGTCAGCGGATCGAGGCTAATGGGCAGCGTCGAGCCCGGGAAGGGATCGTGCGGCAGCGCAAACTCGATAATGACGGCATGCGAAGAAGGCCGCGTCACTTTCACCGGTACGCGACGCAGACGCAGCCAGGGAAGGAGAATGCTGCAGGTGATGGTCAGCAGCCCCCAGAAGGCGAACGCATGGCTGACGTGATGCCAGCGCCATTCGCCATGATGACTGTCGCGGATAAACCACAGTACCTGCAGCCAGGAGCAGGCCAGCGCCCCCCAGCCGACGTAGCGATGCATATGCTCGAACAGGTTGTGGTAGCGCCGTCTCACCTGCGGCAGCGCAGTCAGGCAGATCAGGCAGAGCATTAGCACCAGCACCATATTGATGGTCAGCAGTTGCGTCGACAGCCCGCCCTGCGCCTGCTGTTGATAAAATGCCGCCAGGGTAAACAGCAGCAGCCAGACGCAGCTGAAGGTCGCGCAGCCGGAGTGCAGCCCGCCGAACTGATAGACGTTCGCCAGATGGCGGCGCAGCGCCAGCGGCCAGCGCGTCGGTACCCGCCAGACCAGGCGGAACAGGCCGTTAATCAGATACTGCTGACGAATCAGCACCGTCACGCAGAGGTTAGCGATCACCATATTGCCGAAATTACCGGTAGAGATATGGCTCTCGTCCCACCAGCTGCCGCTGGCGAACGCCCAGCTCATTATCGTTAAATTCATCATGCTGACGGTAATAAACAGCATTTGATAATAAGAGAGTGCGGGGAAAGAAAATTGCCGTGTTAATCCCGGGTGGGTAACGTTTAAAACAGACGCCGTTTTATTCTTTTCGTTTTGCATGTTTGCTCCTGAGATGACCTTATTCCGTCCGTTGGATGGACGTCATAACACCGCCGTCAGCGTGCCGGGGAGATATGGGGGTCCTCAAGGTTATGAGTTGTCAGGGCGTAGCGTAAAGAAAGGTAAAATGGCAGTAAATGGATATTGGAAAAATGAGAATTTTGCCTAACCGCCAGGAGATAAAAGAAACGCAGCAAAACGGCAAAACCTCCGTTAATAGCTGGATCGAAAGCCAGGGCGAAATAATCTGTTTTCCCGCCAGCCGCAATGAAGAAAATAAAGGACGGGCGGAAAACAGATCCAGCTAATTTATAATTTATTACCTGCCGCGGAATAATGCGGAAAAATCGTGATTACAGATGCGCTGGACCGCCGGATGCTGGATCATGCGTTCGGCGAAAATAACGTAGTATTCTTCCATCACCTCTTCCAGCCGTCCCACTTCCTGAATCGCACTGTCGTGATAGATATCCTGACCGTAGAGCGTGGGCGCGACAAAAATCGCGTGGTTTGCCGCACCGAAGGCTTTCATCAGCGCCGCATCGTCAAATTCGCCCAGAATTTCTACCTGCAGCGCCTGGTCGTTCAGCCAGCGCTGCAGCTGGCGGCCCAGCATTGAACGGCGACCGGGGATCAGCAGGCGCCGCTCCTCAAGACAGGTGGGAAACGGCCGCTGCGGCAGCGGTGGCGTACACCAGAAGCTGACGCCGCACTCGCCCAGCTTCACGGAAAACAGCCCCTCCTGCTGGGTGGAATCGACCGGACAGTCGGATAAGATCATATCAAGCTTATGCTGGCTCAGCTGCTCCAGCAGCATTTCATGGGTCGATTCAAAACAGCGTAGGTGAATGCGCTCATCGTCCTGCACCGCTGTCTCCAGCACTTTACTTACCAGCCGCTTCGATAGTGCGTCCGCCACGCCGACATCGAACAGCAGGTTAGACTCCTTGCGGTAGTTGACGATATCCATCATCTCCTGGCTGAGCGTGAACATGCGGTCGGCATAGCGGAACACCAGTTGCCCCAGCTCGGTAGGCACTACGCCCCTGCCCTGCCGTCTGAAGAGCTTGCCCTGCAGCCTCTCCTCCAGCGCCTTGATCTGGCCGGTAATGGTCTG
Source organism: Mixta gaviniae (assembly GCF_002953195.1). Taxonomy (GTDB): domain Bacteria; phylum Pseudomonadota; class Gammaproteobacteria; order Enterobacterales; family Enterobacteriaceae; genus Mixta; species Mixta gaviniae. The sequence continues at coordinate 879,703 of NZ_CP026377.1, read as the reverse complement.
CGGCGTCAGAAAAAGCGTTTCCGCCGCGCGGGCAATCGAACCCTGTTTGCACACCTGCCAGAAGTAGTAGAGGTGGTTATAGTTAATCTGCGACATCGATGGCTCCTTATGCGCGGCCGCAGGGCGTTGCCCCCTGGCCGCTACGCTTAACGCAGCCTGCTGCGCAGCAACAGAAAGCCTGACACGGCGGAAATCAGCGAACCGCACAGGATGCCCAGCTTCGCCAGCACTATCAGTTCGGCGCTGAGATCGCCATATGCCAGCGAGGCGATGAAGATCGACATGGTAAAACCAATGCCGCACAGCACGCCGACGGCGGCGATATCGAACAGCGAGCTGCCCTGCGGCAGCTTCGCTACGCCCAGCCGAATGCCCAGCCAGCAGAAAAGTGTAATCCCCAGCGGCTTACCGATAAACAGGCCGAGGATGATGCCCAGCGGCAGCAAGGAGAAGAGATCGCCTGCCGATACGCCATCCAGCGCAACCCCCGCATTAGCGAAGGCGAACAGCGGCAGGATAAGCCAGGTGACCCACGGATGCAGACCATGCTCCAGCGCGCGCGCCGGCGAGACGCCCTCTTTCTCCGCCAGGGGAATAAAGAAACCGACAATGACCCCGGCCAGCGTCGCATGTACGCCCGATTTCAGCACCGCCACCCATAACACGACACCCACCACCATATAGACCGAGGTGCGGCGCACGTTAAAGGCGTTGAGCAGCGCCAGCGCCACGATCGCTGCAGCAGCCACCGACAGCGAGAGCAGCGAGAGATCGCTGGTATAGAACAGCGCGATAATCACGATGGCGCCCAAGTCATCGATAATCGCCAGCGCCATCAGGAAGATTTTCAGCGTGGCCGGCACCCGGCTGCCCAGCAGCGCCAGCACACCGAGCGCAAACGCGATATCGGTGGCGGTCGGGATCGCCCAGCCACTGCGCGTCATCTCATCGCCGCCGTTAAACAGCAGGAAGATGAGTCCCGGCACCAGCATGCCGCCCAGCGCGGCAATCAGCGGAAATATCGCTTTCTCCCGGCTGGCCAGCGCGCCGGAAACCATCTCCCGCTTCACCTCCAGACCGATAGAGAGAAAGAAAACCGCCATCAGCGCATCGTTAATCCACAGCAGCATATCTTTATTGATATGCAGGTCGCCGAAGCGAAACTCCACCGGCATCGCCAGCAGCGAAGCGTAAAAATGTTGGGTCGTATCGATATTCGCCAGCAGCATTGCTAACGCCGCCGCCACGATCAGCACAATGCCGCCTGACGCCTCATTGGCAAAAAAACGCTTAACCATTCCGCACTCCTCTTCGCGAATCATTTACTTTTGCTGCTAAGCATACGTCTTTTAATGGTTCGGCAAAAACAGGTTATTTGGCGCTTTTTACTCGTAAAAAACGAACTGTCTGACCGCAGCTGGCAGGAGAGCGAAAACGCTGCCTTAGAGCGTAACGGATCTACTGGCAGCGGGGAGGATAAACGCGGGATAAAAAAAACGCCCCTTAACGGGGCGTCTGGAGGCGATGCGATTAACGCGTCAAATCGTCGAAAAATTTCTTCACACCGTCGAAAAAGCTCTTCGAGCGCGGGCTGTTTTTCTCGCCGCTCGGGCCACCGAAGCTCTCTTCAAGCTCGCGCAACAGCGATTTCTGTTTCTCGCTCAGGCTGACCGGGGTTTCCACCACCACGCGACACAGCAGGTCACCCTGGCTGCCGCCGCGCACCGATTTCACCCCTTTGCCGCGCATGCGGAACAGCTTGCCGGTCTGCGTTTCCGCAGGCACTTTCAGCTTCACGCGGCCGTCCAGCGTCGGCACTTCGATTTCGCCGCCCAGCGCAGCCATCGCGAAGTTGATCGGCACTTCGCAATAGAGGTTGTTATCTTCACGCTCGAAGATCGGGTGTTTTTTCACCGCCACCTGAACGTAGAGATCGCCCGCCGGCGCGCCATGCTCGCCCGCTTCGCCTTCGCCACTCAGGCGGATACGATCGCCGGTATCGACACCGGCCGGGATTTTCACCGACAACGTTTTCGATTTTTCTACGCGGCCATGTCCGTGACAGGCGTTGCAGGGATCTTTAATGATGGAGCCGCGGCCATGACAGCTCGGGCACGCCTGCTGTACGGTGAAAAAGCCCTGACGCATCTGCACCTGGCCTGCGCCGTGGCAGGTTGGACAGGTCTGCGGCTGCGTGCCGGATTTCGCGCCGCTGCCGTGGCAGACGTCGCACTCCTGCAGGGTGGGAATACGGATCTCTTTGGTCACGCCGCGGACCGCTTCTTCCAGCGTCAACTCCATGTTGTAGCGTAAATCCGCGCCACGCGCCGCGCGCTGACGACGCCCGCCGCCAAAGATATCGCCAAAGACGTCGCCAAAGATATCGCTAAAGTCCGCGCCGCCGCCGAAGCCGCCGCCGCCAAAACCGCCGCCGCCCATGCCGCCCTGTTCAAAGGCTGCATGACCGTACTGATCGTATGCGGCGCGCTTCTGCGCGTCGGTCAGGATTTCGTAAGCCTCTTTAACTTCTTTGAATTTGGCTTCGGCTTCCTTATCCCCCGGATTGCGGTCAGGATGGTATTTCATCGCCAGGCGTTTATAGGCCTTTTTGATTTCACGCTCTTCCGCAGACTTCGGGACGCCTAAAATCTCGTAATAGTCTGTTTTCGCCATTGTTATCTTTCCTGCCCTTAACATGCATGCACGGGCGTGGAGAAACTCCTACGCCCGTGCTGGTTACCAGCGGTTGTCAGGGCAACCGCCGCGCCCGGTCAGGGGCAATTATTTTTTATTGTCTTTCACTTCTTCGAATTCAGCGTCGACAACGTCATCTTCTTTCTTCGCAGAAGCGTCAGCGGCGTCGGCCGGCTGGCCCTGCTGCTGCTGCGCGAACTCCATCAGCTTGCCGGAAACCTGCACCAGCGCCTGGATTTTCGCTTCGATGTCCGCTTTATCTTCACCTTTCAGCGCGGTGTTCAGATCGTTCAGCGCGGATTCGATTGGCGCTTTCTCGTCTGCGGAGATCTTGTCGCCCGCTTCGTCCAGCTGCTTACGGGTGCTATGGGCAATCTGATCGCCCTGGTTGCGCGCCTGTACCAGCTCTTCGAATTTACGGTCAGCTTCGGCGTTCGCTTCAGCGTCGCGCACCATTTTCTGGATTTCGTCTTCATTCAGACCAGAAGAAGCTTTGATGGTGATCTTCTGCTCTTTGCCTGAGTTTTTGTCCTTCGCGGAAACGTGCAGGATACCGTCGGCATCGATATCGAAGGTGACTTCGATCTGCGGCATACCGCGCGGCGCCGGCTGAATACCGTCCAGGTTAAACTGACCCAGCGATTTGTTGTCCGCTGAACGTTTACGCTCACCCTGCAGCACATGGATGGTCACCGCAGACTGGTTGTCTTCAGCGGTAGAGAACACTTGGCTGTGCTTGGTCGGGATGGTGGTGTTCTTGGCGATCAGCGAAGTCATCACGCCGCCCATGGTTTCGATGCCCAGCGACAGCGGGGTCACGTCCAGCAGCAGCACGTCTTTCACGTCGCCTGCCAGCACGCCGCCCTGTACCGCAGCGCCAACGGCAACCGCTTCGTCAGGGTTAACGTCTTTACGCGGCTCTTTACCGAAGAATTCAGCCACTTTCGCCTGTACCATCGGCATACGCGTCTGACCACCGACCAGGATCACGTCGTTGATGTCGGAGACGGAGAGGCCGGCGTCCTGCAGCGCCACTTTCAGCGGCTCAATAGAGCGGGCAACCAGATCTTCTACCAGTGATTCCAGTTTGGCACGGGTCACTTTGATGTTCAGGTGTTTCGGGCCGGTCGCATCCGCCGTAATGTACGGCAGGTTCACGTCAGTCTGCTGCGCGGAGGAAAGCTCGATTTTCGCTTTTTCAGCCGCTTCTTTCAGACGCTGCATTGCCAGCGGATCGTTGTGCAGATCGATACCCTGATCTTTCTTGAACTCAGCAACCAGATAGTTGATCAGACGGCTGTCGAAGTCTTCGCCACCCAGGTGGGTGTCACCGTTGGTCGCCAGAACTTCAAAGGTTTTTTCGCCGTCGACTTCATCGATTTCGATAATAGAGATATCGAAGGTACCGCCGCCCAGGTCATAGACCGCGATGGTGCGGTTGCCCTGACCTTTGTCCAGGCCGTAGGCCAGCGCCGCAGCGGTCGGTTCGTTGATGATGCGTTTTACTTCCAGACCTGCGATACGGCCGGCGTCTTTGGTTGCCTGACGCTGCGCATCGTTAAAGTAGGCTGGTACAGTAATGACCGCTTCGGTTACCGGTTCGCCCAGGTAATCTTCAGCAGTTTTCTTCATTTTTTTCAGCACTTCCGCAGAGATCTGCGGCGGCGCCATTTTCTGGCCTTTCACGTCAAGCCAGGCATCGCCGTTATCGGACTGAGTGATTTTGTAAGGCATGATTTTGATATCACGCTGTACTTCTTCGTCCTGGAAACGACGGCCGATCAGACGTTTGATCGCAAACAGGGTGTTCTGCGGGTTCGTCACAGCCTGACGTTTAGCAGGCTGACCAACCAGGGTTTCACCATCCTGGGTATACGCGATAATTGACGGCGTGGTGCGGTCGCCTTCGGCATTCTCCAGCACGCGCGCTTTGGTGCCATCCATAATGGCAACACATGAGTTGGTTGTACCGAGGTCAATACCAATAATCTTACCCATCTAAACGTCTCCCACTTGAATTCATTGCAAATCAGGTTATGCACACTTAATGCGGGCGGTTTTTGCCGTTTCAACTCCCGGCGCCGCGCTTTTTTTTCCGGGCACATAACCTCGGATGCCAAATAAGATGGGGCCATCCCGGACGGCATCAAGGGCCAAAAGAAAAAAAATTCGCTTTTGCCGCAGAAATCGCCGTCTGCCGCGCGGCGGGGAAAGCGGCTGGCCCCGCCCAACGCGACAGGGCCGTTTTCAGCCGCAGATATCGGCGCGTTCGCCGAGGGGTTCGCCGCCAGCGTCACGTTTAAGCCAGAGGCCGAGCAGCAGGCCGATAGCGGCGAGTGCCAGCACATACCAGGCGGGCGCCAGCGGCGTCAGGGTCATCATCAAGGTCACGCAAATCGGCGTCAGACCGCCGAAAACGGCGTAGGCGATGTTGTAGGAAAAGGAGATGCCGCTAAAGCGTATCGCCGCCGGGAACGCGCGCACCATCACGAAAGGCACCACGCCGACCACGCCGACGCTCAGCCCCGCCGCCGCATAGGTGACAAACAGCGCCGTGACTGAATCGGCGGCATGGGTAAAGAACAGCCAGCTGCACAACGCCAGCAGCAAAGAGCCGCCAATCAGCACGCGCGCGGCGCCCAGCCTGTCAGCCAGCAGCCCAAAGAGAATGCAGCCCAGCAGCAGCATCACGGTGGCCAGGCTGTTAGCCTGCAGCGTCAGCGCAGCGGACAGGCCATGCTGCTTTTGCAGCAGCGCGGGCGCCATCAAAATGACCACGACAATGCAGGCGGAGAGCAGCCAGGTCAGCAACATAGAGAGCGCCACGGCGCGTTTGTGATGTTGAAAAACGCGGCGCAGCGGCAGCGCCTCAGAGAGCGCCTTGCGCGCCTGCATCTGCTGAAATACCGGGGTTTCCTGCAGCCAGCGGCGCAGGTACATCGCCGCCAGACCAAAGGCGCCGCCGATAAAGAAAGGAATACGCCAGCCGCCGGCGGCGATGGCCGCAGGCGAAAGCGTGGCATTGATCAGGGTGGCGACAAGCGATCCCAGCAGAATGCCGGCGGTCAACCCGGCGGTCAGCGTGCCGCAGGCGATACCGATGCGCTTTTCCGGCACATGCTCCGCGACGAAAACCCAGGCGCCCGGCACTTCGCCGCCGATGGCGGCGCCCTGCAGCATGCGCATCAGCAAAAGCAGTAGCGGCGCCGCCATGCCGATAGCATGGTAATCGGGCAACATGCCTATCGCCAGCGTCGGCAGCGCCATCAACAGAATGCTCAGGCTGAACATTTTTTTGCGCCCTCCCCGATCGCCAAAGTGCGCCATCACCATGCCGCCCAACGGGCGCGCCAGATAGCCGGCGGCGAAAATGCCAAAGGTTTGTAGCTGACGCAGCCAGTCAGGAATATCGGGTGGAAAGAACAGCTCGCCGATCGCCGCCGCGAAGAAAACGAAGATAATAAAATCGTAGAATTCAAGCGCGCCGCCCAGAGCGGCCAGCGACAGCGTCTTATAATCTTGCCGGTTGAGTCGGCGAGTCTGTGGGTTATCCAGCATGGCGTACGCATCCAGAGGCGAGAAAAAGTTGGCGTTTAGCTGTAAAACTCCCGTTACTATAACGTCAACTTTTCTCGACACCAGCGGCGCTGGATCTTATGCCTGAAAAAGCGGATTTTCAGGCGTTTGTATCACGTCGGGCGCTTTTCGGGCGAAAAGCTGCTACTACCTGCGGATCCGTTTCAATATAAGGGCCTTCCAGCAGCTGAATGCAATATGGCACGCTGGCGAAAATGCCGGGCACCAGCGTCGCGCCCTGCTCATCTTTCAGCCCTTCCAGCGTCTCTTTGATCGATTTCGGCTGGCCCGGCAGATTCAGGATCAGCGACTGTTTACGGATCACACCGGTCTGGCGCGACAGAATCGCCGTCGGCACAAAGCGCAGGCTGATCTGGCGCATCTGCTCACCGAAGCCCGGCATCACCCGATCGGCGACGGCCAGCGTCGCGTCCGGCGTCACGTCGCGGCGCGCCGGCCCGGTGCCGCCGGTGGTCAGCACCAGATGGCAGAACCGCTCATCCACCAGCTCGCAGAGCGCTTCCTCGATCAGCGGCTGCTCATCCGGCACCAGGCGCGTCTCGATAACAAAGGGGGTGGTCAGCGCCGAGGCGAGCCAGCTTTCCAGCGCCGGAATGCCCTGATCCTGATAAATGCCGTTAGCGGCGCGATCTGAAACGGAAATAAGTCCAATGCGTAACGTATTCATAATGTTATTCATGAGAGGTACCGCCGCAGCGCGATCGGTAAGGGTTTGAGATTGTCGCCAAGGATACTACAGGGAGAGAAAAGATGCCTGCGCTGCCGCAGCCGATGCGTCGGCTGCGGCAGAGGATGATTACAGCAGATCTGCGATCATTTTTTCCAGCTTGCCCTGGTCAACCGCAAAGTTGCGGATGCCCTGCGCCAGTTTGTCTACCGCCATCGGGTCCTGGTTATGCTGCCACAGGAATTCCGCTTCGGTCATTTTCGCCGGACGCGCTTTGACTTCGCCGCTGAAAGAGAGTTTACGCTCAACGCTGCCTTCGCTCTCGGCCAGCTCTTTCAGCAGAGACGGAGAGATGGTCAGACGGTCACAGCCGGCCAGTTCCAGAATTTCGCCGACGTTGCGGAAGCTGGCGCCCATCACCACGGTCTCGTAGCCGTGCTGTTTGTAGTACTCATAGATTTCGCTAACGGAAACCACGCCCGGATCTTCGTGCGGCGCGTACTCTTTTTTGTCGGTATTGGCTTTATACCAATCGAGGATACGGCCAACGAACGGAGAGATCAGGTAAACGCCCGCTTCGGCGCAGGCGCGCGCCTGCGCGAAGGAGAACAGCAGCGTCAGGTTACAGTTGATGCCCTCTTTTTCCAGCTGCTCAGCGGCGCGGATGCCCTGCCAGGTGGAGGCGAGTTTAATCAGGATGCGGTCGTTGCTGATGCCGGCGTCGTTATAGAGCTTAATCAGGCTGCGCGCTTTGGCGATGCTCGCTTCGGTATCGTAAGAGAGACGAGCATCCACTTCGGTGGAGATGCGGCCCGGGATCAGCTTCAGAATTTCCAGACCGATATTTACCGCCAGCTTGTCAGAGGCGTACTGAATTTGTTCTTCTTTATTGCTGCTCTGCTGACGCGCCCAGCTGATAGCTTCATCGATCAGCTTGCGGTATTCCGGGATCTGCGCGGCGTTGAGAATCAGAGAAGGGTTGGTGGTGGCGTCCTGCGGCTGGTACAGCTTCATTGCTGCGATATCGCCGGTGTCGGCAACGACAGTTGTCAGCTGACGCAAAGAAGTAAGTTTATCCGTCATGATGGGTTCTCTTGATATGTCACTGTCAGGGGTAAAAGTCTGTTGCGATAATATCATGCGCAATCCGACGCGCAATGCGCGGATGATGCGAATCGCACAGGCCTGACCGATAGTAATGATTTGCCTGAGCGCGACGCTTTTTTGTTAACATCGGCGGCGAGAACCGAGAAAAGAGAACAGAACCTGCGGGTTACGCTAAGGAATTCCCTATGTTGATGGTCATATCGCCAGCCAAGACGCTTGACTACGCCACGCCGCTGGCCACGCAGCGCTATACGCAGCCCGCGCTGTTAGAAAAATCACAAGAACTGGTCGCGGTAGCGCGCACGCTGACGCCCGCCGATATCGCCTCGCTGATGAGTATTAGTGATAAGCTGGCGCTGCTGAACGCCGAACGTTTCAACGACTGGCACCCGCACTTTACGTCGGAAAACGCGCGCCAGGCGATTCTGGCGTTTAAAGGCGATGTTTATACCGGCCTGCAGGCAGAGCGATTTAGCGAGGCGGATTTCGATTTCGCCCAGCAGCACCTGCGCATGCTGTCAGGGCTTTATGGCGTGCTGCGCCCGTTGGATCTGATGCAGCCCTACCGTCTGGAGATGGGCACCCGGCTGCCAAACCCGGCGGGGAAAGATCTCTACAGCTTCTGGGGCGAAACCCTGACGCAAACGCTGAACGCCGCGCTGGCGGCGCAGGGCGACGATCTGTTGATCAACCTCGCCTCCGACGAATACTTCCGCGCCGTACAGCCGAAAAAGATCAACGGCCGGATTATTAAGCCCGTGTTCCTCGACGAGAAAAACGGCAAGTTCAAAGTCATTAGCTTCTACGCCAAGAAGGCGCGCGGCCTGATGTGCCGCTATATCATCGAAAATCGCCTGAGCGACGCACGACAGCTGACTGAATTCAATCTGGAAGGCTATTTCTTCGATGCGGCGGGCAGCCGCGGCGATGAACTGGTATTTAAGCGCCACGAACAGGCGTAAGCGCCGGATAACAAAAAGCCGCCCCGGAGGCGGCTTTTTTATTGCGGATACCGGTTACAGCTGCGTTAAGAAAAAGCGCAGCTCGGCGAAATCCGGCTTCATCTCATGCGACAGCAGCGGCAACCCGGCGCGCTCTGCCAGCTCCGGCGGCAGCGGCAGCGTCTGCTGCAGGATCGCTTCAACGCTCTCCTTAAACTTCGCCGGATGCGCGGTGCCGAGGAACAGGCCATATTCACCCGGCTGCAGCTGCTCGCGCAGCATATGCCAGGCGATGGCGGCGTGCGGCTCAGAAACATAGCCCAGCTGCGCCAGTTCACGCATCGCGCCGCGGGTGGTCTCATCATCCACCGCGCCAAAACCGAGATCGCTCAGGCGCCAGGTTTTGCGGCGGAACAGCTCCTCGACGCGCGGCCAGTTGTTCGGCTGGCTGACATCCATCGCGTTCGACAGCGTAGAAACGGTGGTATTCGGCTGCCAGGCGCCGCTGGCGAGAAAACGCGGCACCGTATCGTTGCGGTTGGTGGCGGCGATAAAGCGCTTCACCGGCAGCCCCAGCGATTTCGCCAGCAGGCCCGCCGTCAGATCGCCGAAGTTGCCGCTCGGCACCGAGATCACCAGCTGATTGCGTTTCTCCTGCGGCAGCTGCGCTACCGCCTCGAAGTAGTAGCAGATCTGCGCCAGCAGGCGGCTGATGTTAATGGAGTTCGCCGAGTTAAGGCCGATCGCTTTTTTCAGCTCTTCGTCGTCAAACGCCTGCTTTACCAGCGCCTGACAGGCATCGAAATCGCCGTCGATGGCAAGGGTGTGGATATTGCCGCCCAGCGTACAGAACAGCTTCTCCTGCAGCGGGCTGATTTTGCCCTGCGGATAGAGGATCACCACGCGCACGTTTTCCATGCCGTAAAATGCGTGAGCGACCGCCGCGCCGGTATCGCCGGAGGTCGCCGTCAGGATGGTGAGCTGCTCATCGGAGCCGCTGATATAGGAGAGCATCTGCGCCATAAAACGGCCGCCGAAATCTTTAAACGCCAGCGTCGGGCCGTGGAACAGCTCCAGACAGGCGATATCTTCCGTGACCTGCGCCACCGGCGCCGGAAACGCGAACGCTGCCTTTACCCGCTCCGCCAGCTGATGCGCAGGGATCTCGTCGCCGATATAGGCGGAAAGGATCTTGCTGCTGCGGGTGACGAAATCCATCTCCAGCATGGCGTCGATATCGGTCAGCTCAAATTCCGGCAGCTCCAGCGGAAAGAACAGCCCCTGCTGCTTGCCCAGGCCCTGCTTCACCGCCTGCGCGAAACTAACCTGTTCGTTATGATCCTTAAGATTGTAGAGTTTCATGCGTTATCCCAGTTTTCGTGCGCCCGCCGTGTCGGCACGGCAAATATGGACGAAGCCTTCATCATTTTGCAGATAGTGTTGCTGCAGCCAGTCTGCCATTCGCTGCGCCGTGTCGCGGTTATCGCAGACCGCAAACAGCGTCGGACCGGACCCGGAAATGCCGCAGGCGAGCGCGCCGATATCCTGCGCCGCCTGGCGCGCTTCGGCGAAGCCCGGCAGCAGCCTGGTGCGGTACGGCTCAGCAATCACATCGCGCATCAGTTTCGCCGCCAGCTGCGGCTGGGCGGTATGACAGGCGTGAATAAAGCCCGCCAGGTAGCGCCCGTGCTTAATACAATCCTCTTTGCGATACTGCGCCGGCAGGATCGCCCGCGCCTCGGCGGTAGAAACCTTAATGCCGGGATAGGCCATTACCCACAGCCAGTCATCAAAACAGGGCACCGCCTGGCTGATGATGCCGTTCTCTTCCAGCATCAGCTGCAGACCGCCCAGGAAACAGGGCGCCACGTTATCGTAGTGTACGCTGCCGGAAATGCGCCCTTCCAGCTCGCCCATCAGCGCCAGCAGCTGGTTGTCATCCAGCGGCCTGCCGCAAAATTCGTTCATCGCCATCAGGCCCGCTACCACGGAGCAGGCGCTGGAGCCCAGGCCGGAGCCTATCGGCATGTTTTTCTCCAGCGTCATGCGCACCGGCACGGTTTTGCCGATAGCTTCGCAAAAGCGCGTCCAGCACTGGTAAACGATATTCTCTTCCCTGTTCGCCGGCAGCTTGCTGACAAAACGGCCCTGATTCTCCAGGCTGAAGCTCTCCGCCGCCTCAACGGTGACGCAGTCGCCCAGCAGCGAGCCATCCAGCGGCGACACCGCCGCGCCCAGTACGTCAAAGCCGACGCTGACGTTGCCGATTGAGGCCGGCGCGTAAATTTTCACCATGTTAAACTCCTAACTTCCATGACAGCGTGCGCAGCAGATCGGCGAACACCCCGGCGGCGGTGACGTCATTGCCGGCGCCGTAACCGCGCAGCACCAGCGGAATCGGCTGGTAGTAGCGGCTGTAAAACGCCAGCGCGTTCTCGCCGTTTTTCACTTTATACAGCGGATCATTGCCGTCGACCGCGTCGATCTTCACGCGGCAGCGGCCGCCCTCTTCTATTGCGCCGACAAAGCGCAGCACTTTGCCCGCCTCGCGCGCGGCCTGCACGCGGCTGGCGAACGCATCGTCCAGCTCCGGCAGACGCTGCATAAAGGTATCGACATCGGCGATAGCGGTGAATGCCGGTGGCAGCAGCGGTTCGATATCGATATCGCTCAGCTCCAGCTGATGGCCCGCCTCACGCGCCAGGATCAGTAACTTACGCGCCACATCCATACCTGACAGATCGTCGCGCGGATCCGGCTCGGTAAAGCCCATGTCGCGCGCCAGCCTCGTCGCTTCCGACAGCGATACGCCTTCATCCAGCTTGCCGAAAATAAAGGAGAGCGAGCCGGAAAGAATACCGGAGAAGCTGATCAGCTCATCGCCGGCGTTCAGCAGGTTTTGCAGGTTTTCAATCACCGGCAGCCCGGCGCCGACGTTGGTGTCATAGAGGAATTTGCGGCGCGACTTCGCTGCCGCCGCGCGCAACTGCTGATAGTAGTTCCAGGAAGAGGTATTGGCCTTTTTATTTGGCGTCACGATATGGAAGCCTTCCGCCAGGAAACCGGCATACTGATCGGCGACCGCCTGGCTTGAAGTACAGTCGACGATCACCGGATTCAGCAGATGATACTCCTTCGCCAGACGGACCAGGCGCTCTGCGTTAAACGGCTCGCTGGCGTCGCGCAGCGCCTCCTGCCAGTTGCTGAGATCGATGCCGTGGACATTGGTCAGCAGCGCTTTCGAATTGGCGATGCCGCAGACGCGCAGATCGATATGCTTGTTCTTCAGCCAGGCCTGCTGGCGATGCAGCTGCTCCAGCAGCGCGCCGCCGACGCCGCCGACGCCGACCACGAACACTTCAATCACCTGATCGGTATTGAACAGCATCTGATGCACCACGCGCACCGCGGTGGTGGCATCATCGTTATTCACCACCACTGAGATGGAGCGCTCTGACGAGCCCTGGGCGATGGCAACAATATTGATATTGGCGCGTGCCAGCGCCGCAAAGAACTTCGCAGAGATGCCGCGTTGAGTACGCATGTTGTCGCCGACCACTGAGACGATTGCCAGCTGCTCCATCACATCCAGCGGCTCCAGCAGCCCGTTTTTCAGCTCCAGATAAAACTCCTCTTCCAGCACGCGGCGCGCGCGCGCCTGCTCGTTCTGCGGCACGCAGAAGCTGATGCTGTATTCAGAAGAGGATTGGGTGATCAGCACAACAGAGATACCGGCGCGCGACATGGCGGCAAAGACACGCGCCGCCATGCCGATCATCCCCTTCATACCGGGGCCGGAGACGTTAAACATCGCCATGCTGTTCAGGTTGGTGATGCCCTTCACCGGATTGCGATCGTCGCTGACATCGCCGCCGATCAGCGTGCCGGGCGCCTGCGGGTTGGCGGTGTTTTTAATCAGGCAGGGGATCTGGAACTGGGCGATAGGCGCGATGGTGCGGGGGTGCAGTACCTTGGCGCCGAAGTAGGACAGCTCCATCGCCTCGCGGTAGGACATCGATTTCAGCAGGCGGGCGTCCGGCACCTGGCGCGGATCGCAGGTATAGACGCCGTCGACGTCGGTCCAGATTTCACAGCAGTCGGCGCGCAAACAGGCGGCCAGCACCGCTGCGGAATAGTCGGAGCCGTTGCGCCCCAGCACCACCAGCTCGCCGCGCTCATTGCCGGCGGTAAAGCCCGCCATCAGGATCATGCTGTCGGCCGGAATATGGCTGGCGGCGATGCGGCGCGTCGATTCAGCGATATCGACCGTCGATTCCAGGTAGTGGCCATGCGCCAGTAGCATGCTGACCGGATCGATAACGCTGACGCGATGGCCGCGCGCCTGCAGCAGCGCTTCCATAATCGCAATCGAGAGCTTTTCGCCCCGGCAGATGATGGCCGCATTGACGCTGTCGGGACACTGCCCCAGCAGGCTGATGCCGTGCAGCGTCTGTTTCAGCTGCGCGAACTCTTTATCGACCAGCGCCTGCATGCGCTCCGAGGCGAAGCCCGGCTGCGCGCTTTGCAGGCCCTGCAGCAGCGCAGCGAAGATCTGTTCGGCGTCGCTGATATTCGGCACGGCATCCTGACCGCTGATGGTTTTCTCGATCATCGCCACCAGGTGGTTAGTGATTTTAGCGGGCGCGGAGAGTACGGTGGCGACCTGTCCCTGCTGCGCGTTGCTTTCAAGTATGTCGGCAACACGCAGAAAACGTTCCGCATTTGCCACTGAGGTCCCGCCGAATTTCAGCACTCGCATCGTTTGAAAATCTCCTGAATTTAAGCCGAAAAAAAAGCCCGCACCTTGTCGGGTGCGGGCTTTTTCTCTTTTTTCCTGTATGCGTCAGCCCGCACCGTTACCTGTGGTAATGGTGGTTGTAATAATGGTGGTGTTCAGGCTGTTTGTACGCATGTGATTTTTGTCTGTCTGTTCCATGTCTGTCTGCTTTTCAGAAGTAAAGCAATCGCCGGATGAAGTCAATGGATTTATCGGCGGCCGGCGCCGAAGCGCGCAACAGCGGAAAGCTTAAATGCCGCTTCCCGCCTGGCGAATCTTTTCCCTCTTTTCGTCAGGCTGGCATCATTGCCCAGATTTGCGCGTTCAGACCAGATTTTCCGCTAAAGATTTTTTTCAATATCGTGCAACAGTCGGTGCAGCATTGCACTGTCGCGCTGTTCCAGCAGGCCGATGCGCTGCTGCAGCCAGTCCGCCAGCTTTTCATCGTCGGCGACATTCAGCCGCTCCAGCAGCGTCACGACCCGCTGACGCAGGGCATCCAGCTGCTGCCCGTCCGCCGGTGCCGGTGCCGTCGGCGCGACCTGCATCAGCGCCGAAAGCTGATAGCAGTAGACCATTACCGCCTGCCCCAGATTCAGCGAAGGATAGTCGTTGGCCATCGGAATGCCGGTCAGCAGGTCTACCTGTGCCAGCTCTTCATTCGTCAGCCCGCTATCCTCGCGGCCAAATACCAACGCCATGCTGCTGACCCACTGCTGTTTTTCACGCAGGATGGTTTCTACCTGCTGCGGCGTGGCGTAGTAGCGAAATTTCGCGCGGCTGCGCGCGGTGGTGGCGACGGAAAAATCGATATCCGCCAGCGCAGCGGAAAGCGACGGGTAATGTTGAATATTATCAATGATCTCGCCGGCTCCGTGCGCCACAATGCGCGCCGCAGGCTGCTGCCAGGCGTCACTTTGCACAATGCGCAGCTCGGAAAACCCCATAGTTTTCATCGCGCGTGCGGCGGCACCAATATTTTCCGGACGGGCGGGAGAAACAAGAATAAGCGGAAAACGCATATAAACCCTGAAAGTAAACGAACTCGTAGCCGCTACTCTGACACGGCGGCATGTTAAATAACAGTATCAACCACATAACAAATAATTAACTAAGCGCAGAGGGATAGTAAAAATTGGTTTTAACGCCTTTAAACAATTCCATGCGATAAAACATTAATAACAAAGGGATATCATAAATAAGGTCTTATAAATCAAAATTGTATTTTAATAATTAACTTAGTAAACTTTCACGCACTATCAGGAGGCTGAGACCAGAGGTAGAGCCTGATTATTGTGAGCTAAGCTGGCATTCTGATGAGCATTTTTCACAAAAGTGTTAACGTGCTACACTTGATTTGATATAAGTCAACGAAGCGTTGTTTTAATGCTTATCGGTTGTACTCTGCGCTGTTATGTTGCTGTTAATGCAGTTAGGATAACGGCCATTTGGCACTGCCGGGGCATGCAGGATTCATCCTTATGGCTGAGCTGACAATGTTGTTGACGTTGATGGATGGTGCATCAAGAACATAATTCTGTACTTCGGTTATCCGGCAAACATCCTTTGCGGCGTTAACGCAGTACATCCTGTTTCCGATTTTGTTGGCAAATTTTAGGTAGCGAACTCATGCAGATCCCGCATATTCTTATCGTTGAAGATGAACTAGTCACGCGCAACACGCTAAAGAGCATCTTTGAAGCTGAAGGCTACGAAGTGTTCGAAGCGACAGATGGCGCAGAGATGCATCAGGTACTGACCGATAACGATATCAATCTGGTGATTATGGACATTAATCTGCCAGGTAAAAATGGTCTGTTACTGGCGCGTGAGCTACGCGAACAGGCAAATGTCGCGCTGATGTTTTTAACCGGACGCGACAACGAAGTGGATAAAATCCTCGGCCTGGAAATCGGCGCCGATGACTATATCACTAAGCCGTTTAACCCACGTGAGTTAACCATTCGCGCACGCAACCTGCTTTCCCGCACCATGAATCTCTCCGCCATCAGCGAAGAGCGCAAGCAGGTAGAAAGCTATAAGTTCAATGGCTGGGAGCTGGACATCAACAGCCGCTCGCTGATCAGCCCGAACGGCGAGCAGTATAAGCTGCCGCGCAGCGAGTTCCGCGCCATGCTGCACTTCTGCGAAAACCCGGGCAAGATCCAGACCCGCGCCGACCTGCTGAAGAAAATGACCGGCCGCGAGCTGAAACCGCACGACCGTACGGTTGACGTCACTATCCGTCGCATCCGCAAACATTTCGAATCGACGCCGGATACCCCGGAAATCATCGCCACTATTCACGGCGAAGGCTATCGCTTCTGCGGCGACCTGCAGGAATAAACAAACAAACGGCGAGCCTCCTCGCCGTTTTCTCTTTTACCGTCCCCACGGCATAATCGGCACGGCGCTCAACGCATTCTTCGGCGAACCTTCCACCACTTTATCCGAGTAGGAAAGATAGACCAGCGCATTGCGTTTTTGGTCATAAAAGCGCACTACCTGCAGCTTCTTAAACAGTAGCGAGGTACGCTTGCGAAACACCGTTTCGCCCTGCGCTTTTCCCTGCGCGATACGATCGCTCAGAGTGACCGGCCCCACCTGCTGGCAGGAGATCGCCGCATCGGCGGTATCTTCCGCTAATCCCAGCCCGCCTTTAATGCCGCCGGTTTTCGCCCGGCTGATGTAGCAGGTGACATTCTGGACGTCGGGATCGTCAAAAGCTTCGACCACAATTTTATGATCGGGGCCGAACACCTTAAACACGGTATCCACCGAGCCGATCTCTTCAGCCGCCGCGCCGGCGGTGAATAACGTAGCCATTGTAATTATTAACAGTTTTTTTATTATCATCTCGTTACCATTGCATATTATTAGTTTCGTTAGCGATTACGTCTCGCTAAGCATAAGTCCGGCTAATTTTATCGCTCTCGCCCCGCAAGGATATAGCACAATCTAACAAGTAAAACCTTCGGCGTTTTTTGCGCATTTAGTGCTATGATCCCGCGACTTTGCGTTGCCTGCGCCCATCTAAGTACAAGAGGATGTTTTATGGACCAAGCTGGTATCATTCGCGATTTGCTTGTCTGGCTGGAGAGCCATCTCGATCAGCCGCTGTCGCTGGACAACGTGGCGGCGAAAGCGGGCTACTCCAAATGGCATCTGCAAAGAATGTTCAAAGAGGTGACCGGCCACGCCATCGGTGCCTATATCCGCGCCCGGCGCCTGTCAAAAGCGGCAGTGGCGCTGCGGCTAACCAGCCGTCCCATTCTCGATATCGCGCTGCAGTACCGCTTCGACTCACAGCAGACTTTTACCCGCGCCTTTAAAAAGCAGTTTACCCAAACGCCGGCCTGGTATCGTCGCGCCTCTGAATGGAATGCGTATGGCCTGCGTCCGCCGATCCGTCTCGACGACATGCCGCTGCCGGAGGCGCACTACGTCACGCTGCCGGAAACGTTGCTGGTGGGACAGACCCAGAGTTATACCTGCACGCTGGAGCAGATCTCCCGCTATCGCGATGAAATGCGCGTCCATTTCTGGCAGCAGTTCCTGCTGGAGACCGATACCGTGCCGCCGGTGTTGTACGGCCTGCATCAGGTGCGTCCGAGCCAGGAAAAAGATGACGAGCAGGAGATCCTCTACACCACCGCGGTGCCGTCTGAACAGCTGGTGAAAACCATGCAGTCGGCGCAGACCGTTCTGCTGGAGGGCGGCGACTACGCGCAGTTTAACTATCAGGGGCCGCGCAGCCAGCTGCAGGATTTTATCCTGATGCTGTATGGCACCTGTATGCCAACGCTGCAGCTGACGCGCCGTCAGGGCCAGGATATCGAGCGCTTTTACACGCACGGCGGCAAGAAACGCGCCGAGCCGCCGAAAGAGATCCGCTGCGAATACCTGATTCCGATCGTTCGCCGCACCGCCAGCTAAAGAATATCGGCCCGCTTAATGCGGGCCCGTTAGCTTAACGCTGCAGCTCATCCAGCGCAGGCAGATCGAGGTGCGAAACGTCGCCCGCCGTCTCCACTACCCACCCCGGCGCCAGCCAGGCGCTCTGCTGATGATCGACGCGTGAAATCGAACAGTTGCGCAGCCGCAGCCGGCGTTCTGCATGCGCCGGCAGGCCAAGCAGCGTGCCGATCAGCACCCCCAGCGCCATGCCATGGCTCACCAGCAGCGGACGGCTGCCGGCCGGCAGATCCAGACAGGCGTTAAGCGCCTGCTGCATTCGCGCCGCCAGCTCGGTCATGCTTTCGCCTTCAGGAATGCGGCCGTTTTCCGTGCCGTCCACCAGCGTCCGGCGCCAGCCCTCTTCCTCTTCGCTCAGCGAATCGATGGGGCGTCGCTCCAGCACGCCCATGTTCAGCTCGCGTAGCCGTGGATCCAGCGTCACGCTGCAGCCGCAGGCATCGGCGATAATTTCCGCCGTGCGGCGCGTACGCCCCAAATCGCTGCTGATAACATGAGTGATGCCCAGCGATTTTGCCCGCTCCCCGACCTGCTGAGCCTGCTGCTCTCCTTTTTCAGTCAGTGCGCTGTCAGACTGTCCCTGAATGCGCCTGGCCGCGTTCCACACCGTTTCCCCGTGGCGAACAAGATAGACCTGTAACATGCGTGTTTTCCGTTATACTGCGTCAAAATTGCGTAGAAGGTTCAGGTAATTATGTACCATGTTGTTGCTGCTACCATCAATCCGGCGAAAATTAGCGCCATTTCTCAGGCTTTCAACGATGTATTCGGCGAAGGATCCTGCCATATCGAAGGTGTCGAGGTCGACAGCGGCGTGGCCGCGCAGCCGCTTACAAACACAGAAACGCGAACTGGCGCACGCCATCGCGTAATGAACGCGCGTCAGGTACGGCCGGAAGCGGATTTCTGGGTTGCGATTGAAGCGGGCATTGAAGGCGACGACGCCTTCGCGTGGATGGTGGTAGAGAATCATCATCAGCGCGGCGAATCGCGCTCCGCCAGTTTTACCCTGCCGGCGGCGGTGATGGCGGGCATCCATGCCGGACATGAGCTGGGCGACGAGATGGCGCGTCTGACCGGCATCGACAATATCAAACATCAGGGCGGCGCGATCGGCGTCTTTACTCAGGGCCTGTTGACGCGCACCAGCGTCTATCATCAGGCGTTAGTGCTGGCGCTCTGTCCGTTTCACAACGCCATCTATAAACAGGCGTAGCTGCCGCTATTTCTTGATCGACAGCTGCTCTTCCAGCCAGGCGGTGAGCGCGGGCGGTGCGGTGCGCAGGCTGTTGGAGCCACGCGTGATGGTGGCGATGCCGACGCCGAGTTCGGTTTTCAGCTCGCGCTGGCTCAGCTCGCCGCGCAGCAGCTCTTCGATAATGCGCAGGCGGGTGCCGAAAGCTTCGCGTTCGTCCGGCGTCATCATCAATTGCAGCAGCGGCAGCTGCAGATCCAGCGGGAAAGCGCGCTCCAGCAGGCTGACGAAGCGCAGCCAGTTTTCATCCTGCGGATGTTCGGTAACCGGGATCGGGGAATGTGAAGTCATGAAATTCTTCCGTACTCATTGGCGAGTACGGAAGAGTAGCATATTCAGTAGCGGCGCTGCCACTCGCTGTCAGACAGGATATTATCCGGCTGGTCGAGCAAATAACGGTAGTAAGCGTCATAGGCCAGCACGTTCTTCACATAGCCGCGCGTCTCTGAGAAGGGAATGGTCTCGATAAAGGCGACGGCGTCGAGCTGCCCGTTGCTGACGCGCTGCCAGGTGCGCACCCTGCCCGGCCCGGCGTTATAGGCGGCGGAAGAGAAGATGCGGTTCTGGTCGAACTGCTGATAGACATACTCCAGATATTGCGTGCCGATCTGAATATTGGTCTGCGGATCCAGCAACTGACCGCTGTTAACGTAGCCTGGTATGCTGTACATCTTCACCGTATGGCTGGCGGTGGCCGGCATGATCTGCATCAGCCCGGCGGCGCCGACCGGCGATCGCGCTTTCGGATTCCACGCGCTCTCCTGACGCGCGATGGCCATGGCATAGCTCGGCGGAATGCGCTTATCGCGCGTGTACTCGTTAAACTGCGTCTGCCAGGCCAGCGGGAAGCGCTCGGTAAGATGGTTCCACAGTTTGCCGGTAATGGTGGCCTGCACGCTGAGATCCCACCAGCCGTGGTTCAGGGCGTAGCGCGCCAGCATCTGCTGCTGCGAAGCGGTTTTACTGGCGACCAGACGGCTCCATTCAGAGCGTGCCAGATTATCCATGCCCCAATACATCAGTTCGCGCACACGGGCGATCTCCGTGCCGTTGTCGAGCGAGGCGTCGGGACGGGGCGCCTCATCGACCCGCAGCGGATATTTCACGCCCAGCCGCTGCGCCGCCACCATCGGATAAAAGCCGCGCGACTGCATCAGCTTGCGCAGTATCTCTTGCGCTTCCTCTTTGCGCCCGCGCTCCAGCAGCAGATCGGCCTGCCAGTACTGCCACTCATCCTTCTCTTTGGCTTCCGGATCGAGACGCGCGATCCAGGTATTTAAACCGCGTCGGTCGTTGTTGCTCAGCGCCAGGCGCACGCGACGTTCAATTAACGAGGTTGAACCGCTGCTCATCACGACGTTATCGCGCCAGCGCGCCTGCTCGCTGGTCACATCCCGGCTCATCAGCTGCCATGCTACCGCTTCGCGTAGCGTTTGGGTCTCCTGCTCGCTCATCTGCTGCAGACGCGCCAGCGTCGGGATCATCGCGCGCGCGTTTTCCGCATCCGCGCGCGCCACGCGCGCAAAGGCCAGTGAGGTTGCCTGACGGGTAAAGTCGGTCGGCCCGACGCTGCGCGCGAACCCTTCCACTGTTGCGGGATCGTTCTGCAGCGCCGTAACCGCCGTCGCCATGGTCTGGTAGTCGGCGGGCAGCTGTTTGGCGAGGAAATTCACCAGACTGCTGTTACCCGCCACCATCGCCAGGCGGATACGCTCCAGCGTGGCGATCGGCGTCTGCTCGCCGGCCGCCTGCCAGACGTTAAAGAGCTTATCGCAGGCGGTCGGCAGCGTACTGCCGCGTAGCCAGATGCTCTTCGCCCCTTCCCAGGCGACCTGCTGCTGCCCGGTAGCCCATTTGGCGTAGTACCAGTTGCAGCGCGCGGCGACCGGCGTCGGCGCTTCCGGACTGAACACCAGCAGGCCGCGCCAGTCTTCGCGACGCGCCAGCTCGTTGACGAAACGCGACGCCAGCGTGCGCACCGGCGGCAGCGTGGGATAGCGTTTGATAAAGTCGTTAACCGCCAGGCCGGTTTCCTGATCGAGATGCTGCGACAGTTCGCGGTATTCCAGATAGGGGTAAAGCGGGTAATCCTTCAGGGTGGGCATCAGCTGTGCCACCACGTCCATTTGATTATTATCCCAGGCCTGTTTAATTTGCTGGTAGCGGCTACGCTGTTCATCCAGCGAATCGGCCAGTGCGCTGCCGCTAACGGCCAGCAGGCAAATGCTGGCCAGCCAGTAACGCCATCTCTCCTTCCTGTGAGTCACCACACGCTCTCCTCTTTACTGTTAACCGGTCCGGCCGAATGCCAGGCATTCTTCATGCTAACCAGGGCGCTGGCGTCGTGCCACGTTCTTCACAAAATTTACTTTTCTTATCGGTCTCAGGCGTGCGCTGTGCTGTGCTACGGCGGCTGACGCTCTGGTTTTTTAGGGTTAACATAAGAGAAACAGGCAAACAGGGAATGGCATCATGGAAACCCGGCGCGAAGAGCGGATCGGTAAACTGGCGCAGGCGATCAGGCGCATTGATAAAATCCACTTAAGAGAGGCGGCGCGGCTGCTGGGCGTCTCGGAAATGACCATTCGGCGCGATCTTAACGAGCAGCCTTCAAGTCTGGTCCTGCTGGGCGGCTATATCGTTAGCGCGGCCAAAGGCGGGCATGAACACTATTTCGTTTCCGATCAGCAGTCGCATAACGTTGATAAAAAGCGGCAGCTGGCGCAGCTGGCGGCCAGCCTGATTAGCCCCGACGACACCGTTTTTTTCGACTGCGGCACCACGATGCCCTGGGTGATCGATGCGATTGACGATGCGCTGCCGTTTACCGCCGTCTGCTGCGCGATCAACACTTTCCTTTCGTTAAAAGAGAAAAAGGCGTGCCGCGTGATCCTCAGCGGCGGCGAATTTCATCCCGATAATGCGGTGTTTTCCCCGCACGGCGCCGTTTCGATTCTCGATGAGATCTGCCCCACGCTGGCCTTTATTTCGGCGGCGGGCCTGGATGCGCAGCAGGGCGCCACCTGCTACAACTTTAACGAACTGCCGATGAAACAGCGCGCCATCGCCCGGACGCAGCGCGCGCTGCTGCTGGCGGACAGCAGCAAATATAATAAGGTGCTGCCGGCACGCATCGGCGATCTCGCCCGCTTCGATACGCTGATCAGCGATAGCGCCCCGCCGGAGCCGCTGGCGCAGCATCTGCGGCAGGCGGGCGTCACGCTGCTGACGCCCTGAACGCCGCGCGCGATCGCAGCGGCGAAAAGCGAACAATCGCCGGGATGACGGCTGTGATTAAGCAGGGAAAACCGCTAAACTTGCTGTTCTGAACGGGCGATGATGCCCCGATTACCACACAGACCATAAGAGGCTCATTTCACGTGGCTCAATTCGTCTACAGTATGCATCGCGTCGGCAAAGTCGTTCCGCCGAAGCGTCACATTCTTAAGAACATCTCTCTTAGCTTCTTCCCGGGCGCGAAAATCGGCGTACTGGGCTTAAACGGCGCGGGTAAATCTACCTTGCTGCGCATTATGGCCGGCATCGATAAAGATATCGAAGGTGAAGCGCGTCCGCAGCCCGGCATTAAAATCGGCTATCTGCCGCAGGAGCCGCAGCTGAACCCGGAACACACCGTGCGTGAATCGGTGGAGGAAGCGGTGGCCGAAGTGGTCGGCGCGCTGAAGCGTCTGGATGAAGTCTACGCGCTGTACGCCGAGCCGGAAGCGGATTTCGACAAGCTGGCCGCAGAACAGGGCAAGCTGGAAGAGATTATCCAGGCGCACGACGGCCATAACCTGAACGTTCAGCTGGAGCGTGCCGCCGATGCGTTGCGCCTGCCGGACTGGGATGCCAAAATCAGCAACCTCTCCGGTGGTGAGCGCCGCCGCGTCGCGCTGTGCCGTCTGCTGCTGGAAAAACCGGACATGCTGCTGCTCGACGAACCAACCAACCACCTGGATGCGGAATCCGTGGCGTGGCTGGAGCGCTTCCTGCACGATTTCGAAGGCACCGTGGTGGCGATCACCCACGACCGTTACTTCCTGGATAACGTTGCGGGCTGGATCCTGGAGCTGGACCGCGGCGAAGGTATTCCGTGGGAAGGTAACTACTCTTCCTGGCTGGAGCAGAAAGATCAGCGCCTGGCGCAGGAAGCCTCTCAGGAAGCGGCACGCCGCAAATCCATTGAGAAAGAGCTGGAATGGGTGCGTCAGGGCGCCAAAGGCCGTCAGTCCAAGGGCAAAGCCCGTCTGGCGCGCTTTGAAGAGCTGAACAGCACCGAATACCAGAAACGTAACGAAACCAACGAACTGTTTATTCCACCAGGCCCGCGCCTCGGCGACAAAGTGGTGGAAGTGAGCAATCTGCGTAAATCGTACGGCGACCGCCTGCTGATCGACGATCTCTCCTTCTCAGTGCCGAAAGGCGCGATTGTCGGCATCATCGGCCCGAACGGCGCCGGTAAATCGACGCTGTTCCGCATGATGTCAGGCCAGGAACAGCCGGACAGCGGCACCATCACCCTGGGTGAAACGGTGAAGCTGGCTTCTGTCGACCAGTTCCGCGACAGCATGGACAATGCCAAAACCGTCTGGGAAGAAGTTTCCGGCGGGCTGGATATCATGAAGATCGGCAACACCGAGATGCCGAGCCGTGCCTATGTCGGCCGCTTTAACTTTAAAGGCGTCGATCAGGGCAAACGCGTGGGCGAACTGTCCGGCGGCGAACGCGGTCGTCTGCACCTGGCGAAGCTGCTGCAGGTCGGCGGCAACATGCTGCTGCTCGATGAGCCGACTAACGACCTGGATATCGAAACCCTGCGCGCGCTGGAAAACGCCCTGCTGGAGTTCCCGGGCTGCGCGATGGTGATCTCGCATGACCGCTGGTTCCTTGACCGTATCGCCACCCACATCCTCGATTATCAGGATGAAGGCAAAGTTGAATTCTTTGAAGGCAACTTTACCGAATACGAAGAGTACAAGAAGCGTACGCTCGGCGCCGAAGCGCTGGAGCCGAAACGCATCAAGTACAAACGTATGACCAAGTAATGCAGAAAGCGGCCCACGGGCCGCTTTTTTTAACGGTAAAATTCACGAAATGCCGCGCTTTGATGAGCGAAATCGATAAAGCGCGCCAGCGCCGGCGAGTTCAGCTTGCGTCCCGGCCAGACCAGCCACAGTTCGTTCCCTTCGGCCTCCCACTCCGGCAGCACCTGCACCAGTTCCCCCTGCGCGATCGGCGCTTCGGTCAGAAAACGCGGCAGCAGCGTAATGCCGGCGTCGCTGAGCGCGCATTCGCGCGCGTAGAGCAGGTTGTCCGTCAGATGGACAGAGGGCAGCAGCCAGCGATAGTGTTCTTCGCCGCGCCGCAGCAGCCACTCCGCCCAGGCGCGGTGAGCGATGCAGCGGTGGGTCGCCAGCTGACGCGGATGCGCGATCGCCGCGTTGCGCGCCAGGTAGCGCGCGGAAGCGACCAGCACGCGATCGCACCGGCCGACGCGTCTTCCAATCAGCGATGAATCCTGTGGCTTGCCGGTGCGCAGCGCCACGTCAAAGCCCTCCTGCACCAGATCGCGCATATGATCTGAAACCGAGACCTCCAGCGTCACATCCGGATAGTGCTGTTGAAATTCGGCATTACAGCGCGCCAGCAACGTCGCGCCGATGCCGGCCGGGCTGGTAATGCGCAGGCGGCCGCTTGGGTTGTCGCGCAGGCGCTCAATCGCCAGATCGGCGCGTTCGCTCGCCTGCATCATCTCCTGGCAGTGAATAAGGTAGCGCTCGCCGGCGAAGGTCAGATTCAGCTGACGCGTGGTCCGGTTAAGCAGGCGCAGTCCTATCGTCTGCTCCAGCTGGCTGATGCGCTGGCTCACGCTCGATTTCGGCAGTCCGGCGCGACGCGCGGCGGCGGTAAAGCTGCCGCTTTCGGCAACCAGCGCGAACAGCGCCATGTCCTGTAAGCGTTTTAACGCCATTGTTCACCTGTCACGAACACTGTATGAGTTATTGTCCATCTTATCACCTTCCGCCCCACCCTCTACACTTACTCCATCAACCGAGGAGAAGTGAAATGACGATGCGAGCGATTGCCGTTAACCCGGAAAACCCGGAACAGTTTATTGAAATCCAGCCTGAGCGGCCGACGCCTGGCGAATATGACCTGCTGGTGGAAGTGAAAGCGGTATCGATCAATCCGGTCGACACCAAGGTGCATAAAGGGGTGCGCAAAAGCGGCCTGCAGCAGCCGCGCATTCTCGGCTGGGACGCCAGCGGCGTCGTGGTTGAAGCGGGCAGCAAAGTGACCGGCTTTAAGGCGGGCGATGAGGTTTACTACGCAGGCGACGTGACGCGTCCGGGCAGCAACAGCACGCTGCAGCTGGTAGATGCGCGCATCACCGGCCATAAGCCGCGTACGCTTGACTGGGGACAGGCGGCGGCGATTCCGCTGACCGCGCTGACCGCATGGGAAGGCCTGTTTGAGCGCCTGCGTATTGAAGAGGCGACGGAAACGCAAACGCTGCTGATTATCGGCGGCGCGGGCGGCGTCGGCTCGCTGGCGATCCCTTTCACCAAAATGCACAGCAAAGTCAAAGTGATTGCCACGGCTTCGCGTCCTGACTCCGTTCAGTGGTGTAAAGATCGCGGCGCCGATCTGGTTATTAACTATCAAAACATGCCGGAAGAGCTGGCGCAGCACGGCATTGAGCAGGTCGATTATATTTTCTGCCTCAACGATACCGATGGCCACTGGGAGACCATCGGCAAGCTGATCGCGCCGCAGGGCCAGATCTGCACCATCGTTGAAAACGCGCATCCGCTCGATATGGAGCAGCTGAAGCTGAAAAGCGCGGCGCTGCATTGGGAGTTTATGTTTACCCGCAGCATGTACGCCACGCCAGACATCGCACGTCAGGGCGAAATCCTGAATGAGGTGGCGCAGCTGCTGGATGCAGGAAAGCTGGCCACCACGCTGAATGAAACGCTGCACGGGCTGAGCGTGGAAAGCCTGACTCAGGCGCACGCCAGGGTACTGGAAGGCCATATGCGCGGCAAAGTGGTTATCGTTTACTGAGCATTGCGCAATAAAAACGCCCCTTAAACGGGGCGTTAATCATGCCGGTGCGCCAGCCGCGCCTGCCTTTAAAAGTCCAGCAGATCTTTGGAAATATCGCGCAACCATTTATGCGATGAGCAGTTATGGTAGCGCGGATGCCACGCCTGAATAATGCGCACTTTCGGCAGTTCAAAATCGGGGCGGAAAAAGTCGACCTCGCTGTTCATGCGCTGCAGCACCTCCACCACATACATGGGCACAATCCCCAGACTGTCGGTTTGAATGACGTTTTCTATCATCGGCAGATAGCCGGCGCTGACGCCATGAATTTTCCGCTTATAGCCGCGCTCGCGATACAGGCTTTCCATCTCTTCTTTCAGCTTATTTTTCGCGACGATAAGCATATATTCCTTGAGCGCCTTAAGCGATTTTTCCGTTTGCAGAACGGGATGGTCTTTTTTCGCAATAAACACGCACTCGCTATGCCCGATAGTTCTGATTTTCACTTCCGGGCTGAGGGTTTTATCTTCACCGATATAGAGATCGATCTCTTCGCTGCGCAGCATACAGGCCGCGGCATTGTCATAGTTAAAGTTAAAAATGTGGTGGGTATTCTCCTGAATGCTTTTTTTCATCAGCTTGTAGCTAAGCATCGACATCAGGATATCGTTGGTGACGATATTGAAAGAGCGCGGCAGCTCGCTGCCGTTCAGCTCAATATTCTGGTGCAACACCGTCTGAATGTTATCCAGCAGCTCGCGCAGCTGCGGCTTCAGGCGCACCGCCAGCGGCGTCAACTCCAGGCTCATGCCGGAGCGCACCAGCAGCTGATCCTGAAAAGTGTCTCTGATTTTATTCAATGATTTACTGATGGCCGGCGGGGTGACATTCAGTTTATCCGCCGTTTTGCTGACGCTTTTCTCATTCAGCAACGTATCTAAAATCGGCAACAGGTTCAAATCCATTCTCACCAACTGATTAATGTCTTTATGCATATTTCACACTCCCTTGATTCTTCCCGATAATAGCTGTCCTGCAATCTCACGCAGCCAGATTATTTCCTGAAAACAAATAACTTGATGCTGCTCTGCATAACATCCCTTTAAATATGAGACTAACGTTTTACGTCAATAACCGCGCCCTGACGTAAAGTGACGATAACGCCTTAATTTCTTCAGCCGATGAAAAGTTAACAACCTGTTTTCGGCTGTTTAAATTAATCACTAAACTTAATATTAAAAATATAATTAAACATAGTTAAGGACGCTTCAACAATATATAAGCCATGTCTTAAGTTAACATCCTGTTTCCGTTAAATTTGTTAAAAGAGATTTTCCGTATGGTGCGCTAAAAACGCGCGAATAAATCCACAGCGTTAAGACCTTTCTGACCTTATGCCGCAACGCGTTGAATTAGATATAAAAGATAAAGAGACCCTATTAGCCCAATCCCGCCCTATGCCTGGCCGGCCTAAAAAGTGGCAAAGCTTAGCGGCAATCATGCTGGTATAAATATTGAACTATTAAGCTGAATTACAGCAAGGAGAATAACAATAAGAACATTCCGAATTAAAACGGGCTGACCATCTTTATCTGTAGCCAGCCCGCCAACCGCGCTATTTTCCGTTTTCCAACATATTTCTCACCAGGTCAACACAGCGCAGGAAGCGTTCGTCGTAACTCTCTTCTGTTACATGCTCATATTTTATCTGATTTTCATTGAGCATTTTTATTAACAGATCCTGAAATTCGCGCCGGTCGACAGAGCTGCCGAGGCTGCGCAATCCGTCCGCTACCCAGGGAACATTGTTCTCCAGCAGGATCACCAGATCGAAACGGTATTCATCGATCAGCGCCTGCACAAAGGGATGTTCGCGCCCCTCATATTTTTTACAGAACGCCTGAGTGGTGACGAAGTCGGTATCGATAAAGGCGACCTTATTGGCGTACTTCACCGCAAAATCGATGTACTGCGCCTGGCCCAGCGCGATTTTGTCATAGTCGGAATATTGCAGCGCCATCTCATCGCCGCCGAGGTGGGAAAAGACATAGTCACGGCCATACTCCCAGGCGCTGGAGGTATTGAAAATGTTAGCCAGCTTGTTCACCAGCACCGACTTACCGCTCGATTCGCCGCCGAGTATCGCCACGGTGCGCACAAAAAACGGCTTCACTTCGGTAGGAATATATTCCCAGTAGCGAAACGGATTCTGACGAATCTGTGCGCCGCTGATGTTCATAAAAGAGCGCTCAGGATCGATGACTATCGTCTCAATGCCGAGATGCTGACGATACTGCGGTGCGTCCAGCTCTTCGCTGGTATAGACGCAACCCGGCTCAATGCCCTTCTCCGCCATAAAGGCGGTGATGCCGCGGCTCCAGACATCCCAGCCGTGCGGATAAGGCTCCATGCCCTCTTCATTAAATGCATGGATGCGAATGTTCTTCTGATACTTAAAGGTCTGCAGCAGCCAGCGCAGGCGATCGCTGACGGTCGGCTGCTGTGACATGGCGCTGTTTTCAAACAGCTGCCGATCGCGCGGCTCGTCGTGGCCCATAATAATGTGCAGCTCGTCGACCTGGCTGCAGGCGCGCTGAATCAGATAAATATGCCCGGTATGCAGAGGATAGAACTTGCCGAAGACCACGCCGACCCGCTTCTCGCGCCGCGGGAACGCGAGCCCCAGAAAGCGATGCAGCGCTTCCAGCTTCTGCGCGCTGGGGCTTTTGATTTTGGCGTTGAGCAGCTGGCTCAGGTAGCCTTTGGTCATGCCGCTGGCGTCCGCCACCTGCTGTAGCGTGTGCCCCTGCTGACGGATCGCGGTTTTCAGATATTCAAATGATGACATAGTGCCTCCTGCAAAAAGGGGTGGGCTAAGGCCCACCCCAACGACAGGTTAATCCCTGCAGTGAAAATTATAACTCATCCAGAATCGCCAGCGCGTCAGCCAGCTTCTTCACCGGGTAGACCTTCATATTCGCCGGCACTTTCTTCGGCGCATTCGCCGCAGGCACAATGGCGCGCTGGAAGCCGTGCTTGGCCGCTTCGGAAATACGCTCCTGCCCGCTCGGCACCGGACGGATCTCGCCGGCCAGCCCTACTTCGCCGAAAATCACTAAATCCTGCGGCAGCGGCCGATCGCGCAGGCTGGAGACCATCGCCAGCATCAGCGCCAGGTCTGCGCTGGTTTCGGTGACCTTGACCCCGCCCACCACGTTGACGAACACATCCTGATCCGCCATCTGCAGACCGCCGTGGCGGTGCAGCACCGCCAGCAGGATCGCCAGACGGTTCTGCTCCAGCCCGACCGCGACGCGGCGCGGATTGGCCATCATCGAGTGATCCACCAGCGCCTGAATCTCCACCAGCAGCGGCCGGGTGCCTTCCCACACCACCATGACCGAGCTGCCGGCGGTGACTTCGTCGCCGCGCGACAGGAAGATGGCCGACGGGTTGCTGACCTCGCGCATTCCCTGCTCAGTCATGGCGAAGACACCCAGCTCGTTCACCGCCCCGAAGCGGTTTTTATGGCTGCGCAGCGTGCGGAAGCGGGAATCGGCATCGCCATCCAGCAGCACGGAGCAGTCGATACAGTGTTCCAGCACTTTCGGGCCGGCCAGCGAACCATCTTTAGTCACATGGCCGACCATGATAATCGCCACGCCGCGCGTTTTGGCGAAGCGGGTCAGATAGGCGGCGGTTTCACGTACCTGCGCCACGCTGCCCGGCGACGACTGGATCTCCGCCATATGCATCACCTGAATCGAGTCGATCACCATCAGCTTCGGCTGCTCCTGCTCGGCGATCAGGCAGATCTGCTCGATGCTGGTTTCCGACAGCATATTCAGGTTGTCGGTCGGCAGGCCGAGACGGTGCGCGCGCATCGCCACCTGCTGTAGCGACTCTTCACCGGTGACGTAAAGCGTTTTCATATCCACCGACAGCTTGCAGAGCGTTTGCAGCAGTAGCGTACTCTTGCCCGCGCCGGGGCTGCCGCCGATCAGAATCGCGCTGCCCGGCACGACGCCGCCGCCCAGCACGCGATCGAACTCTTTGAAGCCGGTAGAGAAGCGCGGCAGCGCCTCAAGGCTGATTTCCGACAGCTTCTGCACGCGGCTGGTGCCGGCGGCGCCGGCATAGCCGGAAAGACGCTCATTACGCGCCGCCGCAGGCGAGGCCGCAAGCCTCACTTCGGTGATGGTGTTCCAGGCGTGGCAGGCGCTGCATTGCCCCTGCCAACGCGGATAGTCTGCGCCACATTCATTGCAGACAAAGGCACGTTTTACCGCTTTGGCCAACTCAATTCCTCGATTATCGGGTCTCGTGATTCAGGCTGCCGCTGAGGATGCAGAAGACGCCCATCAGATCGGCATGTCGAATCGTTACTTCGGTTTGTTCATTCACTTTCGGCTTGGCGTGGTAGGCGATACCTAACCCCGACGCCTTGATCATCAACAGATCGTTGGCGCCGTCGCCGATCGCCACCGTTTGTTCAACCGGGATCTCATATCGCTGCGCCAGCTTCGCCAGCGTGGTCGCCTTATACTGCGCATCGACCACCGGCCCGATGACCTCGCCGGTCAGCAGGCCGTCGCGGATCTCCAGCTCGTTGGCGACAGCTGCCGTCAGGTGCAGCCTGTCACGCAGGTATTCAGCGAAAAAGGTAAAGCCGCCGGAGGCGATAGCCACCTGCCAGCCCAGCGCCTGCAGCTTCTGCACCAGCGTGCATAAGCCCGGCATCAGCGGCAGTTCATCGCGCACCTGCCTAAGGATATTGGCATCGGCGCCTTTTAGCGTCGCCACGCGCTGGCGCAGGCTGGCGGTAAAATCCAGCTCGCCGCGCATCGCCCGCTCGGTCACCTCGGCCACCTGCTCGCCGCAGCCCGCCAGGCGAGCGATTTCATCAATACACTCGATCTCAATCGCCGTTGAGTCCATATCCATCACCAGCAGGCCCGGCGTTTTCAGATGCGGAATTTTGCCCAGCGGCGCCACATCCAGCCCCGCGTCATGGGCGAGACGGGTGGCGCGCGGCGTCAGCGATCCCGCCAGGCGAATCACCTGGTAATCATCCACGCACCAGGCGCTGACGATCACCATCGCCGCGCCCAGACGGTGTTGATACGCCGTCAGGCGCGCCTTATCAAGCTGGTGCCCGTAAAGCAGCCAGCCGGTACGCCCGGCGCGATAGTCGAGCGGCATCACTTCATCGCCGCTCAGTGAAAGAGGCAGGCCTGGCCAGAGAGAAACGTCGGAAGGCAGGTCGCACCAGGTCAAACGATTAGGCATTACAGCTCCTGTCGGGAAGATGATCGGCTGCCGCCATCCAGGACGTTCTGTTGACATCCTTGCCGGGCCACAGCCTGTAGAGAAAACCTCGCAAGAGGCTACCCTGTCAGCCGCGCTTCTGGCAACATAAAGTCGCAAAAACAGACTCCCCTCTGTTGTTCAGGAAGCAAGGTTGGAAATGGCTAAATCCCGGCTCAAATTTCGTCTGCACCGCACGGTTATCGTGCTGATCTGTCTTACACTGCTGGTGGTGCTGATGCAGGGCGCCTCCTGGTTCAGCCTCGGGCACCAGATGGCGCGCTCCGGGCAGGTTGAAGATCTGGCGCGTACCCTGACCCGTCAGGTCGCCTTTACGCTGACGCCGCTGATGGATAATGAGGATGAAAACCGCTCGCAAATTGCCGCCATCCTGAAACAGATGACGGAAAACAGCCGCATTCTCGACGCCTCGGTTTACGACAGCGAAGGCTCGCTGGTGGCGCGCAGCGGCGAAGGCATCAGCGTACGCGATCGCCTGGCGCTGGATGGCAAACGTGCGGGCAGCTATTTCAACCATCAACTGGTGCAGTCGCTCGATAACAGCGACGGTCCCCAAGGCTTTCTGCGTGTGACGCTCGATACCCATGTGCTGGTTACCGAGGCCAAACAGGTGGACAACACCACCAACATCCTGCGTCTGATGATGCTGCTGGCGCTGGCTATCGGCATTATTCTCACCCGCACGCTGCTGCGCGATCGCCGTACCCGCTGGCAGCAGTCGCCCTTCCTGCTAACCGCCAGCACGCCGGTAAAAGAGGATAACGACGAGCAGGATGAGGCGCCCGCGGCGGAAAAGCCGTAGTGAAAAAGGTTACACGGGAATAATCGCGGCGAAACGCCGTGAGGAGAACCGGACGAGCAACGCTCGTCCGGTGGGGTTATCAGGCGTTATCGCCCAGCAGCACCGACTCCAGCGCGATTTTGATCATATCGCTGAAGGTGGTCTGGCGCTCGGCCGCCGTGGTCTGCTCGTGGGTGCGAATATGGTCGGAAACGGTGCAGATGGTCAACGCTTTCGCGCCGAATTCCGCCGCCACGCCATAGATGCCCGCCGCTTCCATCTCTACGCCGAGGATGCCATATTTTTCCATGACGTCGAACATGTGCGGATCTGGCGTATAGAACAGGTCAGCAGAGAAGATGTTGCCGACGCGCGCTTCGATACCCAGCGCTTTCGCCGCATCCGCCGCGTTGCGCACCATTTCGAAATCGGCGATCGCCGCGAAATCGTGATCCTTAAAGCGCATACGGTTCACTTTAGAATCGGTGCAGGCGCCCATGCCGATAACGACGTCGCGCAGTTTCACATCCGCGCGCACCGCGCCGCAGGAGCCGACGCGAATGATCTTCTTCACGCCAAATTCAGTGATCAGCTCTTTCGCATAGATGGAGCAGGAAGGAATGCCCATGCCGTGGCCCATCACGGAGATGCGGCGGCCTTTATAGGTGCCGGTATAGCCGAGCATGCCGCGTACATTGTTCACTTCTACCGCGTCTTCCAGAAAGGTTTCGGCGATATGCTTAGCGCGCAGCGGATCGCCGGGCATCAGAACCACGTCCGCGAAATCACCCATTTCAGCATTAATATGAGGCGTAGCCATTGTCGTTATTCCTTGAAAAAATGAAACACGCCAGCGCGCAGGCTGGCGTTAAAGTGAAAGCCGCGTATTACAGCATGCTTTTGCCATATTCCATATCGGACAGGCCGAAGTATTTCGCCACCGTTTGCCCGATATCCGCGAAGGTTTCGCGATAGCCGAGGGAGCCCGGTTTGACGCCCGGTCCGTAGATCAGCACCGGGATATGCTCGCGGGTATGATCGGTACCGTGCCAGGTCGGATCGCAGCCGTGGTCGGCGGTGAGGATCAGGATATCGCCCTCTTTCACCAGCGCCATCAGCTCCGGCAGACGGCGATCGAACAGCTCCAGACCGCCGGCGTAACCGGCCACGTCGCGACGGTGACCCCAGGTGGAGTCAAAATCGACGAAGTTAGTGAAGACGATGGCATTGTCCGGCGCTTCCGCCATCTCTTTTACCGTCGCATCGAACAAGGCATCCAGCCCGGTCGCCTTCACTTTTTTGGTGATGCCGACATGGGCGTAGATATCGGCGATTTTACCTACCGAGATCACGTTGCCCTGCTTCTCTTCCACCAGCTTTTTCAGGATAGTCGGCGACGGCGGCTCAACCGCCAGGTCGTGACGGTTGCCGGTGCGCTGGAAGTTGCCCGCTTTATCGCCCACAAACGGACGCGCGATCACGCGGCCAATGTTGTAGTCGCCTTTATCCAGCTCTTCACGGGCGATTTCGCACAGGTCATACAGGCGCTGCAGGCCGAAGGTCTCTTCGTGGCAGGCGATCTGGAAGACCGAGTCGGCGGAGGTATAGAAAATCGGCTTGCCGGTTTTCATATGCTCTTCGCCGAGCTTATCGAGGATCACCGTGCCGGAAGAGTGGCAGTTGCCGAGATAGCCCGGCAGATCGGCGCGCTCAACCAGCTTATCCAGCAGCGCCTGCGGGAAACTGTTTTCAGTGTCGCTGAAGTAACCCCAGTCAAACAGCACAGGCACGCCGGCGATTTCCCAGTGGCCTGACGGCGTATCTTTGCCTGAAGAGAGTTCACTGGCATAGGCGTAAGCGCCGATAATTTCCGCGTTCGGATCCAGGCCCGGCGGGAAGGTGCCGGTAGAGGCTTCCGCCGCTTTCCCCAGCCCTAACGCCGTCAGGTTCGGCAGATGCAGCGGGCCTTTGCGCCCTTCGTCCGCCTCGCCGTTGAAGCAGGCTTTAGCGATATGGCCCAGCGTGTCTGAACCGGCATCGCCGAATTTTTCGGCGTCTTTACTGGCACCAATCCCGAAGGAGTCCAGCACCATGATAAATACACGTTTCATGTTACTCTCCTGCGCCTTAGCGCGATGAGAAAATAAAAAAGCGATCAGAACAGTATGACGCCTATCCCGGCCCGACTTCAAGCGGCAGGTGCGCCCGTCGCGCCCGTCGCGCCCTTTCACTCAGCGTCGTTAGCGCCCTGCGCCTTCCGCGCTGTCGCCGCCGAAGCTTTTAGCTGATACGACGATAGATAACCGGCGTCGCGGCCGGCGGCTCAGCGCCGAGCGTAATGGCGGCTTTCACCGCCTGCGCCGCTTCCTGCCAGCGCTCCTCGCTGTCGGCGTGGATCACCGCCAGCGGACGTTGGCTGTCCGCGCGATCGCCCAGCTGCGCCATCTCGCTGAAGCCGACGCTGTAATCGATAGCATCGCTGGCGCGGCGACGGCCGCCGCCTAACGCCACCACCGCCATACCGAGCGCACGCGTATCCATCGCGGTGACGATACCGGGCGCGTCGGCGTAGACCGCTTTGCTCAGCATCGGCGCCGGCAGATAGCGGTCCATCTGTTCAATAAAATCGTTCGGGCCGCTTTGTGCAGCAACCATGCGGGCGAAGACCTCCGCCGCGCGGCCGTTATCCAGCACCTGCTGCAGCTTCTGCCGCGCCTCGGCGTCATCTTTTGCCAGCCCGCCGGAGAGCAGCATTTCGCTGCACAGCGCCATCGTCACCTCCAGCAGGCGCGGATTGCGGTAGCTGCCGGTCAGGAACAGCACTGCTTCGCGCACTTCCAGCGCATTGCCGGCGCTGGAGGCCAGCACCTGATTCATATCGGTCAGCAGCGCGGTGGTTTTGCAGCCCGCGCCGTTGGCGACGCCGACGATCGCCTGCGCCAGCTGTTCGGAAAGCGCAAAGGTCGGCATAAAGGCGCCCGATCCCACTTTGACATCCATCACCAGCGCATCCAGCCCTTCGGCCAGCTTCTTCGCCAGGATCGAGGCGGTGATCAACGGAATCGAATCGACGGTGGCGGTAATGTCGCGCGTGGCGTAAAAACGCTTATCCGCCGGCGCCAGTGAGTTAGTCTGGCCAATGATAGCGACGCCGTTCTGCTTAATCATCTCGCGGAAACGCGCATCGCTGGGGAAAATATCGAAGCCGGGTATCGCCTCCAGCTTGTCGAGTGTGCCACCGGTATGACCCAGCCCGCGGCCGGAGATCATCGGCACATAGCCGCCGCAGGCGGCCACCATCGGACCCAGCATCAGCGAGGTAACATCACCCACGCCGCCGGTGGAGTGTTTATCCACCACCGGCCCGTTCAGGTTCAGCGCCTGCCAGTTCAGTACCGTGCCGGAATCGCGCATCGCCATGGTCAGCGCCACCCGTTCCGGCAGGGTCATGTCGTGGAAAAAGATGGTCATCGCCAGCGCGGCAATTTGACCTTCCGACACGGAGTTATCACGCACGCCGTTGATAAAGAAGCGGATCTCTTCTTCGCTCAGCGCGTGTCCATCACGTTTTTTTCGAATTATTTCTTGTGGTAGAAACAAGGCAACCCCCTGTTTAACGGATCGCTGTCAGGCCTGGTGTCCCGATCCAGAACGGATATATTCAGCGGGCGGCGGGCACCCGCTGTTTTGAAAGGAAAATCAGTAGCTGCTGGTGCTGCGCGCGCTCTGGTAGCCTGCCGCATTTAACAGGCTGGCCAGCAGGCTGGAGGCGCCGAAACGGAAGTGACGTGCGTCTGCCCAGTCGCTGCCCAGAATATCGTCGGCCAGCTGCAGATAGAGCGCGGCATCTTCCGCAGTGCGCACGCCGCCGGCAGGCTTAAAGCCAACGCGATCTTTCACGCCCTTATCGCGGATCACTTCCATCATGATTTTCGCCACGTCCGGCGTGGCGTTGACCGGCACTTTGCCGGTAGAGGTTTTGATAAAGTCGGCGCCTGCATCGATAGCGATTTCAGAGGCCTGGCGGATCAGCGCTTCCTCTTTCAGCTCGCCGGTTTCAATAATCACTTTCAGCAGTACATTTGCCGCCGCGCAGGCGTCTTTGCACGCTTTCACCAGCTTAAAGCCCGTATCGGCGTCGCCTGCCATCAGCGCGCGGTAAGGAAACACCACGTCTACTTCGTCGGCGCCGTAGGCGATCGCCGCACGGGTTTCCGCCAGCGCGATATCGATATCCTCGTTGCCGTGCGGGAAGTTGGTGACGGTCGCAATACGGATATCAGGCGTGCCCTGCTCGCGCAGCGCTTTACGCGCCACCGGAATAAAACGCGGATAGATACAGATTGCGGCCGTATTGCCCGCCGGAGATTTCGCCTGATGGCACAGCGCGATCACTTTCGCATCGGTGTCATCATCGTTAAGGGTGGTCAGGTCCATCAGTTTCAGCGCACGCAGCGCGGCAGCGGTTACATCAGTCATAATGCTCTCCAGACAAATTCAGTGAGCTTCCGCCAGCGGAAGGCTCAACGCGCGGTCTTGGTTCCATGAAGAGGGTTGAGATCCATCTCACCTTGCCAGCGATGCTGTTTCGCTTTGATGTTACGATTTTAACACCACGCGCTGACCCGTTGTTGTGCGGAATCTCACAATTAATTAAGAAACGTTACCGTCAGATTTACATTTAATGTGATTTAAGTCACACAAAAGCGCAACAGGCCGCAACCGGAACCGCTTTCTGCGCCTATCATAACGCAGAAGGGCAAATGTGAGAATTATCACATTTGCCCTGTTGATCCCTGACGCGGCTGTCGATCCTTTAGCGCAGGCGGAACAGCCGCTCGCTATTGGCAGCGAGGATGCCGGCGATCTCTTCTGGCGCTTCATCACGCAGTTCACACAGCGTCTGCCATACGTTTCGCACCCGTTCAGGACGGTTCGGCTCGCCCTGAAAACCGTTCAGCGGCATATCAGGCGCATCGGTCTCCAGCAGCAGCGCGGAGAGCGGCAGCCGGGCGATGGTTTCGCGCGTCTTACTGGCGCGCGGGTAGGTAATGGTACCGCCGACGCCGATAGCATAACCGGCGGCGATAAATGCCTGCGCCTGCTGCAGGCTGCCGGCAAAGCCATGCACCACGCCGCGACGCGGCACCTCCAGACGGCGCAGATGCATCGCCAGCTTATCGTGCGTGCGGCGCGAATGCAGGATCACCGGCAGATCGTAATCACGCGCCAGCCGCAGCTGCGCATCAAGAAAGTGCTGCTGCCGATCGAAACAGGGATCCGTCATATACAGATCGAGACCGATCTCGCCGATCGCCACCAGCTTTTCCGGCCGCTGGCGCAGGCATTGCTCCAGCTGTTCCAGCGACGCCTCACTGTGCTGCGCAATGACAATCGGATGCAGGCCGAGCGCGGCGTAAAGCGGCGGATGCTGGCGGCTTAACTGCAAAACGCGCGCAAAGCGCGTGGCGTCAATCGCCGGCACGATAATCCGCTCTACGCCCGCCTGCGCCGCCAGCGCCAGGCTTTCCGTCTCATTTCCGCTAAAGGGCGGAAAATCAAAATGACAGTGGGTATCAATAAACCTCATGCCAGCGATCCTTTGTCATAATCGGCGTCATTCTCCGCATTTTTGTTCACGACCTCATTCAGGCTGATCGGCAGGTGAGCCGGCTCATTCGCCACCGGCGCCGGCGGAGTAATGATTACCGGGCTTGCCAGCGCATCGCCCGGGTTCAGCCACTGCCCCAGCGTGGCGAGAAAATAGCGCCCGCAGCGTCGGCCCAGATGGTAATCCTGATTCAGCGCACGCAGGCGGCTGCCCAGCGCGCTACTGGCCAGCGGATGCGGCGGATAGATTTCAATAATGCGCAGGTCGCCGGGCGGCTGTTCAATAAACTGCTGAATCTCATGATAGCTTTTTTCATGCTGCTGCAGCAGGTTTACCCACGGGCTGCCGGTAAACCAGCGCTCCATACGTTTAATCCAGCCCGGCGTATAGAACATCTGCGAAGGCACAGTGCGGATCACTACGATGGTATCGGCGCCGCGCCGCGCTGCCTCACGCACCGGGATCGCGTCGGTAATGCCGCCGTCGAGATAGCTGCCCTCTTCCAGCGCGATACCGCTGCGGTAAAAGCCGGGAATGGCGCTGGAGGCTTTAATGATCTCCAGCCAGTTGGCGCTATCGGGAGCGAAGTAGCGGGCACTATAATCATCGCTGCGGCAGGCGCACATATAGAACTCTCTGCCGTCAGCCAGCAATTGTTCCGCCTGAGTCATCGCCAGCGGCAGCTCCTGGCTGGTGATGGCGGTCAGCCAGTCGAGATCGATAAGGTGCCCGCCGCGCGCAAAACGCAGCGGATCGAAAAAGAGTTTACTGGTGGTATAACGCGTGATGACGCGTCGGGCGTAGCCCGGCTGGCCGCAGACAAACGCAGAGAGGTTTTGCGCGCCGGCAGAGGTGCCTAAATAGAGTTGAAAGGGATTGAAGCGGGCTCGCTGGAACGCGTCCAGCACGCCGGCGGTAAAGATACCGCGTTGACCGCCCCCTTCGCACACCAGCGCCAGTTTGCCAGGGTTAAAAGGGCGTTGCGCTAACGCCTCAATATTGCCAGGCGTTACCGGAATACGTGTTCCCACGGGATGGCTCAGCGTGGGTCTTTTTCGGGGGTCGCCTCGTACTGCTCCCTGCCGTAGTCTTCCTGCAAAATTCCGGAGAGCCAGTCATTATTTCCCGACATCCAGGCGTCATCGCTGTCAAACCATTCCGCCCACATCAGCGCCATCTGGCCTTTCCATTGTTTCCATTTGCCTGCAACGATGTCGCTATTCATGACTGGCCTCCGCTAAGTTCACTGAATCTGTCTGTTCAGCGTCGAGGGCATGCTTACCTAGGGACGTTTACGTCCGGTAAACAGGCTGACGAGGAACAGGATAATACCAACCACGAAGACAATCTTAGCTGCCCATGCGGCCGTACCAGCCAGACCGCCGAAGCCTAATGCCGCTGCGATCAGTGCGATTACCAGAAATATAATACCCCAACGAAACATAAGCCTCTCCTTTACCATAGTGAAAATCGAACTGCTTACTCAGCAAATTCAGGGGGTTAATCCCCGTGAATATTCTTCTTTTACGGGATAGCAACGACGCGGCCCGTCAGAGCCGCGCCGGAAAAGCATTATTTTTTGACCTGCAGGTCGTTTTTAACGCTTTTCACGCCTTCAATCGCTTTGGCGATACTTTCGGCACGTTCAGACTGTGCCTGATTTTCTACCGCACCAGAAAGCTGGACCACACCATTAGTGGTTTCAACTTTGATTTTACGGGACGGC
Organism: Mixta gaviniae; assembly: GCF_002953195.1. Lineage (GTDB taxonomy): Bacteria > Pseudomonadota > Gammaproteobacteria > Enterobacterales > Enterobacteriaceae > Mixta > Mixta gaviniae. Next base: position 840,191 of record NZ_CP026377.1, on the reverse strand, counting down.
ACAATATCATCCGCTAATAGCTTAGCTTTAATTTCGCTGGTTGTTGCAGCATCACCTGCATAACCGCTAACTGACTGTTTTTCGCTGTCTTTAACGTGTAGTTTATCGTTGACGGATTTCACACCCTCCACTTTCTTCACCACGGCCACAGCTTTTTCAGCCTGATCCTGGGAAGCGACAAAACCGCTCAGGGTAACCACACCCTTCTCGGTCTCAACGGAGATATCCGTGCTTTTAATCGTTTCGTCATCCACCAGCGCCGCTTTCGCTTTGGCGGTGATGCCGCTGTCATCCATAAAACCATCGACTTTTTTCATAGAGCTATCGATTTTGGACCCTGCGCTATCCGCCGTATTCTGCGTTTTCTGTGATACAGATTCATCCGCCAGCGCAGAACCGCTCAGCAGTGCAGAACCCACCATCACAGCCATCAGAGTCTTAGCAATCTTAGTCTTGTTCATCGATATCTTCCTTCTATCCGTTATTCCACTCACAACCGTAAGCGTGGCGACAACAAACCGCGCTGCCGCCGAAAAGACGCTGGGGTGATGACACCGCCGCTTTTTGCGTCCGACAAACTAAGCATAGACAAGGATCGCCATTCGTCTCGCTTTTCTGGTTAAAAAACAGGAGAGAAGGCGTTTTTACAGTGTTTTTAAGAGGAGTCTGTAAGCGGGAAAGCACAGCGTGCGGTGGTACTGAAATGACGCCCGCAGAGCGCAAGGCTGGCTCCGCGGGGTCGAAAAGGCGCGCCGCGACAGGGCGCCTCCTCTTTTAGTGTTCGCGCGTTTTGCGGAACACCACGTCAGGATAACGCTCCTGCGTCAGGTTCAGGTTAACCATGGTCGGCGCGATGTAAGTCAGGTTATCGCCGCCGTCCAGCGCCAGGTTAATCTCGTTCTTACGCTGGAATTCGTCGAACTTCTTCACATCGCTGCACTCTACCCAGCGCGCGGTCGACACGTTAACCGATTCATAGATCGCTTCCACGTTGTACTCGCTTTTCAGGCGCGCCACGACCACATCGAACTGCAGCACGCCGACAGCGCCGACGATCAGATCGTTATTGGAGAGCGGACGGAACACCTGCACCGCGCCCTCTTCCGACAGCTGCACCAGCCCTTTCAGCAATTGCTTCTGCTTCAGCGGATCGCGCAGGCGAATCCGGCGGAACAGCTCCGGCGCGAAGTTCGGGATGCCGGTGAACTTCATGTTTTCGCCCTGGGTAAAGGTATCGCCGATCTGAATGGTGCCGTGGTTATGCAGGCCGATAATATCGCCAGGATAGGCTTCTTCCACGTGCGAACGGTCGCCCGCCATAAAGGTCAGCGCGTCAGAGATAACCACATCTTTACCGATGCGGACCTGGCGCAGCTTCATGCCCTTTTCATACTTGCCGGAGACCACGCGCATAAAGGCGACGCGGTCACGGTGTTTCGGATCCATGTTGGCCTGGATCTTAAACACGAAGCCGGAAAACTTCTCTTCGCTGGCTTCAACGGTGCGGGTATCGCTCTGACGCGGCATCGGTGCCGGCGCCCAGGAGACCAGCCCGTCGAGCATATGGTCAACGCCGAAGTTGCCCAGCGCGGTGCCGAAGAAGACCGGCGTCAGCTCGCCCTGCAGGAAGGCTTCCTGCTCGAACTCGTGCGAGGCGCCCTTGACCAGCTCCAGCTCATCGCGCAGCTGCGCCGCCAGATCCTCACCAACCGCCTGATCCAGTTCCGGGTTGTCCAGCCCTTTAACGATACGCACATCCTGAATGGTATGGCCCTTACCGGACTGGTACAGGTAGGTTTCATCGTTATAAAGATGGTAAACGCCCTTAAACAGCTTGCCGCAGCCGATAGGCCAGGTGATCGGCGCGCAGGCGATCTTCAGCTCGCTTTCAACTTCGTCCAGCAATTCCATCGGATCGCGGATGTCGCGGTCCAGCTTGTTCATAAAGGTCAGGATCGGCGTATCGCGCAGACGGGTCACTTCCATCAGCTTACGGGTACGATCCTCAACGCCTTTCGCCGCATCGATCACCATCAGACAGCAGTCCACGGCGGTCAGGGTGCGGTAGGTATCCTCGGAGAAGTCTTCGTGTCCGGGGGTATCCAGCAGGTTCACCAGGCTGTCGCGGTACGGGAACTGCATAACCGAGGTAGTGATGGAGATACCACGCTGTTTTTCCATCTCCATCCAGTCCGATTTGGCATGCTGGTTGGAGCCGCGGCCTTTTACCGTACCGGCGGTCTGGATCGCCTGTCCGAACAGCAGGACTTTTTCAGTAATGGTGGTCTTACCGGCGTCGGGGTGAGAAATAATGGCAAAGGTGCGACGACGCGACACTTCTTGCAAAAATGGGGTATTAGACATCGGAGTTCTTCTGTTAATGCTGTGGCGCGGCGTAATAGCAGGCGACACAGCCGTTAATTCATGAGGGCCCACTGACAGGCCCGGAGCCAGAACCATGCAGCTCACCTGCGGCACGCTGTGCTGCCGGGTGAACGCTGCGAAAAAGCGTAGTGGTCTACATTGGCGCCGGCCCCATATAACAATGTTGAAAAGTCAGACAATGAGGCCGCATAGCTTACCTTAAGTACATAAAAAAAGCAGGCCGAAATCGCGCGCGCTGTGCGCTTTCCCGCTAACTTTTTCCGCCGCCCGGGCAGGCCGTTTATGCGCGCGCTTATCCCTGCGCGTCTGCCGCGTGCTGCAGCTGGCTTAGCGTTATCTGCGTCACCAGGCCATTGCCGATGCGCGCGGCGATGACTTTGTCATCCTGCTGCCAGCTGAGCCAGCTTTCGCCGTTGCGCTCATCCGCTTCGCCAGGGCCATATTTCTGCTCCAGTTCGGCGACCGTCATACCGACGCGCGCGCCGCGATGCGTCTCCAGCGTGGCGTCGAGCAGCGTAATCTGTCCCAGATAGCTATCGTCGGCGCTGCGTTGCTGCCGATCCCAGCCTTCGTTGGAAACCGTCAGCGCCAGCACGTCATAGCGATGCTGATAATAGCGATAAGGGGCATCCGCATCCTGCGCCTGATTTTGCGTGGCCTGCGCGCGTTCCGGCGGTAGGCTCATCATCACATCCTCGTTCCACGGCTGGCCTAAGGCCAGCGAAGTGCTGTTGACCTGGATGACGAAATCGGCCGCCGTCAGCGCGGCGACGGCAGGCTGCGCGCTGTCTTCCAGCGGATAAAAATCGTCAGGCTCGACTCCGGCATCGGTCTGCAGGGCGCCATCCTTTTTACCGGCCTTAAAGAAAAACAGATGCGGCGCGGTTTCCGGATCGCCGCCGCAGGCGGGGTAGTTACGGTTCTCCCGCACGTCAATCAGGTAGTTAGCCGGATCGTCGCTGTCATCGACGAAGCTCATACCCAGACATTCACTGGAGAGCGAAGTCAGCTGATGTGCGCGGATCGCCTGTAATACCAGGGTAATGACCCGATCCTGCTTCACCTCTTCACCGTCCGTCTGCGCGGCGGTCGCAGAGCCGGATGCCTCCGCCGGCGTGCTGCCGGCCGCCCCCTGTTGAGGCTGCGGCTGAATAGTCTCTTCAGCCGTTTGTGCTGGCGCGCTTTGATTCACCCCGGCATCTGCCGCTGGCGCAGCGCTTTCATTTAACACCGCATCGCTGTCCGCTGCCAAAGGCGCAGTTTGCGGCGGGCTTGCGGTTAACGCCGTATCGCTATTTGTTACCGCTGGCACGGATCCCATTGGGCTTGCAGCTAACGCCGCATTGCTGTGGGTTGCCGCTGCGGCATCGCTATTGGCAGAAGCGACGCCTGTCGCATTCACCTTCGCCGGGAACGCGTTACCGCTGTTGACTGGCGCCGATGCCGTGGCGGCAGAAGCACCGTCAACGGCTCCCTTCTCCCGATAAGCTGTCACCGCCTCGCCAGCGGCTGCCAGCTCATGCGCGCCGTTAGCGGGAGCGATAACGGAAAATTGCCCCACCGGCGGTGTTAAAGGCGCATTAACGGCGTCAGGCAACTCGGCGGCTGTAGCGTAGCCAAAGCCTGCCAGAGCGGTAGCGATCAGCAGACGTGTAAAAATGGAGATAAACATAGCTGGGCTCGTCTCAGGGCGCAAAACACGCCGGAATCATCGTTATCGTTGTTATGGTATCGGTTCAGATCAGCAGGGATTTAACACTGGCTTACGGGGGGAGTCAAAGGAGATCCGCTGCGCTGATGTTAAAGAGACGGACGCAGCTAAAAGCGGGGTTATTAAGCGGTTGTTAAAACAATCAAAACTATTAAAATCACTTATCGTTTTTTTAAGGACAGGAAAATGAGTACATTTATCGATAATAGTGCCGAGAAGTCTGGCTACATGGCAATGGCGCGCAACGAGATCGCGAAATTAAACCAGCTTGCACATACCCTATCTTCACGTCATCTGAACTACGGCCCTACGCTGCATAAATTCATCAGCGAGACGAAAAGCTTTGCTGAACAACATCTCAACTTAATCAGTCGGGCGCAGACTGCTGCTGAGAGCATGAATTACCTCGAAGCTTTAAAAGCGGAAATAAACGATCTGCATATTCAGGACAGGCTGCTGGCCACAGGTAAAGCAAAGGTTTTCGCCGTCATTGAGTTTGTTCGCGACCATCAGCAACAGATCAAAGGCTACGTGATAACGGGGGTTCATATCGCGACTTCCGCCTCACAGGTCGTCGGCGGCGCACTGCTGGTCGGCACCCTGTCGCCTGTCGGCGTGGTTGCCGGCGGGATCCTGGTGGTGAACGGGATTAACGGAATCGATAAAGAGATTGAACGTCTGTTCACCGACAATAAAACGACAGAGGGTTTTCTGGCTGATGCCTATATGGGCAGCGCGGAGGCGATGGGGTTTGAACGCTGTTCAGGGCTAGCCGTCTATAACACTGTCGATCTGGCGGCTAATGCCTTTAGCGTTTATGGCCTTATCAAGAAAAAAGAATCCTGGCGTCTGTTCTATTCACTGCGCGAGGATTTTTACCGCAACTATGACAAGCTGAGCCAGACGAAGCGATTACAGAAGAACATCAGCCTCGGTCTTAAGGGCAAAAGCGTGCTTGATATTATGTCTGGCGCTACTTGCTCGCGTTAACGCTTAGTCCGTTTTGCCTGCATTCTTTTTAACGCTGCGCTGATAAAGCCAGGATTTCCACGAGAGCTTTATCGGCGTAAACCAGGCGATCAAACCAAGCGCGATTAACATTGATGCACCAAGCGGCAGGGCGCGCTGCGTCCCCTGAAAGGTGACGGAGAGCATCCAGATAATCACCAGCGCGATGCAAATATAGATGCGGGAGCGGAAAATTTTAGACAAGTCAGACAGTACGATTTCCAGCGAGGTGGAATGGTTTTCCGCATTAGCGCGTAACTTCCCTATTTCCTCCGCAGAAAAACCCGTTTTATACAGTTTTTCTTCCAGGTTGCTTCTGAACATGTCTCTCTCCTTACCATGAAGCGCCGATTATATCGGTAGCGAAAAGAAAGTCAAAACAGGCAGTAAAAGAATGGGATAGCATCAAATGGCAGCAAATAGCCTGCTAAAAGGCCCGGCCCCCGCCCTGTTGGCTGCAACATAAAATTATCTTTTTCTCTGACAATGCGGGCGATTGAACATTAAAAATCATTATTAGTCATGTGACTTAGTGCCGATTGCGCCATGGGGCTTAAAAACGCTGTCGCCTGTTTTGCTCAAAATTATGTCGTTTCCTCAGGTGCCTGCCTGAAGAACGCTTCCGCCATGGCGGCAATTCTTTTTTCCTGCATCAGCCTGTCACGCCACTCCTGCGGTATGCCCGAATAACCATACAGCGCGCCGGCAATCTGACCTGTCGTGGCGTCCACGCTGTCAGCGTCATCGCCCCCACGCACAATGTATTCCCAGGCGTGGTAGTCGCACACCACACCAGCTCACCCGCCATCCCGGTCAGCTCGCGCGGCAGCCCCGCCTGGTCGGTGTGATACCCGTAAACCTGCGCGTCATGCTCGCTTTCCCCACGCTGTGTGCTGATTTGTGCCAGCGGCACGAAGCTTTCATCCTCATAAATCCAGATATGCTGACGTTTGCCCCGCTCCTCGCTCAGCAGCCGGTTGCCGGCCCAGATAAAGTGCGTCACCCCGAAGGCGTCCTGCTTCCAGCTGCGTCGTCCGAAAGCATCGTAGCCGTAACGGGTTCGCTGCGCCGTGCCGGGAGCAATTTTATCAGGCTAAACTGGTGGTTCAAGGTGTAAAGGACGTGCTTGCTTAGTATATGAAATAGGCTTAAATAAAAAAGCCGGGAGGATTAAAAGAGTTTCCCGACTCTTATCTTATTATAAATATGGGGATTTATATCTTTGAACAGTAAGTTCCGTTTTTATTTTATCTATACATTCTTCAGGACAAGCATCACATAAAAAATACATATAGAAATCATAACCAAAATGAAACTCACATTCATTGGATATAAGCTTACACCATATATACTCTCTTAATATTGATTGAATCACCTCTTTAAGATCACCAAGTTGAATAGTGTTACCTTCTGCATACTTACATTTATCAACATTCAGTTCCAACCCCTTAATTTTTAGTGATTTCACGCCAAGGCAATTACATGCATCTAAAATATAATCTATATATTTCTGTTCAACTTTTTTATATTCGTTCTCTGTTACCTTATTGCCTACATCATAAAAACTGGTCCATTCATTTGGAGATGAATGCCCCTCCCCAGTTCATCAGTCTGAGTATATTTAGTTATTCTATATGAATATTTCATACATTAATCACCTATTCGATTAAGATCAGCATCATAAGTGCCTGAACTTGTCCGCCTGCTTCCTAAATTTCTCACACTATCAGCAGCTTTCCAAAATCCGCCATTATGTTGGTCAACATCAGGAGTAATATATTTCAACTTATTCGGTGCCTTATTATTTACGAAGGCCGGCTGCCCGTGAGAACGTTCATTGACTTTTTTATAACCGAGTTGTTTTGCTTTAGCAGTATGCCCACAACGCAGTCCTAAAGGATCAATCCACGTCAGCGGGTTCGGCGTATACTGGTACAGGTTTATCCCGCCGGCCAGCCCAATCGGATCCTGGCTGACAAATCGCCCTGCATCCGGATCATAGTAACTGAACCGGTTATAGTGCAAACCGGTCTTCGCATCGTGATACTGCCCCTGGAAGCGCAGCGGCTCATGCACTGGCTCTGCCTGTTCCTCCGCCGTCTCCACCTGCAGCGTATTGCTCCAGGCGCGGTAGTCCGCACGCCACACCAGCTCACCCGCCATCCCGGTCATCTCACGCGGCAGGCCCGCCTGGTCGGTGTGATACCAGTAAACCTGCGCGTCATGCTCGCTTTCCCCACGCTGCGTGCTGATTTGCGCCAGCGGCACGAAGCTTTCATCCTCATAAATCCAGATATGCTGACGACCGCCCCGCTCCTCGCTCAGCAGCCGGTTGCCGTCCCAGATAAAGTGCGTCACCCCGAAGGCGTCCTGCTTCCAGCTGCGTCGTCCGAAAGCGTCGTAGCCGTAACGGGTTCGCTGCGCCGTGCCGTTACGCCGGGTCACCGCCTCTTCCAGCTGATGCTCTGCATTCCAGCGGAAACGCTGCACGGTATGGCGGCCGGTGCGTTTCTCCGTGACGTTGCCGTGCGCGTCGTACTCCCAGCGGCAGTCGCCGAGTACCCGCAGGCGGTTATCCGTCAGCGGCGGCGCATTTTCCTGCGCCAGCAGGTTATGGGCCGGGTCGAAGGAAAACCGTTCGCCTCCGGCCTGCGTGAGCCTGCCCAGCGCGTCGTAGGCGTAGCGGTGCGCGCCGCTGTGGCTGTCTGTCATCTGTTTCAGCTGCCCGTCGCGCCGCCACGCGTCAGCGTTTCTTCTCTTAACAGCTGACCGGCAGCATCCTATTTGAGACGGGCCAGGCGGTAACGGTGCGGATCGCGAAAAGTTGTCTGATCCTGACGCCGGGCGGCTAAAGATAAAAAGCCGGAAGGATTGTTAAGATCACTTCCGGCTTTTTTTATTTAGTGATAATTACTTCAGGCATACAGCAATTTTTTGTAAAATCAGAAAGATGCTCATGACCGAAGTTTTCCTTGTGTTCTTCCATTAAATTAACTGTATTAATAATAAAAGACGATAAGATTTTTAATTCATCCACAGTAACTTTTAATGTCATTTCTTGAAGTGACATAAGATCACCCTCTTCATTTTCATAACCGTATATTTCCATTTAACAACCTTAATTATATTCTGGTGGTATCCATCCATGATCCTGTAACCATTTCCGGGCTTTTTTCGATGGATTTGGTATTCCTCGGTGAGCATCATGAATTCCACCTGACATATTAGATGATGTACCATCAGCATAATGTACATGTGGTTCTTGACCCGGAATATGCCCCCTATCTACTCTGACAATTTCTTTAGGTGCTTGACCTCGCTCAACTTCCTTTTGCATTTTCCCCGGAGAGGATGGTTTACATTTTTCTAACCCCAGCGGGTCGATCCAGCTGAGCGGGTTCGGCGCATACTGGTACAGGTTTATCCCGCCCGCCAGCCCTATCGGATCAGGGTGTGTAATCTGACCTGAGTTCGGATCTTACCGTCAGTTTCGTCCGTACAGTCCTGAAATTACCAAGTCATAATACATACGCTACCGCCATACTCTGATAAGTAAAACTATCCATACATTGTTAATTTTACTATAAAATCAATAGGTAAATACAAAAAATTATACAAACATAACGTTATTCTACCTGGTCAGCTATATCAGTATTTCCTGCACAAACCGTAAAACCAACCCCCCACCGGCTATACGTGCAGTTCCAGCCTGTACATTAAAGGTAACTGGCTGAAAGGGACGGGGCTTGAGACCGAGTGTGACATAGCCGTAAAAATCTCGGAAGGGTGTACTATGCTGATGGCAGATAATAATGAGGCGCGGGAAGTTCGTGAGCAGATTTATCAGGCTAAACAGGTGGTTAAGTGAATTAAGGGCGGAGTGTTTAGTGTGCTGAACGAGGGTTAAGTAATAAAGAGCCGGGAAGATTTGAGTATCCTTCCCGGCTTTTATTTATTCTTCCTCAAGCTCGAAGGATATATGGTTATTAATGAGACTGTTTTCTATGACTGATAGTATTTTCTTATAATTACCAGAATGGATCGCGATAAATAAATCCTTTTCCGTTTTGGTTATTTCAAAATCAGCTCCCCAACCGGATGAGTAACCATTTATAGAGAAACCAATAATATTATCAGAAAAATGCTTCAGACAATATAAACCACTATCTTCAAATGAAGCTTTGATTTCCTTAAAAACTTCATCTCGCAATGAACTGTTAACTATTAGATGATATTCAATACTCATAATTATCTACCTACCACTCCCATGAGGCCGTCCTCTAACAGTTGGATAATCCGAAGGATTTCGAATACCAATATGGGTTAAATTAGGATCTGTTGAAATATTCCCCAAATCATCCAACTGATCGCCTAAATGATTTTCTTTATGGATATGAGCATTCAAACCAGATTTAGGCGTTAATTGACCATTACTCATATTCACTGATTGATTTCCATATGGATGAATCCTTACTTCTGAACCATCCGCATGTCTCCATATCTGATTTTTCGCAGCACTATTGCTAACTTTAGTCTGAGTAAAACCGTGTTGTGACAGAATCTCTTCAATTCGATTAACTGACTTACCTCTTAATTCAGGTAATTGACCAGAAGCACTGCCACATTTTAAACCAAGAGGATCAATATAACTTAACGGATTCGGCGCATACTGGTACAGGTTTATCCCGCCGGCCAGCCCAATCGGATCCTGGCTGACAAACCGCCCTGCATCCGGATGCATAGTACCTGAACCGGTTATAGTGCAAACCGGTCTCCGCATCGTAATACTGCCCCTGGAAGCGCAGCGGCTGATGCACCGGTTCCGCCTGTTCCGCCGTCTCCACCCGCAGCGTATTGCCCCAGGCGCGGTTGTCCGCACGCCACACCAGCTCACCCGCCATCCGGGTCAGCTCGCGCGGCTGACCCGCCTGGTCGGTGTGATACCAGTAAACCTGCGCGTCATGTTCGCTTTCCCCGCGCTGCGTGCTGATTTGCGCCAGCGGCACGAAGCTTTCATCCTCATAAATCCAGATATGCTGACGACCGCCCCGCTCCTCGCTCAGCAGCCGGTCACCGTCCCAGATAAAGTGCGTCACCCCGAAGGCGTCCTGCTTCCAGCTGCATCGTCCGAAAGCGTCGTAGCCGTAACGGGTTCGCTGCGCCGTGCCGTTACGCCGGGTCACCGCCTCTCCCAGCTGATGCTCCATGTTCCAGTGGAGGCGTACATTTTGGAATACCGCTGTAAAGAGGCGATACCAGCACCCCAGCGCTGAGTCTTTCCGGCAAGTAACTGCGCGAGGCGGGGTTTGAGTACGATGCGGATCGCGGAAGGTTGCCTGCTCCTGATGCCGGGCGGCTTTGTCATTTAGCTTTATTAAGTTTCTTTTTGAACTCTGTAATAATGTCAGTCCATTCTTTATAAGTAATCTTATCAACATAATAATCTCTCAGCCATTTAATATGACAACGGGATATTAAATTATTTATGGTTGATCTTCTCTCAGCCTCACCCTTATCCAATATTAATAATTTATTCATCATATCACTTATCTCTTTTGCTTCCTGAACATAACCAGACAAGCTTAATAAGTTACATATTTTTTCCGGTTTCTTCTAAATTCATAATAACTTAGTTGCTCCTGAGTATTTTCCACCTGCAGTTACTAGTTGCCATTCTCCGCCTACTTTATCTGCTCCCCATTGCAGCTGCGGCGCAACCTTTCCTTCAAGAAGAACTTGAGGTCTGGTTAAAACAACCTTGCCTTCATAAGTTGCAGAGTTGTTAGGAGGCAAAGCTAGTTTTGCACGTCTCTCAGCATGAGTTATACCAGCACTCCCTCTTGTAACGTATACTTGCGATGCGCTTCCCGGGGAATGCTCCGTAATAGTAAAGTAGGCTGACTGGTTTTCAGAATTAACAACCATATTAACATACTGAAAACCCGCATCCTAAAATTACGGGAATATATTTCCTTATCGCGGAGAAAGTTCTAACTAGAGATCTCCATTTTCTATCAAACTTAATATTTCCTCCCCTTTTTTATCATATGGAGGCCGCCATAAAGCAATGTCATTCTCGATCCAGTTATCGAATTCTTCAGGAGAAATATTATCCTCTAACTCTTTATACAAATATTTTCTGACTTTTGCTAACCCCCCAAGAACATCACGTTGTTTAAAAAAAAGTAGTAATGCAAATGCTGCTCGTTCCGTTTCGTCAAAACCTGTCCCTATTTTATCGATTACAATAACCATCTCCTCAATAGAAACCAACACTTTTTTTAACTCTTCTACTTTCTGTGAAACATTTTCTTTCATCAGTTCAACATTTCTTATCTCAATACGATTATAGTTGTTGCGTAAAGGCAAAGCATTGTAAGCCAGGTGCAACGTGGTCAGGCAGAGAAAACAGCACAACACCTTACTTTGCAAGAGCCGTTCGAAAATGAAGAAAAATTTCGTACAGTATTTAACGGGAACGAACAATAATGACTGACTGATAACTAAAAATCCGGAAGAATCTTTAACATCTCTTACGACCTCTATTCATGCTAAGCTAAAAAATTCAATGACCTCTTTTCTCCGGGTATCTCTTTATTAACTCATCAACTTGCTCTATTAACCTTTTTAATTTTCCATCATCTAAATGGAATTTTAAAATCACTTCATCTTCATTGTCAAAATCATAGCATTCCCAATTGGGATGAAATGCATAATTAAGTGCAACGCTTATAACACCATTACCCTCATTTATAAAACGCAATTCATTTTCCATGAAATCCAATTCACGCGATGTCGTTTTTTTATCGAGAATAGTTGAAAGCCACCCCTTTAACTCAGCAAGTTCCATTGTTGTTAAGCAGGGATTCACTGAAGACCAAGTTCCACCATCGCCATTTTCAACAAAAATTTCAACAATCAACCAATTAGAGTCATCTTTATCCGTTGAGTTTTCATATTCATATCCGATAACATTTATCTTTAACTTAGAATAGCCGTTAAAATACATCATGGATTAAACCTACTTTTAGCTGGACGGAAAGTAATAACCCTCCTACTGTCTTTTTACTTTAAATCCCTCACTAATTAAATCAATCACCAACGTGGTGTAGGCAGCTCATTAATATCTTTATACTCTTCATGTTTCACACCAAGTTTTTCAGCTAATTTTCTTATTTGACTATCTAACCCTTCATCAAATATTACGAATGTGTCGCCAGCCTCTGGCGTAAAAAAACGCATAATTAAAACTGGCAGATTACTCTTAAGGCAATTATTTATTGACTCACTACTTACCCCAGCATTCAATTCGAGTGGCATAAGATTTATATCGACATTATTTTCATCCCTCCCTCCTCTTTTTTTCAATAATTCACTTTTTTTTCTTGTTTAAAAAATATTCAAAAAATGTTTTTTTTAACATTTCGATTTTTTCCCCATCATCATAAAAACAAATTTCCCCAAGAGGAAGTTTATTAAATAAGCACTCTTTCACCCCAATCTCATCGACCATTAGGAATTTAGGGAACAAAGTTTTCAAAAAATCACTAGCTATCTCATTGTCAAAACCATAAGTTACTTCTTTGTCTTCACCCATTTGAAGCCAGCAGTAGCAGATCGGTTTTTTAATTAACTTCCCATCATTATCAGTTAGCTCCGACCAATCAGGGAAAGGAAACCTCACAATATAATTAAGTAATTTCATAAAAAGTCACCATGTAAAAACAATTTTTTCACCCTTAGTATTAATAGAATGGATATGACCACTATTATGATGTTTTGGAACTCCAGGCTGACCGGCATCGGGGTGCCCATCAGGATGTTCAAACCAGTGTTTTTTCCCGTTAGGATTTTTCATACCCAGTTTCTTTGCGCCTTCAGCTTTCATGGTTGTCCAAACTTCTCCACGGCTATCGCGGCGTGAGACACCTTCACCGGCAAGCCGTCTGCGTTATGCTGCCATGTGGTGATATTGCCCGCCGCATCAGTACGGCTTTTTAGCCAGCCATACTTGTCATAGCTGTATTGCGTAGTACGCCCGGAACAGTCCGTATGGGATAAAAGGAATCCCGCCGCATTCCAGTTAAAAGTTTGAATGCCTGATGCCGCATCGCGAATACGGACCAGATTACCGGCGTCGTCATGGTTATATTCTGTGACGCGGCCCAGTTCATCCATTTCACGTATTAAATTACCTGCCACCTCCCAGGTAAATTCACGCGATGATCCGAGCATATCGGTAATACGCACCGGCCTGTTCCAGTGCGGGTGAAAATCAATGCGCGTCATTCCTCCGTCAGGCGCAATAACTGCCGTACAGTTCCCGCGTTCATCATAGCGATAACGTGTAATACGCCCGGCCGGATCGGTTACCGCAATGGCTTGCCCGCGCGCATTACGTTTAATCCGGGTTATTCCTCCGCTGGCATCAATAAGCGTCGTCAGCTCATGATTATCATCATACTCATAACGCGTTTTACGGCCCAGGACATCAGTTACGAGTGTGGCATTTGGCTGATAGTCAAACTGCCAGGTCTGCCCCAGACTGTTACGGTGCGCCAGTACTTTGCCATGTACATCGTGACGGTCGTAATGATAGAAACAGGCCATTTCGCCTGCCAGACGATGCGCCACCATAATATGGTTGCGATACCGGAAATCTCTGACGATTTCATCGTTCCCGTTACGCACGGCGATTAAATCGCCCTCCTCCGAATAGTCATAGCGGCAGAGGATTTCAGGCAGTTCAGGCTCGGAGGGATGACAACAGCTAACGCTGGAGATACGTCTGACCTTCTCGCCACTCGTCAGGCAAAGATCGGCAAACTGGATCAAAAAGCGGCGCCCGGCGCTGTCAACGATCTCCACCGGTAAGTGATTGCGGTCATAATGGAGAGTCAGCTGATTGCCATGCGCATCTTCCATCGCCGTCATCAAAAAGCGTCCAGCCTCCGCTTCCTGGCTGAACAGCCAGTGACGTTGTTCATCAGACGTTGATAGCCGATAAAGACCTTGCTTCGGCTGTGACAAGGTGAGCTGCTCATAGCGGTGCAGGCGGGCCGGCAGCCCTGGAGCGATACGGGGAAAATCGATCTCGCGTCCCTGTTCATCGATATAGAGCAGAACGTCATCCGTTTCGCGAATTTCCGGGGAAAAAGGCAAGAACCATCCCTGTCCCAGCCAGCCATTTGCCATCTCATCAGAGTAGTTTTTGCTGCCAGCTTACCCGCTTTGAATGCGGCTCCACCTCCGGGCACAAAGTTTGCGGCGGCTGATGCCGCAGACAGGGCCGCGTTGCCGTAATCGCCTTCAGCAGTATAAATTGCCGCATTAGCCCCATCGGCAACCACGCCGACAATAGGAACAGCACCTAACACATCCAGCCCGGTATGCACCCAGTCGCCGTAACTACTCCACCAGCTTTTCTTTTTAGGTGGGTTGGCACTTCCTGCCGCAACGTTTCCCTGCGGCGCAGGCGCATATTGTAATTTACCAATGGTATTTCCGGTTGCCATCGGGGGCTCCCTGCAATAATGAATAAAACAAATAAGACACTCAGTGAATAGCCAGCTAAATTAGCGATTCACCTAAGTTTAAGATAATTACTTGCCAGGCCAGTGCCAGAAGCGATCGCCGCCACCCAGACAACCGGAGCGAAAAAGAGATCGCCATATGTGGTTTTCGCCATTAAATAGAAAAAAGGTAACTGCACCGCCGCCAACGATAAACAAAGAACATGTTTTTTATCCAGGCAGTTCCAGGCAACTAATAAGCCACAAATAACTAACACCACGCTATTCAACGCATAGAGCATTAAGATCGGCCTGAACGCTGTTAACCATTTCCCCCAGTCCTGTCCCTTCATACCTACACCGGAGATAAGCATCCAGATAAAACCACTCGCCATAATAAACTGTAGCCACACAGAAAGCACAAAATTCGCCAGGCAAGTAGCCGCTTTTAATATAAGCATTATTATATTCATATCACCACCGATTAAATTCAACAAAGGAGATTGAAAATGAGGGAACAGACCTCTCTCTTTATTTATTATTTATCGCATTGAGCCGCCTGCTCAGGCAGCATAAATACAGAGGCATTGATGATAAGTAAGCAATTAATAAAAGCCAAAGGACCACGTCTCAATGGCTTTTTTAAGATGCAGATTACTCTGCTGGCGGCCAGCTTACGCCCGCCTGTTTGACCAGATCTATGATTTCATTAAGCTTATCCAGCGTGGGGCCTTTCTGACCATTGTTGCGTTTTACAACATACGCCAGCTGCCGTGCAAACGACCAGCCGCTGTTGGTTTCCACGGCGTGCGGATCGGCGCCATGTTTAAGCAGCCAGACGACGGTATCAAGCTGCATACCATCCAGTGCTTCCATAAGAACCGTTCTGCCTAAATTATCGCTTTGATTGATATTAGCGCCACGCTGAATCATTAAGGATAATGTCTTTAGGGTATTATCCGAGGCGGAATAATAAAAGATGGGACTTTTTTGAACCATAGCGTTAGGGCTCATTCCTCCATTAAGCAGAGCTTCCATATACTCAGGTGAGGATGAACTGGCCGTTACGCCTGCCACACTGCCCATATCCGGAACATTCTGCAGCGGATCGGCCCCCTGTCTTACCAGTTCGCTCATGATGGCCAGCTGTTGTTTCTTTTCTCCCTGCGCGCACTGCAGGGCGTAAAATAAAAGCGTCATATCCTGCTTGCCGGGCTTGTTGAGATTGGTCACGCCAGCCTGCTGTTTTACCGACGCCAGGTCACCCTGATAAATGCTTTGCGCCAGCGTAAGCTGCGTACCATGGAAAAAGTCTTCGGGAGGATAAATTTTCATTGCGTTACATCCTGGCATTGCAAACAGGCTCAGCGTTGTCCATAAGAGAATTAAACTGTATTTTCTGATAGCAAAGAAGTTTTTCATAAAATGGCCTTATTGAGCTGACAATATCGCTTCATCCGTTGCCTTTTCCTGTTCGATACAGCGAATAAACTGATCCATATCATGCTTGTCAAACATATTGCCAGTGCCGCCTTAATTTTTTATTTAGTCCCATAGCATCAAAGATCCAGCCTGGTTTGCCGCTGGCTCTGGACGCTAAAGAAGCTAATAATGGAAAACAGGCGTTTCCGCCTGTTTATTATTTATAACGCTGAACCACTTAATTTGGTGACATAAATACAGCGGCATTGATAATAATTAAAACATTAATAAAATCCAAAAGACCACGTCTCAATGGCTTTTTAATATGCGAATTATTGCGCCGGGGGCCAGTTTACGCCCGCCTGTTTGACCAGGCCTATGATTTCATTAAGCTTATCCAGCGTGGGACCTTCCTGACCATTGTTGCGTTTTACAACATATGCCAGCTGCCGCGCAAACGACCAGCCGCTGTTGGTTTCCACGGCGTGCGGATCGGCGCCATGTTTAAGCAGCCAGACGACGGTATCAAGCTGCATACCATCCAGTGCATGCATAAGAACCGTCCTGCCTAAACTATCGCTTCGATTAACATTCGCGCCTCGCCTAACCATTAAATCCAGGGTTTTCAATGTATCATCTGAAGCTGCCTTGAAAAAAACTGGACGTTTCATTATTTCTACATCAGGACTCATACCGCCATCAAGCAGAGCCGCCATATATTCAGGGGAGGATGATCTCGCCGTCACGCCCGCCACACTGCCCATATCCGGAACATCCTGCAGCGGATCGGCCCCCTGCCTTACCAGTTCGCTCATGATGGTCAGCGGTTGTTTCTTTTCTCCCTGCGCGCACTGCAGGGCGTAAAATAAAATCGTCATGTCCTGCTTGCCGGGCTTGTTGAGATCGGTCACGCCAGCCTGCTGTTTTACCGACGCTAGGTCACCCTGATAAATACTCTGCGCCAGCGTAAGCTGCGTGCCATGGAAAAAGTCTTCGGGTGGATAAGTTTTCATTGCGTTACACCCTGAAATTGCAAACAGGCTCAGCGCTGTCCATAAGAGAATTAAACTGTTTTTTCTGATAGCAAAGAAGTTTTTCATAACATGGCCTTATTGAGCTGACAATATCGCTTCATCCGTTGCCTTTTCCTGTTCGATACAGCGAATAACCTGATTCCTACCACTGCGCTGCTGTCTACCCGCGCCAGCGGCTCATAGCTGCCCGCATCGCTGTAGACGTACGTCAGCGGCACACCGTCGTGGATTTCCTGCAGCAGACGGAACCCGTCCCAGGCAAAGTGCGTGGTCACCGCCTTTCCCTGCGGCTGCCCGTTCAGCGTCTGCCGTCGCGTTTTGCTGAGCCGCCGCCCCAGCGGGTCGTAGCGGAAGCTCACCTCTACCTGCGGCCGGTTACGGTCCTTCGGCTCGCTGATGACCTCCGTCAGCCGGTGTTCCGCATCGTAGCGGTAGCGCCAGCGTACCTGCGCACTCTCCTTCTCCGTGGTGCGCCCGTGAACGTCATAGCGCCAGCGGAAGCCGTTCGATTACAGCGTTTTTTATAAGTTTTTAACTTCAAAAAAATTAGCAAAAATAAAAGTAAATGTTACTTATTATTTCCCCAACAGCTTAATCAACAGCTGTTGTGTTAAACTTATTAAAATCAGCCAAAATACCGTTTATTGGCACATCTTTTTTGGATATGCAATCATAAAAACTATCCCTCTCACTTTTCGGTACATATTTATTTATTAAATAGGTTAGTTTATTTCTTAATTCCGCCCCGGTCATACATTCACCCCGGATTAATAACCATCGCATCAAGAATAACGGAATAACCTCTTCCTAAAGGTAATAATTACACCGTACCACCTTTTCCGTAATCAGGGCATGCAGTATAAAATGTTCAATTCTACACATCAAGCTAAAATTATTGCCAATAATCAATCAAGTCAACCCATAATTTTTTCTCATCTTTACTTACAATGCTATAATCATTAAACTTCGTTCTATACTCTAAAAAAAGTAATTGAATAGGCCTAATAGCCACCATCTTTTTCTTTCTTGAACCGTTAATCATCTTCCTCATCTCATTAAGATACTTTTCATCTTTTATCCTAACTGCAAAATACTCATCAAGAAAATCCAGAACTTCTTCGTAAGACTCAAGATCCATTATCACCCTCTGGGAGGATTTTAACCTCATCAAATATAACAGTTCTTCTGCCAGCTATTAACTGTTGAACCCCACCTTTTCCAAACTCAGGATAAGCTATAGTAAATGGTTCAAGTGGAGCCCCTTCTTTTTACCAAACATTGTTGGGGATTTAGCTTGTGGTATACCTTTTTCATATAGCTGCAAAGTATCAAAAGTACCTCTTAATCTGCCATCGTTCCATGAAACGTCCAACGGATCTTTTGGATTAACACCTTTAATTTGAAAAGTTTCACGGGTAGCGCTTCCTGTCGCTAATAATAAAACGTAATTAAAATTAAAAAGCCGGAAGGATCGTTGAGATTGCTTCCAGCTTTTTTATGGAGTTGACTTAATTATAGTAGCTGCGTTATTTACAACACAATTTGGCAACCCTTCCTTTTTTATAAGCAAATTCGCAATATTGAGCCACCGCCATATAGGTGAGCAATTCCTTTACCGTATCAAAGTTAATTACACTTCCTTTTATAGAATCATAACGAGCAATAAAAAAATAATTGCCGATTGATGATTTGCGTTTTTATTTAAATCTGTAATTAATTGTACAAGATCTTATAATAAAATATAAAAATCCATTGCCAGGGAAATACCACTTCATAGATAATCTATTATTTTGGTAAATTAGAGACTGCTGCCTGATACACTAAGCCAGAACATACCAGACTCCGTGCGACTGCGCTCCCTCACTAATCTATATACCTTGAGACAATTTAAACTTGATACTTTCGTAATACTCCTAACCATAGCAGAACGCGAGTCTTTCCCCGAATATACCCTCTGAGTTATAACGTCCATTCATTGTCTATAAATATTCCCTGCCCACTTTATTATTAGTAGCGTGGTTTTTATAAAAAACTCAGGTTTACTAAGCCGCCTATTTTGATAAATACTTTATCGGAAGTTTCAGCAATACTTCCAGGAAATTGCGGGCCTTTATAAAGTGGCTTCCCATTATTACCACACTTACTTCATCTTCTAAGTTCAATCCATCCACTGTATTCGGTTTATAATAATTAAGATTAATCTCGGCCGTTGCGTTTCTCCATGACATTTCTATATGCTTCATAACCTCAGCAGGAATTATTTAGCACACACGCTGATTATCACTATTTTAAGATACCGCTGCGCTTAAAGCAGCAAAGCTAAACACTATAAACTCAAGATTACATTCTAAAAACCATATAAAAAGGCAGCATCTTACCTAGAAATTAGTTATCAATGGATACTGTAATCCTCAACAGAATACATAAAATAAAATTTTTATATAATCTAGCTAATACCATTGACAAACCTCAATCCCATACTCGCCATTTAACGCTGCGAAACCATATTTTTTTTCGCTATCTATGAAAAACCTGGATTGCCAAGAAGAATGTAAAACATGACTCTCCCAGAAATACTTTGGATTTGCCTTCACTGCTATGCTCGGTACGCTTACGAAAAAAAACATATCGGCACCTGAACAATATAAAAAAACCTTCTCCTTACTTGATATTCGTTCGATAAATTTTTGGTAATTTCCATATTGACTATTTATATCATGATTATTTTTTATTAAATAAATTCCTTTATCTTTAATTTCCAAAATCAATTTCTGATAATGAATGTCTATAAAATCAACATCGTTTAAATTTAAAGCATTCACTTTAATAATGTCATCTTTAACAATTTGTTTTATTTTTTTTTGTTTTGCAATTTTCAGCTTTTCTTTTAAAGCATTTGACATTTTTTCTTTCCTTTCATGTTCTCGATACCCTCTAAATCTTCGGGATAATGGCCTGGATGTTGGTTATAGCGTATTTTTGGTTCTAAAGGAGATCCATGTAAGTCATCAGCGGTATGCAAATGAGGCCCACGCCCGAACTTATCCTCTTCATGCATAACAATATATTTCCCTCCGTCCTCGGTATTAAACTGCCAAACGGTTCTATTCTCATATTTATTATCATAAACTTTAACAGGATTAGGTGTATTAATATTCTTTGGTATTCCTAGTTTCCTCTTTGCGGCTCTAAACTGAGCCTTAAAAGTTGAAGGCAGGTTACTCAACCCCCACGGATCGACCCATCCCAGCGCATTCGGCGCATACTGATAAAGGTTAATCCCACCCGCCAGTCCTATCGGATCCTGCTGCGTAAAACGTCCTCTGTCCGGGTCGTAGTAACGAAACAGATTGTAGTGCAGGCCTGAATACTCGCCCCTTCGGGGCCAGCGCGGTCTGGTTGCCCGGCGCATCGTAACGCCACGCCTGCTCGGCCTGCTGACTCCAGAGGCCGTCGCCCAGCGCCGGATGCTAGGTGATTTGCGCCGGCAGACCGGCGGGCGTATAGCGCCAGCGCGTCTGCATCTCCGGCGTGGCGCGGGCAAGCAGCTGACCGGCGGCGCTTCAGCTGAAGGTATGGGTGATCGCCTCGGGATGACCCGCGGCGAATGTGCGGGAGACAGTGCGGCCGCAGGCGTCATGTCAATCCAAGAGATACGCTGCGTCAGCCGCTCGTTCCCATCCCACACATAGCGCCAGCTCTCGCCACGCTCATAGATAAAGCGTGTGATCACCCCCTGCCGTTCCAGTAATGCTAACGGGTGGTGGTGCAGCTAGTTGCGGGATAACGCCGCAACGGGGCAGTATAGCCCCACAGTTAGGATAAATTGACTTAAAACTTATTTTATTATTAATACCAAGTTATAAATATACCAAAATCAAATGATTTATTTTCATATGAAACTGATACTCTTCCCCAACTAAACAGCCATCTATTAAAGCTTTCATTTTGAACATCTGGTTCCTGCAAATCTAATACTTCACTTAACCATAAAGAGGTTTTCCGCACAGACTGGCTCAACATATTTATATCAGCTTTTAAGTTCCAGTCCTCACGAGAATTAAAATAGTCACTATCATGATCTATTAATTGAATCATAAATGGGAAATCATAACAAATTGTCCTGACAATCATTTCAAATATTTTATCTTTAAAAATAACAGATTTTAATAAATAATGATGCGGCATTAATTCATTAATTTCACCCTGTTTAAAAAACGTTTCGTAAAACGCAGATTTAACAAAAACATCCTCTGATGATATATCTACTTCAACGCCACCTAAAAATATAGCACCGTTGACTTTATCTATATGCAAATCAATCATATATTCAATATTTTCCCAGGTTTTAATAAATGTCTGGATTCTTCTGGAATAAAAAACTGAAGTTCTCCACCCTCACCATATAACTTATTAGCAGCAGCTCTACCATATGCAACGTCAATATCTTGGCTAACATAGAAAGCTCTAACTTGAATTCGAATTGGCCATCTAGGATCTAACTTTACCTGCAAACCTTGATGATAGCCAAGAGGATTCTCGCAGTATTTTAAGAGTGTTGGAAATGTAACTGTATATGAAGGTTGCTGATTTCCATTGGGGTAAAGAGCATATAGAATTGTACCTTTTTTTAATCTTCTATTTTTATATACATCGATTCCAGGATAGTCGTCATTACCTGGACCTTGCCATTTCGTCGCTTCTTTTGACGGGTCTTTACAAGTCTTTGATAACCCCCACGGATCGACCCATCCCAGCGCATTCGGCGCATACTGATAAAGGTTAATCCCGCCCGCCAGCCCTGTCGGATCCTGCTGGGTGAACCGGCCGCTGTCCGGGTCATAGTAACGGAACAGATTGTAGTGCTTTACCTTGTTAAATATAGATCAACATATTTTTCGATATTGCTTAAGACATCAGTTATGGGATGTAAGTAATCATTATACATTTCTGCATATTTCCGAGGAAACCCTCTTAAAGGATTATTCCTTAGACTGCCATTAATAACTCTTAACCTGACTCTATCAAGATCAAAAGTCAAATCTCTTAAATCACTTTTATTCTCACTATTAATTACATTCTCAATATAAGCTGAGGCCTTGTCGATTTCGATTAAAAGTTTGTCTTTTTCCATTGATTACTCACTCATTTTAAGAAACGCACATCACTTACCCAGCTTATTGAATAACCTTAGGGCAATAGTATCTGGTCTGCTCCTCCTTTAAGGACTGCACCTGACATCATTGTCTGCTTTTCAACTTTCCCAATCTGAAGAACTGTTCCTTTAGGTATATGCATAGTAGCCTCAAAATACCTAGTATTCTTCCATTCGGGTAAAAGAGCGGAATCAATTTTAGCCTGAATTTTATTCAACGCCGATGATGTACTAACGAAAGAACCATCCATTTTTGCATGACCGCCAAACACCCTATACAAAGTCACATTTTCAGTGGTTATTACAGTTTTATATTCACCGTTTTTAAAAGAGTCTTTTATCCATGAAGGTAAGTCAATTTTATCAATCTCTTTATATTTTCCTTCTATTCCACACTTACTCAACCCCCACGGGTCAATCCACCCCAGCGCATTCGGCGCATACTGATACAGATTTATCCCGCCCGCCAGCCCTATCGGATCCGGCTGGGTAAAACGTCCGCTGTCCGGGTCGTAGTAACGAAACAGATTGTAGTGCAGGCCTGAATACTCGTCTCATCCATGAGGCTCGCCCCTTTGGGGCCAGGCTGACGCGCTGTTCAAATCTGCTCCCGGCAGATTTGTCACGGTCCAGGTACTGGCCCTGCATCCGCAGGTTCTGCGCGAATCCCGTGCCCTGCAGCGCCGTCTCACGCAGCAGTTTGCCCCATGCGCTGTTCTGTCCTTCCCAGCGCAGCTCTCCTTCCGCATCCGTCATCCGCTCCGGCGTGCCGTTCGGCTGGCAGTGAAACCAGAAGATTTCCGGGTCGGTGGTTCATCAACAGATTATTCAATACCGCTCAACTATTAACCTGATCATTTTACCTCTAATTAAATTCCATTAACTTCATTCCAGATATTACTTTTTATATTATTTAATTGATCATTAAGACGACTTCTTTCATTAAAATCATCCCGCCAGATGTAATAATCAGAAAATGAACCATTGCCTTTATACATTAACTTCCAAGTATTACACGCATCAGAATAGTAGATGCATGGTTCTATACACTTGGCATTAAGTGACCATTCAAGCTTTTCAATAATAGCCTCAACCCCACTAACCCAATTGTCATCCCTTTCGGCTACAAGAATATCTCTAAGTTTTCTAAACTCACTAAGCAAATATTTAGCTGGTATTTTTTTAAACATATCTCACCTCAATAGCCAACTATCCATAACCTTAACACTGTTCAATCGCCATGGTTGTTCCACAAATATCTGAGTGATATTTTGGCCACCAAGATAGGCTTCCCCTTGGTAGCCTACTGGCCCTTCATATATTTTCGTACCTTTAAGAATTGTTATCTTATATACAGACTCAATAGGAGAGGTCCCCGTTAAAGTACCATTTTGTTCTATCCATTGTGGTTTCACAGCCAGATCCATGCGAACTTTTGCTACTGACTCTGCGGGGCTCTTGTAAGCCATTGTCCTAAAGCATTTTTTTTACCTCCAGCTTTCCCTGCTCGATACAAAACCAAATCATTTTCTAAAATATGGGCATTATATTTTCCCCAGCAAAATTAGCTGCTGGATTCCCATTTATTTTAGCTAAAGGCCCAGGGTTATTAACCATGTTATAATTATAATCACTTGAGCAACGACTCCCCCCCCACGGATCGATCCCTCCCAGCGCATTCGGTGCATACTGATAAAGGTTAATCCCGCCCGCCAGTCCTGTCGGGTCCGGCTGGGTAAAACGTCCGCTGTCCGGGGTCGTAGTAACGAAACAGATTGGAGTGCAGGCCTGAATACTCGCCCCTTCGGGGCAAGCGCGGTCTGGTTGCCCGGCGCATCGTAGCGAAACTCGCTGCGTTTGCCGTCCGCGTTTTCATGCGCCTGCGCTAGCCCTCTGACGTTCCAGCTCTCGCCGCGCTCATTAATAAAGCGTGCGATCCCCCTGCGCGTTCCAGTAATACTGACAGGTAGCGATGCAGCTAGTCGCGGGATAACGCCGCAACGGGATGATACCTGCCCCCGGCGCTGATCCTTTCCGGCAAGTGGCTGCGCGAGGCGGGGCTGGCGGTAACGGTGCAAATCACGGAAATGTGCCTGATCCAGACACCGTAAGGCTGAAGATAAAAAAGCCATAAGGATCGTTAAGATTGCTTCCAGCTTTTTTAATTATATTTTTTATAGATGCGCGGAAATATTGCGTCAGTTCGCGCTACGATGCGCCCCGCCGCATCGTAGCGCGTTTCCAGCGTCAACAAGCCTGGCTCCAGCGGATTTCATAGCCCAAGCTGTCACGCTCATAGCCAGCCTGTATAGATCATCGTTCTTCTATATGATAAGTATCCTTATCAGTCCAATATATAATCTTATATTTACCGAAATTAACATTCTGCTCTTTATAATATTCCATTATTTCTGATGGGTACCAACCATGCCCATATAAAAAAAGAGCGCCTTCACTGATTAGTAATCTTATTATTCTTTGTTTATCCTTATCATCTCTTACAGAGAAAATCATAAATTCATCTAGTAATGAAAAACCTATCACCTGCATCTTGCTAATCAAATGCTGACTAAAAACCCTTATTTTTATAGTATTTCCAACCATATCAATAACAACAATGGAATTATCTGGCATCTTATTCAATTTACATTCACCCTTATAATTACTGGAATTGAAGTTGGTACAGAGTTTATCACCATTTCTGGAGCCCCGCCCGGCAAATGTTGGCCTGGACCTAAGAAATAATCATTACCACTTAATGGACTTCGTGGTTGCATGCTAGTAACCCCGTCGATTTTTCTAATATTAAATCCATCATTTAATGAACCTGGATATAACCCCATATCCTTTTCAATTGTCGAAGCAAGCAATTTAGATATGGTCACATCTCCATTTTCAAAGCCATTGAAATATTTTAACGCACCCTTTTTGTCTGTAATAAATGTACCATCTCGACCAATTGCAGGATATTGATCCCAACTTTTTGGACTTATATTATATCCCACATCATCTTGTAACATTTGCGCTTGTCGCGTTCTTGCGCTTTCAACCTTACATAATCCAAGGGGATCAATATATTTGAGAGAGTTTGGAGCATACGCATATAAGTTTAACCCGCCTTTTAGCCCTATCGGGTCCGGCTGGGTAAAACGTCGGCTGTCCGGGTCGTAGTAACGAAACAGATTGTAGTGCAGGCCTGAATACTCGCCTCATCCATGAGTCTCGCCCCTTCGGGGCCAGCGCTGAAGCGCTGTTCAAATCTGCTCCCGGCAGATTTGTCACGGTCCAGGTACTGGCCCTGCATCCGCAGGTTCTGCGCGAATCCCGTGCCCTGCAGCGCCGTCTCGCGCAGCAGTTTGCCCCATGCACTGTTCTGTCCCTCCCAGCGCAGCTCCCCTTCCGCATCCGTCATCCGCTCCGGCGTGCCGTTCGGCTGGCAGTGAAACCAGAAGATTTCCGGGTCCGTGACGCCGTCGATACGCGCCAGCGGCTCATAGCTGCCCGCATCGCTGTAGACGTACGTCAGCGGCACACCATCGTGGATTTCCTGCAGCAGACGGAACCCGTCCCAGACAAAGTGCGTGGTCACCGCCTTTCCCTGCGGCTGCCCGTTAAGCATCTGCCGTCGCGTTTTGCTGAGCCGCCGCCCCAGCGGGTCGTAGCGGAAGCTCACCTCTACCTGCGGCCGGTTACGGTCCTTCGGCTCGCTGATGACCTCCGTCAGCCGGTGTTCCGCATCGTAGCGGTAGCGCCAGCGTACCTGCGCGCTCTCCTTCTCCGTGGTGCGCCCGTGAACGTCATAGCGCCAGCGGTGCCAGCTGAACGGGTTGTCGTCACGCTCCTCGCGGACCAGATTGTTGCGCCAGTCATAGTCCCAGCGCCGGGACCAGCGTCGCGGCGCCGGACGCTGCGCACTGCCGCTGAACACGTCGCGCTGCCGTATCCTGCCCAGGCGGTCATACTCCGTGCGGCTGGTCAGCAGTCCCTGGGTACGGCTCACCTCCCGATGCAGCTCGTCACGGGTAAAATCACTGACTGGCACTGCTGACCACCACCAACTGAAGGGAGTTGCTCATGGCTGAGAAGCATTCCAGGGCAGAAGTGGTTGCGGTTAAAGCAGCGAAAGTGGAGCAGCGTTATATTGTGGGATACCGCCCGCAACGGGGCGATTCCAGCACCCCGGAGCTTAACCTGACCGGCAAGTGGCTGCGCGAGCCGGGGTTTGAGACAGGTCAGGCGGTCACGATGCGGATCGCGGAAGGTTGTCTGATCCTGACACCATGCGGCTGAAGAGAAAAAGCCGGAAGGATCGTTAAGATCGCTTCTGTTTTTTTAATTATATTTTTTATAGGATTGTTCTGCATCAATAATTATACTTGCCAGTTCAAGGTCAAAAGGCCATTGATCCGCTACTAATTGCGCTATTCCAAGCGACCTTTCATTTTTAGGAGGCATATTATTCGTCAATAACTTATGCAAAGCAACTTCAAACACATTTATAAACCTCCCTATCTGCTCGGGTGAGCTTATAGATAGCACACTCACATCATTATCAACACGCACCTTATTTAACTGTTCAATGCACTTTTTTAACTTTTCTATTGTTTTATCTCTATTATTCATTTTCATAAATCTATTAGGTCATTGATGTTATTTATATATTTTTGTATCTGCCCACCCGTCAGCCCTATACCTTGGGCTGACGCTCTACCTTCAACGATGACAGAACCCGGTTTAACTTTAAACTGAGGAAAATCAGTCAACTGGTTCCATTCAATTTTAACCGCAAGGCTTTCTCTTGTTGCAGGAAAAGTCTCAAATATATAGCGACTTCTCGGATAAGCATTAATTCCATCAAAATATCTCAACCCATATTCTGATTCTGTCGCTTTACGTATTTTAAGAGTGTTTATTTCAAAAGACTCTAAAACTTGTTTCCTGAATTTTCTTGGAGCACCCTGTTTTTTAAATATGCAGAAGCATTCTTTACACCCTTATAAGGATCGGTAGAACACTTACTCAACCCCCACGGATCGACCCATCCCAGCGCATTTGGCGCATACTGATAAAGTTTTATCCCGCCCGCCAGCGCTATAGGGACCTGCTAGGTAAACCGGCCGCTGTCGAAATCGTAGTAAAGGAACAGATAATAGTGCATCCCGATTTAACTGTTTAACTGGTGGTACTTTACCCGACGTAGCACAGCGGCTGAATATGGTTGGCTTACTATGATGTAACAATTAATTGTTTGCGGTCTGGTGGTCTTATCTCACCAATGATGGCGTTTTAACTGCTTCATCGCACTATACCATCCGCATCATTAACGCTCGATGGTACACTTTTATTAACGATGGTTAACCGGTACTATAAACCGTCCAGTACCCGAAAGTTATATAAAAAGCATATCAACGATTTAATGTTTATTTTCATAAAATGAAATCTTTCCAAATTAATTAAATCAGCTCTTCATAAAATGATATTGTATATTCGTCATCACTAAATGCCAGCACGCCTTTAGGGGACCTAACAAATAAAGCTAAATCATTATTTTCTTTCACAAAAGAAACACTTTCTAAAAAATCCAACCCATCAAGGATTTTAAAGGTTGCAAAATAAAACTCATTAACTTCTATAAACACCTCCTTCCCTATTATAAAATCTATACACTCACACTGCCATTTTGTAATTTCATGATTAATTTCATCTAAAGAAACCTCTCGTTTAGGAGTGAATTCTCTTTGGTAACTATATATTCCCTTTATTTTTTTATGATATTCATCAATATCCCCCCCACACATTCAACCAACTCCAAGTCACAGACACCCTTAATAAAACTTAAAAAAGACCTCGCTTTATTTAAAGCAATTTTTCTTTTTAAGATTTGTTTGTTAGTCATAGTCATAATATATATGATGATCTCCTGTGCTATCCGCGGGGATTTTACCATACCGATCTGTTTTGAAATCATATGTATAAGGAGATGATTTTGCTTTGCCAGCATGAAAATGCGCATCACCTATTTTATTTCTTGGGTCACTCGTATGTTCGACAACTACAACTTTATGGCCTTCCGCATTTCTATACTGATAGAAATTGCCAAATTCTGTAGGGTTTTCTGAATACACATAATTACTATAGCCTTGTTTTTTGCGATTATCACCAATCTGCCAGTGGCTCTCATGTTGTTGAGATCTGGGTATACCAGCTGTATCTTTTGCCTTATTCATTGCCATGCGACGATTGCGGCCAGCCTTGGTAGAGCAACGCCTCAACCCCCACGGATCGACCCATCCCAGCGCATTCGGCGCATACTGATAAAGGTTAATCCCGCCCGCCAGCCCTGTCGGGTCCGGCTGCGTAAAACGTCCGCTGTCCGGGTCGTAGTAACGAAACAGACTAGGTCAATTATTAAAATATTGTCCAACCGAAACTTACGTACCTCAGGCTTTATAAAAAAATGATTGTCATAATCATTACAAATCTCAAGGAAAGCTTTCGCTGAACCTTATATCTCATTATATTTTAATGGATAATAATTAATATAATTCAATTCCATTTCATATGCATTTACAATATCCACCAAAATTTTTTTAACAATCAATTATTTTTTAATCTCAAGTGATTTATTTATCGATATCTTAACAACTCGTTAACCACTCATGATAAACCTATATAATTATTATTATTTCTTACATCAATTACTCACCCACATTTAATTTAAACGCATTCCAATCGTCTAAAATAAATGATAACCCTATAGCCATGATATATATATCCCACAATTAAAATCTCTCTTGTTTGTTTGTACAGCTATACTACCCCAACCATATATCCATTCTATACCATAAGGCGGTTTTATAATTTTCTTTTCTACTCCCCCTCAATTTTATCTCGTACCCACGTTATTAAATTACATTCCTCTTCATGCAATAATTCTAAATTAGCTCTATCTTCCCAATTTTTTAATGAATAAAAAAAATCACTCGTTCTATCAATCAAAAAAATAGTGGGAGGGAAATTATTTATGGATGGCCTGATTTCCATGAAAAAGTTTTTACCCATCCAATTTACTTCAGGAAAGTTGAAATACACACCTCCATTTTTCTTAATTTCTTTATTGCTCACATAAAATTCTGACGTTACGAAATCATCATAACTCCAAAGGAGCAATTCATTATCATTTATCAACAACCTTCCAGTGAAAAAATCAATATTCATTTTTTTCATATATCGATAACCTTTCCCGGTATAAGCTTATTACGTACCTCTTCTGGAATGTAAAACTGCATTCCTCCTCCTTTACCCCATTGAGGGTTAGCAGTTGCGCGTCCAGTAGCCACAAAAATATCTTCTGAAACATAAAATGCTTTAACTTGAGCCCTTACCGGAAATGCAGGGTTTAATTTTACCTGTAAAGCTTCATGATAACCTAGAGTATCACCATGATATTGCCTTACGGTAGGATATGTAACCGTATAAGAAGGTAGTTGATTTCCATTGGGATATAAAGCATATAAAACTGTCCCTTTTTTTAGGATCCTATTTTCATACGTATCTATGCCTGGATAATCACGGTTATGCGGCCCTTGCCACTGTGTCGCTTCTTTTGACGGGTCTTTACAAGTCTTTGATAACCCCCACGGATCGCCCCATCCCAGCGCATTCGGCGCATACTGATAAAGGTTTATCCCCCCGCCAGTCCTATCGGATCCGGCTGGGTGAACCGTCCGCTGTCCGGGTCGTAGTAACGAAACAGATTGTAGTGCAGGCCTGACTACTCGCCTCATCCATGAGGCTCGCCCCTTTGGGGCCAGCGCTGAAGCGCTGTTCAAATCTGCTCCCGGCAGATTTGTCACGGTCCAGGTACTGGCCCTGCATCCGCAGGTTCTGCGCGAATCCCGTGCCCTGCAGCACCGCCCCACGCGCTGTTCTGCCCTTCCCTGCGTAACTCCCCTTCCGCATCCGTCATCCGCTCCGGCGTGCCGTTCGGCTGGCCGTGGTACCAGAAGATTTCGGGGTCAGTGATGCCTTTAGTGAGCGTTAGCAGACTAGACCGTTAACTACATTCTAAAATGATTAATTCTAAAAAAGAGATTTATATCCTCTTTCTCTATTCTGTGTCTCAATAATTACCTCATAAGCTTCCTGCGGGCCTACCATAGCTTTCAATGCTTCTTCTTCACTAATCTCAGACTCTTTTTCTTTACCAGATAAATCTCCTGAGTCATATTTTATATAATATTTTTCTTCATCTTTGATTATATCTATACCGTATTTGGTAAAAATTATATTCTTCATAAAAACAACCATATTCGTTATAAATTAACATCATTCAACTTGCTGATTATAGCTTCAGAGACTGGTGTCTGATCTATAACTGCTTCAGGAATTCCACCTGAAGTTTTCCCACCCGGCAACCAGAACTCATTTGCCCCGGGCTCATTACCAGACGGCATCCTTAAACCTGTAGGATTATAAATATCAATCCTTACCGGTGTATCTCCAAGATCTCCCGGATTTAAACCAAGTAAACTTTCAATTTTTTTAATATCTCCACCTGACTTTATAACGATATCGTCTGCAACATGTTTTGGCATGACAAAATGCCCTCCAGGAGGACCTATCTCAGCACGATTAACACCCCAAGTGATTTTTGAAACGCCATCACTAAACTTTTCCAAATGTTTTTCAACATGTGTTTTATCAAGGTATGTTATCGGATTTGGAAAGTTCGGCTTTAATTTTCCTTTTACTGCTTTATAAGCTCTTGCAGCAGCATTCCTCGACGAAAAAACACCCTTCGTTTTACTTTGAAAATCGTTCCAGCTATTCCTGCACGATAACCCCAAGGGTCAATCCAGCTTAAAGCATTCGGCGCATACTGATAAAGGTTTATCCCCCCCGCCAGTCCTATCGGGTCCTGCTGCGTAAAACGTCCGCTGTCCGGGTCGTAGTAACGAAACAGATTGTAGTGCAGGCCTGAATACTCGCCTCATCCATGAGTCTCGCCCCTTCGGGGCCAGCGCTGACGCGCTGTTCAAATCTGCTCCCCGCAGATTTGTCACGGTCCAGGTACTGGCCCTGCATCCGCAGGTTCTGCGCGAATCCCGTGCCCTGCAGCGCCGTCTCGCGCAGCAGTTTGCCCCATGCACTGTTCTGTCCCTCCCAGCGCAGCTCCCCTTCCGCATCCGTCATCCGCTCCGGCGTGCCGTTCGGATGGCAGTGGTACCAGAAGATTTCCGGGTCGGTGACGCCGTCGATGCGCGCCAGCGGCTCATGGCTGCCCGCATCGCTGTAGACGTACGTCAGCGGCACACCATCGTGGATTTCCTGCAGCAGCCGGAAACCGTCCCAGACAAAGTGCGTGGTCACCGCCTTTCCCTGCGGCAGCCCGTTAAGCGTCTGCCGTCGCGTTTTGCTGATCCGCCGCCCCAGCGGGTCGTAGCGGAAGCTCACCTCTACCTGCGGCCGGTTGCGGTCCTTCGGCTCGCTGATGACCTCCGTCAGCCGGTGTTCCGCATCGTAGCGGTAGCGCCAGCGTACCTGCGCGCTCTCCTTCTCCGTGGTGCGTCCGTGCACGTCGTAGCGCCAGCGGAAGCCGTTCAGCTGCGGCAGTACAGATCAGCCCCTGACGGTAAAGTCCCTAAAGATCATTAAGATTAAGTTTGACTTTATTTATACAAATTGAATTTAATTAACTATAAAATCATGGGCCATAAAAATGCATTAAGGTATCAAGATCATCTATGTCTTTTGCTGTTAATATATTTTTCTCCATAGCGTCATATTTATGTCTTATACCTTTCATAGGAATAGAGTGCTTATTCCTTTTTGCCAAATCCATTAACTCATCAATATCAGACTGGTTTTTTAAAGTTCTCTTTAATAGTTCAAGCAACATTATTTCAGCATCTTTTCTTTCTAAAATATACATTTATTTAATCCGGTAATATTTCTATAGAATCAAAATTAATAACCTGACCATCTGCATGTAATTGCACCGCGCCACCTTTTCCATACTCAGGGTATGCAGCAGCAAAAGGTTCAACTTTAGTAGGGTGAGTATTACCATCCCACTTAGGAACAAAAGCTGTAGGTTTGCCATTTTTATACAATTGTAATGTATCGAAGGTTCCACGCATGCGGGCATCACTCCATGACGGAGCGATCTGAAAGCCATCTCTGGCAACACTACCGGAAGCGTATTTATCAAACCCGAAATATGTAACAGGTGCAGCTTTACTTTCCAAGGTCGAGGGTACAAACTTATTAATTGAGCCATCAGGTTCCATATATTTCATGTGACGATAAGCAGTGGATGGCATGGTCGCTTTCGGTCCCTCTGGCCCTACATAAAAGTCAGGTCTGCATTTACTCAACCCCCACGGATCGACCCATCCCAGCGCATTCGGCGCATACTGATAAAGGTTAATCCCACCCGCCAGCCCTATCGGGTCCTGCTGGGTGAACCGGCCGCTGTCCGGGTCGTAGTAACGAAACAGATTGTAGTGCAGACCTGACTACTCGCCTCATCCATGAGGCTCGCCCCTTTGGGGCCAGCGCTGAAGCGCTGTTCAAATCTGCTCCCGGCAGATTTGTCACGGTCCAGGTACTGGCCCTGCATCCGCAGGTTCTGCGCGAATCCCGTGCCCTGCAGCGCCGTCTCGCGCAGCAGTTTGCCCCATGCACTGTTCTGTCCCTCCCAGCGCAGCTCCCCTTCCGCATCCGTCATCCGCTCCGGCGTGCCGTTCGGATGGCAGTGGTACCAGAAGATTTCCGGGTCGGTGACGCCGTCGATGCGCGCCAGCGGCTCATGGCTGCCCGCATCGCTGTAGACGTATGTCAGCGGCACCCCGTCGTGTATTTCCTGCAGCAGCCGGAAACCGTCCCAGACAAAGTGCGTGGTCACCGCCTTTCCCTGCGGCAGCCCGTTAAGCGTCTGCCGTCGCGTTTTGCTGATCCGCCGCCCCAGCGGGTCGTAGCGGAAGCTCACCTCTACCTGCGGCCGGTTGCGGTCCTTCGGCTCGCTGATGACCT
Organism: Mixta gaviniae; assembly: GCF_002953195.1. Taxonomy (GTDB): domain Bacteria; phylum Pseudomonadota; class Gammaproteobacteria; order Enterobacterales; family Enterobacteriaceae; genus Mixta; species Mixta gaviniae. Next base: position 806,927 of record NZ_CP026377.1, on the reverse strand, counting down.
CCGTCAGCCGGTGTTCCGCATCGTAGCGGTAGCGCCAGCGTACCTGCGCGCTCTCCTTCTCCGTGGTGCGTCCGTGCACGTCGTAGCGCCAGCGGAAGCCGTTCAGCTGCGTCACCCGGTTATGGCGCACCGGCAGCGCCCCGCTCTCCAGCGGGTTGCCCGCCGCGTCCCAGCGCCACGCCTCCTGCCCCGGCAGCGTGCCGTCCTGGGTCAGCAGCCGCCCGGCGTCGTCATAGCGCCAGCGGTGCCAGCTGAACGGGTTGTCGTCGCGCTCCTCGCGGACCAGATTGTTGCGCCAGTCATAGTCCCAGCGCCGGGACCAGCGTCGCGGCGCCGGACGCTGCGCACTGCCGCTGAACACGTCGCGCTGCCGTATCCTGCCCAGGCGGTCATACTCCGTGCGGCTGGTGAGCAGCCCCTGGGTGCGGCTCACCTCGCGGTGCAGTTCGTCACGGGTGAAGTCACTGACCGGCAGACCGTCGAGCGCGATGCTCAGCAGATGTCCGCTGCCGTAATAGAGCTGCTTCAGCTGGCGCCCGTCGGGCAGGCGGAGAGCGGTCTGGTTGCCCAGCGCGTCGTAAGTGCGGCTCAGCGCGCCATTCTCGCCCTGCTCTTTGATGACACGCCCCAAAGCATCATACTCAAACGTCAGCGCCTGCTCGGCCTGCTGGCTCCAGAGCCCGTCGCCCAGCGCCGGATGCTGCGTAATCCGCTCAGGCAGGCCGGCGGCCGTATAATGCCAGCGCGTCTGCATCTCCGGCGTGGCACGCGACAGCAGCTGACCGGCGGCGCTCCAGCTGAAGGTATGAGTGATCGCCTCGGGATAACCCGCGGCGAATGTGCGGGAGACGGTGCGGCCGCAGGCGTCATAATCGTAACGCGTCGTGACGCCATCCAGCCCGATCTCTTCCAGCAGTAGCGAATCCGCTCCCCAGCGGAAGCGATACGCTTCGCCGTTCTCATTATGCAGCGCCGTCAGCCGGCTGCGGCTGTCCCAGCTGCGCCGAATCTCTTCGCCCAGCGCGTTGCGCGTGGCGATCAGGCGGCCAGCCTCGTCGTAGCGAAACTCGCTGCGCTTGCCGTCCGCGGTTTCATGCGCCTGCGGCAGCCCTCTGGCGTTCCAGCTCAGCGTCTCCTGCCAGCCTTCCGCACGCTCCAGCTGCAGCGGACGACCGGCGGCGTCATAACGATAACGCGTCTCCTCACCGTCAGGCCCGATCTCAGATTCAAGCCAGCCGAGCGGATGATAACGATAACGCGTGGTGCGGCCTGAGCAGTCCGTCATGCGGATAATCTGGCCCGCCTCGTTATACTCCTGACGACGTGTGTTGCCAGCGGCATCCACTTCTTCCACCACCTGACCATACTCGTCGCGATGGTAAAGCGTGGTCTGCCCCAGCGCATCCACTACGCGCGCCAGGCCATGATGCGTATCGTAATAGAACTGCGTGGCCGCGCCGTCCGGCCCGCTCACCGCCGCCGGCAGCGCACGATGCTCCAGCCAGCGCGTGGCGCGCGTATTGCCATCGGCATCGGTTTCCTGCACCCGCTTGCCCATCCCGTCATAGACAAAGCTGACGGCATTGCCGAGCGGATCGATACGCCGCGTCAGCAGCTCGTTCTCATCCCACTCATAGCGCCAGCTCTCGCCGCGCTCATCGATAAAGCGCGTGATCAGCCCCTGCGCGTTCCAGAAATGCTGACGGGACAGCCCGTCGTACTGCTTAACGGTGGTCAGGCCGGCCGCCAGGTCATATTCAATCCGGCAGCCGTCGCCGGTGCTGGTGCGGTTCTCTACCACGCGCCAGTGATCCAGCTTCTGCCAGCGGTATTCGCTTTCCAGACCGCCCGGCAGGCGGTGCCACACCATCAGCCCGTCGTCGTTATAGCGGTATTCGCGGAGGGTCACGCCGCTGGCGTCGACCGCTGCGGCCAGCTGACCGCGCGCGTCGTAGCGCCAGGTCATCAGCGGCCAGCGGTGCGTTCCGTCAAAATGGCTGGCGCCGGTGACGCGCTGCGGAAAGCGCTCGTCATCGTAGACCAGCGTAACGTCGATGGCGCAGGGCTGGTCATGAATACGTACCAGGCGCCCCAGTTCATCCCATCCCGTCTCCAGGCTGTTGCCGTACTCGTCGCTCAGCGAAGCGAGACGCAGCTCTGCGGGATTGGCGCGCGTCGGTTTGAACAGGCGCCAGGTTGCGCCGTCATCGTCGGCGATTGCCACGTCGCCGTTTTCATTACGGCGCACGATAATGCCTTCGCTGATGCTGTAAAAGACCTGATTTACCGCCGGCAGGGTAAAACGCAGCTCGCGGCCCGTTTCATCGAACCAGGTCGCCTCATCGCCCTCCAGCTTCAGCCAGCTGTCAAAAACGGTCGCCCAGCCCAGGCCGAATAGCCCGGTGCGCGTGGTCAGGCTGTTATAGCTGCGTTGCCAGCGCAGCGGGAAACGTCCCGGCAAGGCGAAGTCGAGTTCGTTATCATCGTTAAGCACCTTCACGCCGGTGGCGGCATGCACCGGATGCGCGGAGGCGAAAACGGCATTCACCGCCATATCGGCGAGCATACCGCCGCCTGCCGCCGCCAGGGCGCAGGGCATATTTTTGAGGATCTTCCCCGGGCGTCCACGGATCAGCGACAGCGCAATCATCGTCATCGCCAGCCCGGCCATTTTGCCGCTTTTGATATCGCGTACGGTCAGGGTCTCGCCGCCGATAATGACGTCCGGGGAAACCTTGTCCGAGATGGTCGCTTCGCAGGTGGTGCGGTCTTTGGCGCGTGCGGCAGGCTGCCCGTTAATGAAGACGCTTTTGGATCCTTCCGCCAGGTATTGCGGACCGGAATGTTTTTCACAGGCGACTTTATCCTGCTCCAGCGGCGAGGTGCCTGCGGCGGCGGAAGCGACCGTCGGCTGCCACATCTCATTGCCGAACTGCTGTGCCGCGGCCAGCAGCATGCCGCCATAATCCGCGAAGCTGCCCGGCGGCTGCGGCTGCGGCGACGGCGTGTTAGCAGCCGTTAACGCACCTGCGGCGCGTGCCGCGGGCAGGTTATTGATCAGAACATTGCTGGCGCCGGTAACGATCTTACCGGCCGGCGACGGCGGAAAAATCGCGTTGCCGATGCTGTCAGCCGCGGCGCTGATATCGTCGGTGATGCCCGCCACGTTGGCCAGCACGCCGCCAATGATGCCACTCAGCACGCAGCTGGAGCCGACGGCGGCGACGCCTGCCGCCGCCATGCCAGCCCCTAACGCAGGCGCAGCGACCGTCGCCGCTGCGGCCACCGCCGCACCGATAGCCGCATAGGCGACGCCTTCCGCCACGATACTGGTGATATCGGCGAAAACGCTGGAGTGAATGATTTCGTCGCCCTGACGGGCCGCATTATTGTCGCTCATGCCTTACACATTCCGGTTGTCGTTCAGCGTCAGCGTCTGTTTAATGGTTTCCCAGCGCTGTGCATCCTGTTCGCTAAAAGCGTGCTGAGCGGAGAGGGTAAACACCAGTAACACCGGCTGTTCCGGCGCCTGCAGCGCCAGCTGTTTCTGCCATTGCGACTGGCCATTACGTGTGAAAACCGTCTCAACTTCCACCGCACGAATGGTGCGCTCCCGCCCGGCGCTGACACGCATGAAATCGCCCTGTTCAATCTCTCCCATCTGAGGGCGCAGCATTTCCCACTGGCGATGAAACTCCTGTTCGAAATCGCTGCCGTCCGGAATCGGGCCGCGGCTGACAACCAGCGCCAGTCCGCTTTCTTCATCGCGCAGGATATTCATCGTAGCGTCCTGCCAGGCCGCAGGGAAAAGAGTAAAAGAGCCTTCCGGGAGGGTATAGTTCATAAGAGATCCTTGCAGAAAATGCGTGCCGCCAGCGTGGCGGAAGTAATAAACGTTATCTGATGCGTTATTGGAATAATGCTGTAATAGCTATAAATTCTGAGCCAAATAGCTAATATTCTCATATACAAGAAAAATAACACCGTGCTGCTTTTAGAAAAACCAGAGCTGACTTACTGTTAGTTATCAAATAATCCGCGTTTCTAGCAAAATGAAGTTAACGAAGTCGATGAAAGGACTTTCCTGAATTTTCCTTTTAACTCCTTATCTTTATAATGCTCATAGTTATGAACCCTCTTAGACAATATAACATCAATCATTAAAGATAAAACTTATGTCTGGTTTACACTCACCTTCAGGGGAGGTAATGTGCTTGTTTTTTATCAGACTGCACACCAGTCAAACAGGGCGAAAAATCATTTATAAAAATTTATCATTTAATATTTTCCGCGCGTTATTTGTTGAATAGCTTTAAAATTTAATTCTATTCTTATTTAGACCATACCCCCTTCTCGCTGAGTATAATCTTGTTGTTATTAATGACTGTAAGGCTATCATCAACTTTACTGAGCATATAATGAGTTTTACCATTCGCAAATTTAAAGGCGTTAATTGGGCAAAACTCATCTTTAAACCTGCTCGTACCGCCTTAACTTTTAAAGTCAGTTGAGCGCCATCGTTTTTACGCTTACCCTGATAGGTCGCATTGTTGCAATCACCATTTCCCTGGCTATCGGCAACCAGCTTAATACTGAATTTTCCAGCATTAAAATAATCAACCTATGCATTATCCCTCGTGTCTTTTACTAAGGAAATTTTCATATTTTTAAGCCGCATTACTCATTGTGCAATATCGCTCTGAATTTTCCCTTTCTCAGGCGAATTAGTTTTATAGTTAACAACATTGCATTCAGGGATAACCCATGCTGTATAAAGCCCCCATCTGGATAAATGACTAAAACAGAAGCGTTTTCTAAAATTAATTGTTCTAAGAAATCTTTAAATAATAACCCACCATCAGCAGTTTTAAGAGGTTTATTAAATACCTCAAAGTTATTAATAAAGCTATCATACTCGCGAGCCATTAATAATTTTAACGAAGTGACGAGAGATTGATCAGATATAATGTCGGAAACGGTTTGCAAACTGCTATAGTATTTAATGTTAATGTAATCTAAAGCCCAAGTCATCGGGATTTTAACAACCCTGCAAATAACAACACCATTACCCACTTAGTCATTTATTTAAATCATCCTGAACAGATTATTAATAAAGAATAAATTTCCATCTAACGCATAACCGTAACATTATTATAAGTTTATACGATTACCTTTTTCGTAAATCAAACAATAACGGCTAATGATTTCTTCTTTACTATGCTTAAGATAAAACGGCATGGTTGAAAAGTACCTTGTTCATTATCCCCCTTAGTAGCTCACTAAACTCATCACTTACAGAGCTTAAAGAGGGTAAAAAACCAAGGGGGAATATATTAACGTCATTACGCCTAAAAAAAAAACAGGGTTTATCCATCAACCGAAATGACCATAATTATATTGCTAACTTTACCGCCCTCAATTTGGAAGGAGATTTTTTTATTTTGATACTCATATTCAATCCATTTTTCACCATCGCTATCATCTTCCTTTCCTGGTCCATATTTTTTAAGAAGATCCTGCAACGCATCGCCTGATTTTATGCCACGCATTGTTGTCAAAGATGATTGATCAGCATCCAGTGAAATCTGTGCAATAACATACTCATCAATATCACGTTTTTCTTTATCGTAATAGATATTAGAGCTGTAAATACTATAACCATTATAGTTATGCTGCCAGAACTTATAAGAAACGTCTCCAGCCTCGACATCACCAACAAAGTTGCTGTCAAGTTCTTTCCCCGCTAAAGATATTTTTTCGTTATCCCACCGGTCATCGAGCGAAAATTTATGACCATTGATAGTAACAGTAAAATCTTCATTATCTACAGGAGCAATTTTTTTGTCATAACCAGCATGTTCTATAACATGACTGCTGGTCAGCGCATAGACAGAAGGAGCAGCAAAAAGCATGACCATAAATAATGTAACAATAAATTTATTTTTAAACATATCTGGTTCCTACAGGATTACTTATATTGAGGGATATCATATTGGATATTCGCATTAGGGAAGGCGTCAAACATCTTTTTTATATTTTTCGTTTGAGCAGCAGCCCAGTTAACATCTGTAGCATATTGATGCGTTCCAGGAGACGCTGGGTTCCAGCGCATTTTATACAGTGTATTTTGCCCATCGACTCCGCTATTAACGAACTTTTCTGATATCCACTTCGCTCCCCCCTCAATGGCTTTTTCAGGAGAGGTCCATCCCATTTTATAGGCATATTTAGCACCCGCGTTTACGGCATCGCCATCTACAGCGCCAATGCCATACATGTTATATACCTTTTGTCCATTTATCTCTATACCTTTAGCAAGTTGACTAGTGCCATTACCTGTTTCAAGAGATGAGTGCGCGGCAAGATACACCTCGTTAATGTTATATTTTTTCGCTGCATCAAGATAGGTTTGTGCATGACCATCAAGAACGCCCTTTCCTTTTAAGAAATCGCTCATATCATCTTTGCTGATCCCCGCAGGCGCAGAAAGATCAACAAACTGATATTTATTTGTTCCCTCCTGTTGCAAATCCGGATCAACAAAATTTCGTATTTCGTCCTCAGTTGCCGATTTCCAACCTTTATTTGTCCACTTTACTGGCTTAGCTTTAAGATTTTTTTGCTTATTAATCATATCGTCTAGTTTATAATCATAAGCAGTCTTTTTTTCGCTTCCCTGACTCGTCAGCTTTGGCTCGGCTTGTTTTACAGCTGGTGCAATTGAAGCTTTGGGCGCTGCGCTCTTACTCTCCTTTCCCGGCGTAAACTTTGCCTCCACCGCCTGCTTGATATCTTGCTTATGGTCCGGCCCCGGCGCGGTGGTACCGGGCTTCGCGCCTGCCGTGTTCAGATTCAGCTTGCCGCCGCTGGTGGTGATGTTGCCGTCCCCTTCCACAAAGAGGTTAAAGCCTTTTCCGACCAGGTTAATCTGGCCGTTGGCATTCAGTTCGATAGCGCTGTTTCCGCAAACCAGCCGGAGCTGCGAACCGGAAGCCAGCACATACTGTTCTACCGTCGCATCCAGCTTGCCCTGCCCCGTCAGGATCTCGGTGCCGCCTTTTACCGCCTGTACCTGATTCGCTTCGACGCGATGCAGCTCATTTTTACGCACGTAGTGGCTGTGATTGCTGCCGATATGACGCGTCGCATCGTTCTTCACGTTCACGTCAAGGTTGCGCTCCGCCTGGATCCACACCTGCTCCTCACCCGCCCGGTCCTCGAACCGCAGCGCGTTCGCGTTGTCCGGCGTCCCGTCCTTTGACCGGCTCAGGAACCCCATCTGCGTCGCCGCCGCCGGCAGCGACCACGGCGGCATGCTCCCCTCGTTGTACACCCGCCCCGTCACTATCGGACGGTCCGGGTCGCCGTTGATGAAGTCTATCACCACCTCGTCGTTCACCCGCGGTATCTGCACCCCGCCGTAGCCCTGGCCCGCCCACGCGCTCGACACCCGCACCCAGCACGAACTCGTCTCGTCCCCCCGCGACTCCCGGTCCCAGTGGAACTTCACCTTGATGCGCCCGTAGCGGTCGGTGTAAATCGACTCCCCCTGCGGGCCCACCACCCGCGCCGTCTGCGGGCCGTGCGTCTTCGGCCACGGCGTCGTCGCCGCCGCACGGTACGCCACCTCCGCCGGCAGCACCCGGAACCGGATGCGGTGTACCGTCTGCCCCTCCCCGCTGGCGTAGCGGTTCTCCTCCAGCTGGTACTCCGCGCGCAGCGTCAGGTAGCGCCCGTTGTCCTGCAGGTGCGGCGCGTTCAGCAGCGCGAAGGTGTACCCCGGCGCCAGGCACAGCGCCGTCCCCTCGCCGCTTATCTGCCGGTGCGCCGCCTGCCACTCCTCCTGGCGCACCCGCACGTACTTCTCGCCCTGCGCGTGCTCCACGTAGCGACCCGGCCACTCGAACACCTCCGTCTGCCCCGGCTGCGGCGACGCCGGGTTCTGCCGCGCCTGCAGCAGCCACGCGTTCGGCTTGCGGAAGTCGTAGTCGTCGATGCTGTACATCCCCGGCGTCACGCTGTCCTCCAGCGCCCACCGGCTCACCCCCGCCGCCGACGTCACCCCGCCGCTGCCCGTCACGTGGTACGGTATCGCCTCGCACCCCGGCCACGGCCCGTGCGCCTCCGGCGCGTCCGACAGCACCATCACGTGCCGGTCCGCCTCGTGACGGAACCAGTAGTAAATCCCCTCCAGCTCCATCAGCCGGCTGATGAACGCGAAGCTGCTCTCCTGGTACTGTACGCAGTACTCCCACTCCCGGTAGCTCCCGCTCAGCCGGTCCTCCACCTGCACCCCGTACTCCGCCAGCAGCCGGTGGATTATCTGCACCGCCGTCTGCCCCTGGAAGATGCGCGAGTTCTTGTCCCGCCGCATCGGCCACAGGTCCGGCTCGATGGTCAGCTCGTACACCGCGTAGCGCGTGCCGCCCAGCTCCTCGCTGCGCACCGCCATCCGGGTGATTTTGCCGTTGATGTGGCGCGTGCCCGACAGGAGCTGCCCGGTGGGAACCGAGACCGTCAGCGGCTGGCCCAGCAGCGCGTGGCGCTCGATGCGCGGGTCGGCGCTCAGCAGCGTGACGGTGAGTTCGAAGGGGTGCGACAGCGCCTCGACGCCGTCGAGCTTCCAGAAAAGCAGCCCCTCCAGCGGGAGCTGCACGGTGATGCGTTCAGACATGGGTCGGTTCCAGAATCAGCGGGGCCCGGCGGCGCCGGGCGGGTGAAATAAAAAGGGGATGGTTCAGCGTCTGGCAAATGCAAACCTACAAGGTTCAGGAAAAGTTATCTCAAAAGCTTAATAAGTCCGGCATCAGGACAAAGATCAGCGATTTTGTCTTCTTCATGTGTGTCAGGTATTGCGGATTTTTATTTATAAATTCCAGAAAAATGCTCAAACTGCCTTTTATTTAATTCTCTCCCCCTGTAATCGTCGTAATTACTTCTTATTTTTGCAGAAAGAGCTTTTATTTTATTAATTTCTTCCGTGCAGCTTATCTCATTATTATAAAAGTAAAAAAACTTGGTAATATCAACTTTGTACGGGCCTTCGCTAAATACAACCTTCATAACATAATCATCATTACCGCACTTATAAAGTGTAAAATCCCAAGGGTTACTCAACACTATATTTATATTATTCATGATATTCCACTAAGATATATCGTCACTAGAGTAAGCCAGCCATTAATCTTTACCCAGCGCAAACCATACTATCTAAATTTATTCTTCATTTTTTGTAGTCGTATCAATAACCAGCCTTAAAAAGGTACTAAACAACATTTTTCTCATTGTATAATTTTTTCCTTGATCACCTCCACTTCCTCCACTTCCTCCACTTCCTTATCCTTATATTTCTCATAATTTCGTCGTATGCCTTCGGCCAGTAACGTAAGCTTATCAAAATCGCGCCGCTCAATAATCTCATGAATATCTAATAAAAAGTCCTTACTGACATCGAAGTGCGAATTACGATAAAAATTAGGGAAAAGGACGCTTATGTAATATCTTTCTTCAACCTTAATAATGCAAAAGTCTCCATTCCTGATAAATACTAAAACTCCCTTATTCACCATTTTAACCCTACCAAAGTATATTCTTATCTGTTCAGCAATATAAAATGCGTCTGATAATCTGTCATAAAATATTTCTTCTGTATTTTGAAATTTTTTGGCCTGACAAGCCCGTTCCTGGCGATCGGGCTTTAAGAAATGAACATTTTAGTAACTTATATTATTTCTTCAGGCGCCTGCCTGAACAGCGCTTCCGCCATGGCGGCAATTCTTTTTTCCTGCACCAGCTTGTCACGCCACTCCTGCGGTATGCCCGAATAACCATACAGCGCGCCGGCAAGCTGACCTGCCGTTGCGGCCACGCTGTCAGCGTCATCGCCCAGGTTCGCGGCCAGAATGATCGCGTCGCGGAAATTATCTGTATTCCATACGGCCCACATCGCTGCTTCAAGCGTGTCGATAACGTAGCCGCTTGAACGAATCTGATCGCGTGTTTTCTGCTTGTACTCACCTGCGTTGATGATTAAAACTCTTGCGCTAAGGGGAAGAGTATGGGGTGAAAATACTTTTTCCTTGGAGTATCCCTTAATTAAATAATTAATTATGAATCCCAAAAATTGACAGGAGAAGATAGATTCAACTGCACCATGTGTAGCGCGGCTTTGTGCTTTAGATTCAAAATATATTTTTTTTAATGAATGACGCCTGAATAAAGGAACCGGCGCCATCCTGATTAATGCGGCGTTCCCCGCTGTATTTTTAGCTGTATTACCAAACCATGAAGGGCCTTGCGAAAGATACTGTTCAAGCGCATACCTTGTTGTATTTCCTATGTCGAAGCATCTTCCATTAGAGCTGTTTTCACCATAATGATACCATCGAACTAATTTATCCCTGAAAAAAGACGTGTCCATAGTACCTTTTTGGAGATAAGTTTCAGCAAGGCATAAAGCCATAGAGGTATCATCAGTCCACTCACCTACGTTAAGATGAAAGGGACCACCGCCTACCATGTCTGTAATGTTTTGCTTATCACGTGGCAGAAACTCCAGTGTCGTTCCTACAGCATCACCGATAGCAAGCCCAACCAAAGCACCTACGGCTTTATCACACGCATCGTCTTCTGGAAGAATACTGGCAATTTTCTCATCCCAGGCATTAAGGTTTATATTTGTAATTCCTTCATTATCATTATGATGCGCGCGTGTACTGACTGGTAGATAATGATGATACCTGTCTGCATATCGGTTAACTATTTTGTCTTCTTCATGTAAGTCAATCATTCTATTTCCTTAAGATCAATTATAGTTACTCCATTATCTTCTATTCGGCTAAGTACTTCAAATTTCGTTCCCGGAGGGTATAACACTTCAGTTTCTGTTGTTTTAAATGCAGACAAAAAATCAATACTTCGCCCTGATTTCCCATCAATATTAAGTTTTATATTTCCTTTAAAAGGTTCTTTAACATCTGTACTCATAAATGCTTTATCAATAACCACATTGCCAGTCTGATACTCATTTAGTATTTCGGATGGTAGGCTATCAATTCCACGAAAGGTTTCACCTTCAAATGCAGGTATTTTATTTAACCCCTCAATAGCATGATTAGCAAAAGACTCTAACTCTGGAGTAAGAGGCTTTGTTCCTCTTAAGGCCGGGTTAATCATCTTATAACCAATTTCGGTAGTATAGCCATGCAAAGCACCAACTTGATCATCGCTTAATAACGCTGATAAATCTGGATCGTGTTGATTTGCAAGCTCCCTTCCTCTATTAATCCATCGACTTGCCCGTTCTTTTCCTACTGCGTCAGCTAAGCTCATCGTAGGTTTAGGTGGGATTGCAGCGATTTTATTGCTCCGCCACGCATCAAACTTCATCCCCCCTCTGCCGCCAGCAGCTCCGCCGACCAGACTGCCTGCCAGCATCATCCATTTTTGGCCGTCGCTGCCTTCGCCAAACAGCTCTCCGCCGAGATAACTGCCTGCATAGCCTCCTCCCATGCCGCCAAGGGTGCCCAGCACCGCTATAGCAGGCGAAGCCAGCACCGCCAGCGCAGCGCCGCCAATGCCCAACATCGCCCAGTTGATCCATTCCGGTATTTCTGGACTGATTTCATCAGTCTGTACCTTAGCGCCGCCGATAAATACATCAGGCGATCCAGAAAAGATTTCAGCGCTGCAGGTTAAGCGATCGCCGATACGGGCGGCGGGATAATTGTTGATAAAGACTTTTATCGATCCTTCTGCGACCCGTTGCGGGCTGCCGCTATGTTCATCGCATGCTCCTGTAGACAAATGAGCGCGGATGGCAGAACGATTGTTAATATAAACATCAGGTGAGCCAGAGGCTAACTGACCGGTAGCATGGCGAGGCGCCCAGGACATACTGCCTAACAGTTCGCCCAGGCCTCCCCCGGTACAAGCGCCCGCAGCAACGGCCGATACAGCTATCAGGGCCGCGCCTCCGGTGACCGCAATCGCTGCCGCCGCCACTAACGCACCGCCGATAGCACCTGCAATCAACCATCCTTCAGACGCTGTATGGGCTATTTCATCCTGTTCCCGTGCAGCATTAAATTCAGACACAGAATCCTCTTCTTATTTATCTGAAATAAACTCGTTGATTTTATCAATACTGTTCAGGGCTTCTGGCCCTTTAACGGAACGGCAAACAGTTAATACAGATGAGAGATGCTGAGATTTTTCTGGCGATGAAGTCCAGAGTCCATAGCGTGCTGGTTCGCTATTTCCTACTGCGGCAATATGAAGCGGGTTTCCTTCCGCTGAATAAAAAAGATATTGCCCATTTAATGCACGCTGTAAATTTACATGCTGATAGAGTGCATGAACGCTATCAAAAACGTTGAGCTGGCGAAGATCGGTATCAATAACAAAAAATATGCCTGGCGCATCGGCTGGTACCGCTTCACTGATAAAATTATCATTACTCTCCCGATGAAATCGTATGCTTTTTAGAATGTCAGTATATTGCTTCTGATAATAATCAGTAAAACTATCAGGGCAAGAACCAATGTAGCTGACCATTTTCTTCCCTGCGGGCTTATCATCCAGCAGTACAACCGTCTGCTTCTGCCATATTAGCGTATTATTGCTTTCAAAATGGTAAAGCATTTCAGCAGCAGGTATGCCATCGACCAAAGTCATTAAAGAAGAAATGAGCGTGAATCTTTGCACAGTCATCTCCAGCTCTTTTAACAAGCGAGCCGCGACGCCCTGCACTTTATCATCAAATTTCGCTGTCCCTCGTGAAATAACAAAGCTGAAGTCGCTGGCGCTATTTTCACTGAGAACGAAAAGGTTCATTGTCCTGTCTTTATAGACGTCAGGAAGTTCCAGGGTAGCTTCCTGTAGCGTGCAAATTGCCATATTATTTCCCTTGATTGGCATTAACTACGAAGAGACTATCCAGATCGGATTTTATTTTTTCCTGATGATTATTTCCGGGTGCTATAGTGGCTGCCGAGCCGTCAGTGGGGTTAAGATGTAATTCCCCACCCGTAGTATTAATCTGGCCGCCCTTTTCTACAGTAAAATTAAAGTTCACCCCTTTGATATTAATATCGCCGTCAGAGGTAAGCTCAATAACACTTTTTCCGCATTCCAGACGAATCGCCTCGCCCGAGCCTATCGTAAAAAGCTCAACGGCATTTACAGTATGCGTCTTGCCCGTTAAACAAGTGCTGTGTCCTTTAACCCCCGTAACCTGATCCTGAACGATACGCTGGTTTTCATTTTCACCAATAAAGCGGGTGCTATTCTTTTCAACCACCATGCTGGCGTCGTTCTTCACGTTCACGTCAAGGTTGCGCTCCGCCTGGATCCACACCTGCTCCTCACCCGCCCGGTCCTCGAACCGCAGCGCGTTCGCGTTGTCCGGCGTCCCGTCCTTTGACCGGCTCAGGAACCCCATCTGCGTCGCCGCCGCCGGCAGCGACCACGGCGGCATGCTCCCCTCGTTGTACACCCGCCCCGTCACTATCGGACGGTCCGGGTCGCCGTTGATGAAGTCTATCACCACCTCGTCGTTCACCCGCGGTATCTGCACCCCGCCGTAGCCCTGGCCCGCCCACGCGCTCGACACCCGCACCCAGCACGAACTCGTCTCGTCCCCCGCGACTCCCGGTCCCAGTGGAACTTCACCTTGATGCGCCCGTAGCGGTCGGTGTAAATCGACTCCCCCTGCGGGCCCACCACCCGCGCCGTCTGCGGGCCGTGCGTCTTCGGCCACGGCGTCGTCGCCGCCGCACGGTACGCCACCTCCGCCGGCAGCACCCGGAACCGGATGCGGTGTACCGTCTGCCCCTCCCCGCTGGCGTAGCGGTTCTCCTCCAGCTGGTACTCCGCGCGCAGCGTCAGGTAGCGCCCGTTGTCCTGCAGGTGCGGCGCGTTCAGCAGCGCGAAGGTGTACCCCGGCGCCAGGCACAGCGCCGTCCCCTCGCCGCTTATCTGCCGGTGCGCCGCCTGCCACTCCTCCTGGCGCACCCGCACGTACTTCTCGCCCTGCGCGTGCTCCACGTAGCGACCCGGCCACTCGAACACCTCCGTCTGCCCCGGCTGCGGCGACGCCGGGTTCTGCCGCGCCTGCAGCAGCCACGCGTTCGGCTTGCGGAAGTCGTAGTCGTCGATGCTGTACATCCCCGGCGTCACGCTGTCCTCCAGCGCCCACCGGCTCACCCCCGCCGCCGACGTCACCCCGCCGCTGCCCGTCACGTGGTACGGTATCGCCTCGCACCCCGGCCACGGCCCGTGCGCCTCCGGCGCGTCCGACAGCACCATCACGTGCCGGTCCGCCTCGTGACGGAACCAGTAGTAAATCCCCTCCAGCTCCATCAGCCGGCTGATGAACGCGAAGCTGCTCTCCTGGTACTGTACGCAGTACTCCCACTCCCGGTAGCTCCCGCTCAGCCGGTCCTCCACCTGCACCCCGTACTCCGCCAGCAGCCGGTGGATTATCTGCACCGCCGTCTGCCCCTGGAAGATGCGCGAGTTCTTGTCCCGCCGCATCGGCCACAGGTCCGGCTCGATGGTCAGCTCGTACACCGCGTAGCGCGTGCCGCCCAGCTCCTCGCTGCGCACCGCCATCCGGGTGATTTTGCCGTTGATGTGGCGCGTGCCCGACAGGAGCTGCCCGGTGGGAACCGAGACCGTCAGCGGCTGGCCCAGCAGCGCGTGGCGCTCGATGCGCGGGTCGGCGCTCAGCAGCGTGACGGTGAGTTCGAAGGGGTGCGACAGCGCCTCGACGCCGTCGAGCTTCCAGAAAAGCAGCCCCTCCAGCGGGAGCTGCACGGTGATGCGTTCAGACATGGGTCGGTTCCAGAATCAGCGGGGCCCGGCGGCGCCGGGCGGGTGAAATAAAAAAGGGGTTTTTAATTAAGAAACGGCAACCGCGCAGATCAGCACTGGCGGTTATTGCTCAGGGCGCTGACCAGCGCGTTAAAAGGCAAAATGGTCTTATCGTCAGCCGTCTCACGGCCCTGCGCCTGCGCCTGCATGGCTTCATCCAGCGCAGAGAGATACGTATCCAGCGCGTGGAAAATGCTCTGGCACTGGCCGTTACCCTGCTGCTGAAGCAGCTGTTGCCAGCCGGCGGAGAGTTGATGCAGCGTCGCGGCATCTTTGTTTAATGATGCTGACAGCGATGGATCGTTTAACTCTTCCAGCGTCTGGCGCGACAGCCAGACCACGCCATAACGGAAGTGTGCGGGGCTGTTCTCCGGTGACTGCTCCCAGGCGAGCTTGATCCGTTCGTGATTGGCTATGGAGATGGCGCGTAAAAAACGATCGCGCTGCATCAGAATGGCGTCGAAACCGGCGATATAGTCGGGATGGCTACGGCGCGCCAGATCGCCGCTGTCACTCAGCCAGGTTTTGTTTTGAGCATAGTCGTACAGCGCTTCGCTCAGCGGGATCAGCTTATCAAGGCTGGCTTTATACTGCTGCGCCGCGTTGTCCAGCGGCGGCAGCGCGCCCGGCATGCTTAACGCCTTCGCCAGACCGTCGCTGAGGGTGTGCAGCATGGCAGGGTTCACCACGCTATAACGCTCGAGGGTTTTTCCCGTCGCGATAAAAGGCGCGACATCGCGTTGATAATGATAAAACGCCTCCGGCAATGAGTGGTAGGTCATGCTGGATTCGCTGTTCGCCGCCCGGATA
This sequence comes from Mixta gaviniae, assembly GCF_002953195.1. Lineage (GTDB taxonomy): Bacteria > Pseudomonadota > Gammaproteobacteria > Enterobacterales > Enterobacteriaceae > Mixta > Mixta gaviniae. Next base: position 791,243 of record NZ_CP026377.1, on the reverse strand, counting down.
AACGCAGCAAATTTATCATCAATCGCCGTACCGATATCGTGTGCCGCAGACGATGAAGGATTCGCGCTATCGGTCGTTTTATCGCATGCGGTAATCATCAGCGCCAGCGCCGCCGCCATCAACAGGCGCCATGGAGTGTCCTTTGCCATTTCCTTTCCTGCCGTAACAGATCCCTGAAATAAAGGACCGTCCGCGAAGACGGTCACCCTGATGCGTTAGCTTTGCGGGTTGATCAACCAGACGCCTTCACGATCGACGGAGATCTTCTGCTGACGCGAGGCGCCCTGATTGGTCACGGTGAAGGTATAGTCGCCCGGCGGCAGCTGCAGCGAGGCAAAGCCGTTTGCTGATGGCACCAGCGCCTGCGGGTTGCCGTTCAGCGCCACTTCATCGCCCATGCGCAGCTTGATGTAAACCTGCGCAACCGGCTCTGGCGCGGCGGCGGGCGGCGTCTCCTGCTGCGGCGCACTGTTGGCGGCGGTTTGCGTGGCCTCCGGCGTCGGCGTCGCAGTCGGCGTCGGCGCTTCGCTCCGCGCAGCGGTCGCTGGCGTATCGTCGCTGCCTCCGCTGGCGATCAGCGCACCGACGGCGATGCCCACCAGCACGCCTGCGGCGGCCAGCCCCGGCCACATAAAGCGTTTCAGCGGAGAGACAACTGCAGGCGCGGGCGCTTCCGGCTCGACCGGCACCAGCATGGTGCCCGGCCCTTCAATATTCACATTAAGGATATCGTTCAGATCGGAAACCGACAGCTCCATCAGTGCCGCAAAGGCGTCGATCGACTGCGGACGCTCTTCCGGCTTCAGCGCCAGCGCCTTATCAATCGCGTGCAGCAGCGGCAGTGAGAAGCCCGCCGGGCGCAGTTCCGCCAGCGGCCGGTAGTTATCCTCAATACTGCGCACCACGCTCACCGGCGGCGGCGCGCCGACGATCAGCGTATGCAGTACCGCGCCCAGCGCGTAGATATCGGTCCACGGCCCTTGCTCGCTCTCGTTATCGTCGCTGTACTGTTCAATCGGCGCGAAACCGGGGCGCAGCATGGTCTCCGTCTCGTCAGAGAGGTTGCCGATGGTTTTGCGCGCGGAGCCGAAATCCAGCAGCACCGGCATCATATTCTCCTGGATCTGAATGTTATCCAGTGAAATATCGCGATGCAGGTAGCCTTCCTGATGGATGGTGTTAATGGCGCCGAACAGCGGCGGCAGCAGACGGCGGATCCAGGCTTCGTTCACCAGCTCGGGGCGCTGCGTCGCCAGCCGCGACAGCGTCGTGCCGCTGTAGAACACCGTGCCCATATAGGCGGTATCGTTCTGCACCCAAAAGCGCAGCACGTGCAGCAGATTGGGATGGTTAAAGCGCGCCAGCAGCCGCGCCTCCTGAATAAAGCTATTCAGGCCGGCGTGAAACGTCTTGCTGAAGCGCTCGCTGCGCAGTACCAGATTCAGGTCGTCGCTGCGCACTGCCAGCGACGCAGGCATGAATTCTTTAATGGCGATGGTGCGTTCAAGCTGATGATCCCAGGCGCGATAAACGATCCCGAAACCCCCGCCGCCAATTACTTCCTTAATTTCAAACTCATTAAAACGGTACCCAATCGGCAATGCGTTCGGCACCGTCCGGTTGTTATCGTGTTCCGGCATGATGGAAACTCTCTGATAGCTAAAGCTTACGCCTCAAACTGACACTGAAACTCACCCTGGTCATAGCTGACGCGCAGGTGACGGAAACGCTGATCACGTGCGCTGGCCGTGAGCAGTATCTGGCTCATCTGCGGCAGCAGCGTATTGGTCAGGATGGCATCGACCATGCGTCCGCCCGATTCCACTTCGGTGCAGCGCTGGACAATCTGGCTAATCACGCTGTCATCAATGTGCGAAATGATGCCGTGATTCTCTTCAAGACGACGCTGGATACGTTTAAGCTGCAGGCGCACAATTTCAGCCAGCATCGCATCGCTTAACGGATAGTAAGGCACAACCAGCAAACGACCAAGCAGAGCCGGCGGAAACACCTCCAGCAGCGGCGCGCGCAGCGCCGCGGAAAGCGCTTCCGGCTCCGGCATCAGCTCAGGATCGGCGCACATGGCGCTGATAAGCTGGGTGCCAACGTTCGAGGTCAGAATAATGATGGTGTTGCGGAAATCGATATGGCGGCCTTCGCCATCCTCCATCCAGCCTTTATCGAATACCTGGAAGAAGATCTCATGCACGTCCGGGTGCGCTTTCTCAATCTCATCCAGCAGCACCACGCTGTAGGGGCGACGACGCACCGCCTCTGTCAGTACGCCGCCTTCGCCATAGCCGACATAGCCCGGAGGGGCACCCTTCAGCGTGGAGACGGTATGCGCTTCCTGGAATTCGCTCATATTGATGGTGATGATGTTCTGCTCGCCGCCATAAAGCGATTCGGCCAGCGCCAGTGCAGTTTCGGTTTTGCCGACGCCGGACGGGCCGCACAGCATAAAGACGCCGACCGGCTTGTTCGGATCGTCCAGCCGCGCGCGCGACGTGCGCACCCGTTTGGCGATCAGATCCAGGCCGTGGCGCTGCCCGATAACGCGCTCATTAAGCGTATCGGCCAGGTTCAGCACCGCCTCGATTTCATTCTTCACCATGCGCCCCAGCGGAATGCCGGTCCAGTCGGAGACCACCGCCGCCACGACGTTACCATCCACGGCGGCGAACAGCAGCGGCGCCTCACCCTGCAGCACGCTCAGCGCCTGCTGTTTCTCCGCCAGCGCCTGCTGCAATGACGCCACCTCATCTTCTGACGCGGCATAGAGCTGCGCGCGCAGCGCGATAATCGCGTCCACCAGCTCGCGCTCCTGCTGCCAGCGCGCGTCCAGCGCGTCGCGCTCGGCCGCCAGCTGGCTCAGCGCGGCGTCGATATGACCGATGCGCTCGCTGTCGCCGCCCGCCACTTTTACTTCGCGTTCGGCGATCTCGCGCTCAATCTCCAGCGCGGCGATGCGGTGCAGGCAATCCTCCAGCTGCGGCGGCTGCGCGCCCTGGCTGACGGCGACGCGGGCGCAGGCGGTATCCAGCAGCGCCACCGCCTTGTCGGGCAGCTGACGCGCCGGGATATAGCGGTGGGAGAGTTTCACCGCCGCGCTCACCGCTTCGTCCAGCAGCAGCACGCGATGATGTTTTTCCAGCGTATTGACGGTGCTGCGCAGCATCAGCAACGCTTTCTCTTCATCCGGCTCGTGAACCTGCACCGTCTGGAAACGGCGGGTCAGCGCCGGATCTTTCTCAATGTATTTTTTATATTCCGCCCAGGTGGTCGCGCCGATGGTGCGTAGCTGACCGCGCGCCAGCGCCGGCTTCAGCAGGTTGGCGGCGTCGCCGGTGCCCTGCTGTCCGCCTGCGCCGACCAGTGTATGGATCTCGTCGATAAACAGCACGACAGGCGTTGGGCTTGACTGCACTTCATTGATCAGCGCCTGAAGGCGCGCCTCGAACTCCCCTTTCATCCCGGCGCCAGCCTGCAGCATGCCGATATCCAGCAGCCAGAGCTGGACATCGCGCAGCGGCGGCGGCACGTCGCCTGCGGCGATGCGCAGCGCCAGGCCTTCCACCACCGCGGTTTTGCCGACGCCCGCTTCGCCGGTCAGCAGCGGGTTGTTCTGGCGACGACGCATCAGAATATCCACCATCTGGCGGATCTCTTCGTCGCGCCCGGCAACCGGGTCGATTTTGCCGTCGCGCGCGCGCGCCGTCAGATCCTGCGCATACTGCGCCAGCGTACTTTGCTGCTGCGGCGCGGCGCCGGCCGGCTGCGGCTGTGCGGCGGCCTGCTGCGCCTCTTTGCTGTTGGCGAAAATGGTTTCGAACTGCTCAATCAGCAGATCGGCGCTCAGGCGGCTGAACTGCGGCGAGATGCCTTTCAACACGTTGGCGAGATTGAAGGTTTTCAGCAGGCCGATCAGCAGATGGCCGCCACGGATCTGCGCGACGCCGAATGTCAGCGAGCCGTAAACCCAGGCGCGCTCCACGGCGCTGTCGATATGTTCCGACAGGTCAGAAATCGCGCTGGCGCCGCGCGGCAGACGATCCAGCGCCGCGACGATGTCACGGGTTAGCGCCTCTTCATCCAGTGAAAAATGGCGGATCAGCTGCTGCAGATCGCCATCCTGATGCTGCATCAGCTGATGCAGCCAGTGGACCAGTTCGACATAAGGATTGCCGCGCAGCTTGCAAAAGGCCGTCGCGCTCTCCAGCGAAGTAAATAGTAGCGTGTCCAGTTTGCCGAACAGTACGGCGCGGCTGATTTCTGACATGATGATCTCTGACGGATAGGTTAAGTGTGTGACAGTCTTTACACGGTAAAAAGTAAGCCCGACCGCCAGCGGCGGATAACACGGCGCTTACCGCCAATCGGACTAAGGGGAGGGTTGCGGCTCCGGGCTGAACTGCAGGTCGCCGCGCGGCTGCGGCGTCGGCTGGTGGCCAAGCCAGGCACTGTAGCCCAGCCTTGCCTGACCGCCGAGCGTCGCGCCCTCGATCTCATCCTGCGCCAGCAGCAGGCGCACTTCCCAGACATACTCCACGCCCAGATACTGACGCACCCAGTCGCGCAGTTCGGCGGCGTGGCGCTCATCGGGCAGGAACTGGTTATAGCGCGCCAGCGACAGCGGGCCGATATCGATGCGCAGCTTATGTTGCACATCGCGCACTGCCACGCCGAGGAAGGTCGATTCGCCGAGACGCGGCGCCTGACGCCCGGCGGCGAGCCGCGCCCGCTCGCGTTTATCAAGCGACAGCCACTGCGGAATATTCTGCTCAATGCGCACCGGCGCGTTGAAATAGTGCCGCAGGATCTTCTCCAGCCCTTCGGCGTCGCGGCCGTGGCGGCTGAGATGGCCGGCCAGCATCAGGCGGGCGTGTTCGCTCAGGCTGCCGCTGGCGCGCTGCGCGGGCTGCCCCATGCCGATCAGGCTGGCGAGGTAGCCGTCGAAGCGTCGTCCGTCAGGCCGATCGAGCGAGGCCGTCGGCTGCGCGTCGGCCCAGGCGCGGTAAAACAGCAGCGTCAGCCGATGATGAAACAGATCGGCGAAGGCGGTCAGGCTGGCATCCTGATGATGATAAAGCCGCTCGCGCGCATGCTCGGTCATATGTACCGGCAGCGGGCCGTTAGGGCCGAACAGGCCGAAGCTGAGGATGGATACGTCATGCAGCGCGCCGCCTTCCCGGGCGCTGACCGACGCCAGCGTCGACGGGGCGAACGCCAGCGAAGGCGTCTGTCCGAGCCGCAGCGGCTCATGGCGCGGCTGCGGCGCGCGGCCCAGCGGATACTTTTCGCCGCCCTGGGCGTCGATGCGGCGCAGCAGCTGAAACAGATCGTAGCGCCAGGGCGCCTGCATCAGCCCGTCCCAGAAGCGATCGGGCAGACGGCGCAGGCGCAGCGGCTGCGTCTTGTCCTGACTCATATCAGCGCCCTTTTGCCCATGCGCGGCGGCCAGTAGCCCACCTCGCCGCGCTGCTGGCTGTTTAAGGTCATTTCGGTAAAGCTATTGATCGCCACCAGCCGTGAGAAGAGGCGCTCCAGCACGCTGCCGAATAGCCATGGGCTGCTGCCGGAAAAGGCCTGCTCATCCACCGTCAGCTCGATGCCGATGCCACGGGCGAAAACGATCGGGCCCGGCTCCGGCACCCGTCGATGTACCGGACGCAGCTGGCAATGGCGGATGCCTTCAATCTGACGCGCCACCGGTGCCTCGGCCAGATTGGCGTAAAGGCCCAGCATCTGGCGCAGCGCGGCGGCGCCTTCGCCATTCTCGCCATCCATCAGGCTGAGATAGTTCATCTGCAGGTGGCTGATCAGACGCCACGTCGCCATCCCTTCCGCCAGCGCCGGGCGCGGCGGCGTCGGCCCTTTGCGCATCGTCAGCCCGGCCGCGGGTACTGAATCGGGTAGCTTAAAACCCTGCTGATCCTGTTGCAGCAGCATCAGCGGCAGATCGCGGCTGGTGCAAAGCACGTCTGCGGTGACGTAGCGCAAATCGTCGCGCCAGGGGGCATGCTGTTCATCCACCAGCGACAGGAAGACCTCTGACCCGACGTAGCCGGTGCGGGTGCCGTAGCGCTGTGCATGTTCCGACAGCGTGCGCTGCTCGCGCCGCAGCGAAAAATAGGCGCCATAGTCGCCGCTGTCATGGCTGTAGGTACTCCAGAACGGGCGGAAGACCTGTTCGTCGCGCTCGCCTTCGCTGGCGCCATAAAGCTTCTGCACCGAATAAATTTCATAATCGAGTGGACGAATATTATCGACCACCAGATGATATTCATGGTTGTTTTCGCTGAGCTTTTGACGCTCCGCCACGCGCGGAAACAGGTTGATGACTGGCGTACAATGCAGCGCCAGATGGCTGCGATCCACCACGCGTTCCAGCGCGGCGTCGGTTTTATCCAGCAGCAGAACGATTTCGAACTCGCGCTCGCCGTCTACCTGTTGCAGCAGCGGGCGCAGCTGGCTGATGCTGATAAACTGGAAACGCGCCGGAAAGGCGAAATATTCCTGCAGCAGACGGTAGCCGTCGAAATTGCGCAGATCGTCCGGCAGCAGCGCCTGCTCCGGCTCAAACCCCTCCTGCCTCAGCGCATCGTCGCGCAGTACCTGACGGCGCGGCGATTTGCCCACCGTCTGACAGAAGATCCCTACCGTGTGCTGCATCAACAGCTCCAGCAGTTTCAGCGCTTCGATATCGGGACCGCTCAGAAAAAACTCCAGCCGGTCGAAATCGACATGATCGAGCGTGGTGGTGCTGTCACAGCTGACGCGGATACGCAGCGCGCTGACCGCGCCGCGCTGGCTTAGCCCCAGCTGGCCCAGCGGGATGTCCGCCGGCACGCCGCCCAGTTCCACCTGCTTGATCTGCAGCGGCAGCAGCGTCACCTCGTGCGCCGTAGTGTAGCTGCAGGTCACGCCGTTTTTCTTCAGCAGCTGGCTGTCCATCATGGTGCCGCGCGGCACACGGAAGCCGCGGTTGATATCCCCTTTTTTGCTGTCGGGATGCAGCTCGGCTATCGCCATCGACGGTGTCGGTGCCAGATAGCCGGGCGCAATCATCTCCAGTAAACGCTGCGAAAAGCGAGGAAACTCCGCGTCCATCTTCAACTGCACGCGCGAGGTCAGAAAGGCGAAGCCCTCCATCATGCGCTCAACGTAAGGATCGGCGACGTCGATGCCCCGCATGCCGAGGCGGCCGGCCACTTTCGGATAACGGTCCGCAAACTCCGCGCCCATTTCACGCAGGTAGGCCAGTTCGCGGTTGTAGTATTCGAGCAGTTTACTGTCCATGCTTAACCTACATCTTTCAGCTCAAAGTTGCCGTTTTCCAGATCCACATCGGTGCGGAACAGAAATTCCAGCGGGTAAGGCACGCACCAGAGGCGGCCTTTGATTTCAATCGACAAAACGTTATGCAGATCGAGCGAGCGGGTATCGGAGATACAGCGCACCTGCAGCCCCTGCGGCAGAATACGCGGTTCGAAATTGATAATCGCTTCGGTCAGCTTGCGCTGAATGTCGTGCCATTCGATATCGGACATGCGCTGTCCGGCCAGCGGCGAGACGCCGAAGTTCAGCACCGAGCGGCGCACCTGGCTGAAGGGCGCCAGGTCGAGCTGCGCTTCACTGTTAATGGTGTTGAACAGCCACTGCAGGTCGCGCAGCACATGGCGTCTCAGCGTGCTGTGCGAGATCAGCTGCTGGTTGGTCGTTTCCTGGCGCTTGCCCGGCTCGTTGTCGGTCAGACGGTCCAGCAACGACGGCTGCAGCTTGTCGCGCGCGCTCAGGCTGTTCTGCTCTTTACGGAAGCGGAAGCCGCCGCGCAGCAGTTCGCCGCTGTCGACCGGCTGCGTTTTGCTGTCGCTACGCATCGGCCAAATCGCTGGCGGCGAAGGTCAGCGTCTCCAGGCTCAACAGCGGGAACTCCGCCTCGTCGTTTAGCCAGACTTTCTGGCCCTGACCGACATAGTGCTGCTGCGCTTCATCCAGCGGCCGCCATTCGGTCAGGCTCGCCAGACGCAGGCTGTCCTGCGCGTCGGCGTCAAAGGGATAGCGCACCGGCACCTGACACACCTGCTCGGCGCCGTCCACCAGCTGCACCAGCGTATGCCGCCATACCAGATCGGTTACGCTGGCCGGTGCCTGAAAGCGCATTGTGGCGATCGCGCTGAACGGCACCCAAAAATAGTGGCCGTTGACCAACAGTTCGCAGACCGGGCCGAGGCGGCTATCGCCGTCCACCAGCCAGGCGAAAGGCTGCGCCTGCTCATCGCCCTGCGCCTGCGCGCTGCCGGGATTCAACGCGGCCGCATCCAGCGCGGCGCTGCGTAGTGCGTCAGCCTGCGCGCGATCGCCCTGAATATCCGCCTGCAGCGCGGCGAACAGCTGCGCAGCCCAGCCCCAGGCTTCGCCCGGCAGACGCGGCTCAGCCTGACCGGCGAAGACCGCAGCGCGTTGCATCTCGCCGCGGATCGCCTGATCCAGCAGCGTAACCGTCGGCTGCGACTGTGGCTTTAGCGCGGCCCAGGATTTCAGCTGGGTTTGCGCCCGCGTCCAGTTGCCCGCCAGACAGAGCAGCTGCACAAACGCGGCGCGCAAATCAGCATCGCCGGGCGCGGCTTTAATCTGCGCTTCGACGCGCGCCAGCGTTTCATCCAGCGAGCTTCCCGCCAGCAGTTGGTGTAAAGAGTGCATCGCGCTTCCTTGTTGATTAGTTGATGGTACGCCAGGCCCCGGCGGTCGGGTCTTTCAGCTGCGGATAGAGCGCGTTGACCAGCTTAATGGTCAGCGGCGCGTCATTAAGGTAAGAGGACCAGACTTTGCGCACCTCGCTCAGGCGCGCCTTCAGCGCGCTTTCGTCACCCGCTTCCGCCTGACTCACCTGTACCGCCACGACGCCGCTCGCCTGCCAGCCGTTGAGATCGGAGGACCAGGGCAGGATCATCCAGCTCTGCGGCGAACGTTCGTCAGCCAGCACCATGCGTTCGTTATTGACGGTAGTGATTTGCAGGCCGCGCTTATCGCTTTTCGTCGCCAGGCCCATCACCGGGAAGCCCTGCAGAAAGGTAACCGGCTGATTTTTCGCGGCGCCGTGTCCAATGCGCGTCATCTGGCCCTGCCCGCTCAGCCAGCCGTTGTCGCCGCACTTCACGCCCTCTTTGGCCGGAACGAACAGCGCGCTGGTGTGATTCTCATCATTCCACCAGGTGCGGAAATGGCAGCCATCCAGCAGACTGAACTGCAGCCAGGGCGTGGTATCGGCCGGCGGAGAGAGGTCTTCCGGATTGATCGCCGGCGCAGCCGGCGTTTCGGTTACAGCGGGCGTTTCCGCCACGGCAGGCGCCTGCGGCGCTGCCGGCGCGACGTTCACCTGCCAGCCGCTGGCTTTATCCGCGCTGCCCTGTGCCAGCAGTTTTCCGTTCGCATCTTCCGTATGCCAGTTCAGCGTGGTGATTTTGCCGCACGCGCGTACCATCAGCGCGCCCACTTTCGGCATAAAATCGTCCAGTACGGCGGTGGAACCATCGCCTTTTAACACGATACGCAGCGGCACCTGGCGCGCGCACCAGTCCTGCGGCTCCTGGCTTTTGACGTTATCGATCCACACATCCAGGTTTTTCGAACGGGAAGAGGCAATATTGTAATTTTCCGCCCAGGCGTTGGTGGCCATCAGCAGCGTTAACACGCCGGTTAACCAGAGTTTCATAGCATTCCTTTTAAAATGATTAGTCGCGAAGGGGAATAAACTGCGCCGCCTCAGAGAGCGAGTGCAGCAGCGTCGTATCCTGCGGCGATCCTATCCAGACGGCCATCGCGCTGTAGTTATCCTGATCGCCGTCCGCCTGTTCCTCATTATTTTTCAGCGCCTGATGCATCAGCGTCAGCCACTCTTCCGGCGTGTTCACCATATGCAGCGCCTGCTGCATCTGCTCCCGGGAGACGCCGTGCCAGAAGCCGTCAGTGCAGAGCAGGAAGGCGTCGCCATCCTCAATCGGCACCACGTCGCTGTAGCTGGCCTCACGGCCTTCGTCGCCCATGCCCAACGCAAAATAGAGCAGGTTGCTGTTAATGCCTTCGGTCTGATGTCCGGCATCTTTCATCTGCTGGATCAGGCTGTGATCGGTGGTGACGTGGTAGAGATAGCCGCGCCGAAACAGATAGAGGCGGCTATCGCCCGCGTGCGCCCAGTAGGCCAGCTGATAATCGCGATCGATAAACAGACTGACCAGAGTGGTGCCCATCCGGCTGCGGTCGCGATCCTGTTTCTGCTGCTGGCGAATCGCCCGGTTGGCGCTGTGGATGTACTGCCGGATCTGCTGCGCATCAAGGTGCGCGTCGCCGTCAAACTGCTCAATAAGGGTGTTGCGCGCCAGCTTTGCGGCAAGATCGCCGCCGGGAAAACCGGCGACGCCGTCACAGACCACAAAGCAGGCGGAGCGCTCGCCCACGATGTCGCCCGTCTGATCCTGATTGCTCTCGCGGGTTCCCTGGTTCGACATTGAGGCAATGGTGATATTCATCATTCGTCCGAGGCGGTCTGTGAGTCTTTATATTGGTTAACTTCCATATCGTAAGCGTGCAAAAACGCTTCGCCGAACAGCGTATGGAAGTCATCCTCGATCTCACCCGCGGTTTCGTTATAGCGACGGTTGAAATGCTCCCAGAGCGCCGCTTTACGGCTGCCCGGCAACGACAGCCGCGAGGTGATCCCCTCCTGACGCGCTTCTTCTTCCAGCTGCTGCGGATTAAAGGATTGCAGCATTGCGGCGATGATGGCGCGGATACCGGCGATCATGCCCAGCTGATGCGCCTGCAGGTCGACCAGCGCATCGCGCACCGCCTGCTTCGGCGGCATAAAGCCCGGCATGCGGCTGCCGAACATCTGCATCAGCACGGTTTTACCGGAAGGCAGCAGCTTAAACGGGTTGTTGGCGTCATCGAGGATCACGGTCATATCCGCTTTCACGCCGCGTTTCAGAATCGAGCGTGACGACAGCAGCGCGACGGTGCCCTGCGAGAACATGCCGAGCATCTGGCCCAGCTGCTGCATATTTTCCCGATCGAAGTGCGGCGTCGGCTGCATATCGTTCAGACCCATGCCATCCAGCAGCGCCTGCAGCAGCTCGCCCTGCAGCGCTTCGCCGCCGCCGGCGTTCGACTGCGGCTGGCTGCTGCGAGTGGAAGCGACCGGGTCGATACGCAAACGCCCCTTCGGCGGCGGCGTTACGCTGCGCTGCACCGCCTGCGGCGTCGGCAGGGTAATCCCGCCGTAATCGGGGGTCTCTGCCTGGCGCGGCTGATTAAACAGCGGCGAGGTTTCAATCGCTCCCGGCTCATCCGCAGGCAGATCGGCGAACAGCGGCGACGCGCTCAGAGCCTCATCTTCCGCCTGCTCCGGCGCAGCAAAATCAGCGTCCTTTTCGACGCGCTGCGGCGGCTCATCGGCGAACAGCGGTGAGCTGGCGAGATCGTCCCTGCCGCCGAACAGATCCTGATGCGAGCCTGACGGCTGCGAAATGGATCCCGAAGTGTCAAACAGATCCTGAGGCGCTTCTGATGGCTGCACTGCGGATCCCGTCGCGCCAGACAGATCCTGAGGTGAGCCTGACGGCTGCGCAGTGGCCCCTGAAGCGCCGAACAGATCTGAATCACGCGCGGCCGCAGCCTGTGGTGCAGCTGCGTCTGAAACAGCATGATGCGGGTTCTGCTGTGCCGGTTCATCGTCCGGATGCGCCAGCGGCACCGCGCCGCCCATCATCAGGCCGAGCGGATCGTCGCTGTTAAGCTGAGCGGGCGTGGCATTACCACCGCCGAACAGCGCCAGCGGATCGAGTTCATCCCCTTTCGGCTTCGGCTGCGCCGCTTTTTCCGCCGCAGGCTGTACCAGCGTGGTTGGCGTGTTGTCATTGAAGATGCTGTCCGATTTAAACAGCTCATCTTTTTCAAACAGCGTATCCGGCGCCTGGCTGCGGCGATCGAAGCTCAGCGGCTCGCCGGTTTTAAACTGTGCCAGCGGATCTTCCGGGTTGCGGTTTTCCGCCGTCGGCGTCGTCAGCGGATGCGCATCGCTGGTCGGTGCGGCAGGCTTCGCGCGATTGGCAGAGATGCTGTCGGAAATCGAGAACTCTTTCGCCAGGCTATCCCAGATTTCGCTGGGAATGGCGGCGGTGCCGCCTGCGGATGGTGCGGGCTGCGCCGGAGCCATCTTCGGTTGCGGCTGCGGTGCAGGACGTGAAACCGGCGCGGCGTCCTGTGCCGCAGGCTGCGCGGCGGCGGAGAGATCGTTGACCAGCAGACGATACTCATCAATACCGAGAATATCGCCATCCTGTAGCTCAACCTGACGGCCGCGCTCCAGCGGGATATCGTTCAGTTCCACGCGCGTTACGTTGCCGCGGTTGGTAATACGGCATTCGCCATCGGCGGTAATATGCACAATCGCCTGCAGGCGAGAGATTGTGCGATCGTTATCGGGCAGCACCAGATTGTTATCGACGCCGCGGCCGATCGTGCCGCCGGGCGGTAAAAAGTCACAGCTGCTCTGCGGCGGCTGATGTCCCGGTTTGTTCGTTATAATCGTAAAGCGCATAACGGTTTCCTGCGTTTGTGATATTCGGCGTTCAAACCGCGCGGGTCTTTGGAAAAACCGGCGTGGTTTGAACGACAGACAACGGGAAGGGAGAATGTAAGAGCATCTTAAAAAGTGCTGAGCATTTTCTATAACCGCATCCCAAATATAAGAAGAGATGAGCGCCTGACCCGTGCATTTTTGTTCATAAATAACATCTCCTTTTAGCCTTATTTATAATTATATTGGCCGGGAAAATAGTGTATTTATGCAAGTAACAGTGTTGTTTTAAAAATATTCATGAATTAAAAATAAAACATTTCCCGATTCATTATGTAAAAACAAAAAATTAATTATCCGGTTTTCCTTTGACACGCTTAATCAGTTCAGCCAATGCTTCGCTATGGTAGAAATCAATACACTTAGCCAGCACCATCTGTTTGCCAGACTGGCTGGCGTAATTTTTTGCAAGGAACTCTTCGCCTAACTTTCTTACTGCTGAATGTGCGGCTAGAGAGTAATCCCCAAACTCCAGGTAGCCCCGTGCTGCGGCTGCGGCATCGTTTTTGACCTCTTTACTGTTATATCCCTGGGCAATGCAGGTACTTAATGCATAGTTTTAATATACTCTTCAGGTGTATACCGGGTGTTTGCACTTGTACAGGTCGTATAAAAAAAGAGAGTAAAAAGCAAAGAAATCTTATTTTAAAACCCATAATGCGGCCTTGCTTGCCTGAGGAAAATAACAATGGTCGGAACATAAAGATCCATTCCAAAGTGTCGCATGCCCACTTGCGTCACTCCAGCTGTCTACAATGAAAATTAATATCCCATTTAATCCTTTAAAATCACTTGTGAAAAATTTGGCCTGTTCATTTCTCTTCCTTACCAATATTTTTAATACAAGTAATTGCCCGCCCTGTAAGGGCGGGCTGCGGCATTACATTTCTTTATTTTCTTTGATATTCCAGCCAGCGCTGCTTTCAGCACCTTTACCGCCGGAAGAGGTCTGCTCCCAGTACTGCTGCTTCACGCGTGAAGCCTGGAATGCATAGGTAACGCCGACAGTGTCGCCATTATCCGTACCGGTATACTGTACGGAAGTAACCAGCACATCTTCCAGGGTAATTTTGGTGTATTCAACCTGCTGGCCGCCCGCTTTGCATACGGAAAGCTCGATCTTGTTCAGATGCTTACCGCTGGCGCAGTGCTTCAGGATGGCAGTAGTAGACTTGTCGATCAGCGCATTAACGTGCAGATCGTTGAAGTTTACTTTGCCCGCGCCGCCGCCGCCACCAACGGACATGTTACCCGGCTGGGACGCGCCCCAGGAGAAAGAAGTAATGTCAGTCCAGCCTTTGTGGTTGGAGTCCTGAGACTCACCGGTAACACCGTCAACCTTCAGGAACATATCAATAGCCATAGTAATAACTCCTTATTGTGAATAATCGCTTATGTTAAAGCGCTGCTAATTAAGGAAAATCAGGCAAAGCAGCCCGCGTTTTTCCTTATCCTTTTCTATAAATGCTTCGTTTTCCTTAAGGGCATTATAATTGGCAAGGAAAAAGCTTAATTATCCTGATACCAATTATGATCAGGGTTTTCCGTTATAACGTCCTTCACAACATCATCAAGCTCTTTACTGTGATAAAGTCTAAAACAGTTGAGCGTATATCCTTTGCTATTATTCGGTATTTCAACGTGAAAATTATTTTTCCGATCCTTGTATTTATCAATGATCGCATTTATTTTTTTATCACCTTCCACGAAATTATACGGTGCCCACGAACGCATGGCATTTGAAGACAGTGCGGCATCCAGAGCCATTTCCTTATCATTATTGTTAATCATCGCAAAGCATCTTGCTAATGCCATATCTTTGATTAATTGCGTATAGGGTAATCGCTTCATAAAGGTTGCACCGTCTTCAACATTTTTTCCCCATGAAGGAAAAATTGTAGAAACAAAAATAACCATAAATAGAATATTTCTTTTCATGGTAGCATCCAGAAATTAGCGGCGTTCGTAGAATAATTGACACCAGGCTCATTAAAATAGCAATGGTCTGAACATATTCTGCCGTCCCAGAGTGTAGCATGACCACCTGCATCATCCCATCCAGATATTTCAAAAAGAATTAAACCATTTTTATTTTTGAGTTTATCAACAGGTATTTGGGGATAACTGATGATGAGATCGGGCGGCCCCCACTCTTTTTTTAGATATTCAATTAAATCCTTTACTCTGTAAAAATACCATTTTTTATCATCTCCAGAGACGGTTTTAGTCTTATCTCTCGGTAGAGGGTGGCCTGTATAATTTAAAACGTAACTCATTCTTACTGCACAGCTGTTTACCCAGCCACCATTTTCATAAGGGATTTCAAAATTTTGCTTAACCTTCCCGCCAATAGTCTCTTTTACTCTTTTTAAAGGGTTAGCGGGATCGTAAATTCTTTTAGCCGCCGTCCATGCAGAAATGAAACTGGGTCTTGAGTTCATCACTTTTATCCTGTTTGATTTTAATCCATTGTATCAATCAGCGATGGGATGTTACGCCATTGGTAATGTTTTATATCTAATAATTTATTTTTAATAATCTATGCTATTGCTGTATAACAACAAGCATGTATTCCTCTAATAGAATGTTATTGCATTACGTTAATAGTGCCTTATGCGAGGTATAAGCTTATAATACCCTCTGCTTTGCATTCCCTTTCTTTGTTCATATCAAACACAGAATGCCAGATACAATATAACTTCTTCTACTAGTTCACTGTCTAAACTGACCCGACAGATTTACTTAAAGAACATGTGATGAGGAAATTTATTACATTGATATTTATGCTAACATTTTTAGCTATTGGGGCTTGCTCGCTATTCGATATATTTCGTTCTATTGGATATTTTTTCTATGAAACGATGAACACACGTTCGCTTGGTGTTATTTTCGGTAAGTTATTGTTTTTTTTGTCGTAGGTGCTGCGGTTTATTTTTTATCATTAAAAACACACCGGAAATTAAAAGCGCATCTTTATTTTCTCTGCAATATAATATATAACGATAGATGCCCCTACTAACGTCAATAATATCAATGCATTTATCGCTGACCCTATAAAATCATGATGCCATTCAAATACGAAGGTATAATACCCTGTCACAGCAAAAAACAGCAAAAATGAGATAACGATTAAAGTATACACCAGAAAATACTTAATGACGGGTTTAATCATGAGAAACCCCATATAAAAACTCATCAAATATCTGTTTATCGATAGCACTATGGCTGGCCTGATAGTTTATTGCGTTGATAAAAGGCCTTTTTCTGCCCTGAAAAATCATTTGCGCTTGAGACGCTAATGTTCCAGGTTGTTGCACGATACAATAACCGGGTTGAACTTGAGAACCTGATTTACTTTTCATGCTTTTATCTCAAAAATATTTGGGAAGAAAGGCTTGATACTTAATCTATATCTGCTCAAAAAATAAGAAGAAAATCATAAGCAATACTACTTAATATTTTCTTTTTATTTTTTCTCCTACCGCGTAGAGTGTCAGATATATAACAGTAATCAATCCTGATATAACAGCATTAAACAAATTGTCTTTATCATTCCCTTTCCAGCCTGAAGAAAAGCGTAATAAACAAAATTCAGGACGGAGATGCCGCTGGATATAAAAGATAAAAGTTATGCAATCAGTTGTAGCAAAATACTTTTTATCGGCATCACAGTGTCTCCTTCTCTCAGCTTTTACTCAGTACGCTTTTGCATTTGACCTGGCGAACCATAAGCAATTTATTATGGTTAGCTGGAGCATCCTGCATCAGCCAGACCAGAAAGCCATGATCCCTAACCGTAAGCGCCGGGCATAATGCCCGGCGACGTCAGTTACGCATCGTTCGTTTTCAGCGACGGTAATTTAGAGACCAGACGCAGCGATACGGTCAGGCCTTCCAGCTGATAGTGCGGACGCAGGAAGAATTTCGCGGCGTAATAGCCTGGGTTATCTTCAATTTCCTCCACCATCACTTCCGCCGATGCCAGCGGCTTACGGGACTTGGTTTCCTGCGAGGAGTTGGCCGGATCGCCATCCACGTAGTTCATTACCCAGTCATTCAGCCAGCGCTCCATCTCTTCGCGCTCGCGGAAAGAGCCAATCTTGTCACGCACGATGCACTTCAGGTAGTGCGCGAAGCGGCAGCAGGCGAACAGATACGGCAGGCGCGCCGCCAGACGCGCGTTGGCGGTAGCGTCGGCATCGTGATATTCGGCCGGTTTTTGCAGTGACTGCGCGCCGATAAAGGCGGCGAAGTCGGAGTTTTTACGATGCACCAGCGGCATAAAACCGTTTTTCGCCAGCTCGGCCTCGCGGCGATCGCTGATGGCGATTTCGGTCGGGCATTTCATATCCACGCCGCCGTCGTCGCTGGGGAAGGTGTGGCACGGCAGGTTTTCTACCGCCCCGCCCGATTCCACGCCGCGAATCGAGGTACACCAGCCGAACTCTTTAAAAGAGCGGTTGATGTTAGCCGCCATCGCGTAGGCCGCATTGGTCCAGGTGTAGTTGCTGTGGCTGGCGCCTTCGGTCTCTTCTTCAAAATCGAAGCTGTCCACCGGATTGGTGCGGATGCCGTACGGCAGGCGCGACAGGAAGCGCGGCATCACCAGGCCGAGGTAGCGTGCATCTTCCGACTCGCGCAGGCTGCGCCAGGCAGCATATTCGGTGTTCTGGAAAATCTTGGTCAGGTCGCGCGGGTTCGCCAGCTCCTGCCAGGTCTCCATCTGCATCACGCTCGGCGCGGTGCCGGTGATAAACGGGCAGTGCGCCGCCGCGCCGATGCGTGCCATCTCGCCCAGTAGCTCAACATCCTGCGGGCTGTGATCGAAATAGTAGTCTCCAACCAGGCAGCCGAACGGCTCGCCGCCGAACTGGCCATACTCTTCTTCATAGATCTTTTTGAAGATAGGGCTCTGGTCCCAGCCCACGCCTTTGTAGCGTTTCAGCGTGCGGCCCAGCTCCTGCTTGGAGATGCTCATAAAGCGGATTTTCAGCATCTCGTCGGTTTCAGTATTGTTAACCAGGTAGCTCAGGCCGCGCCACGCGCCTTCCAGCTTCTGAAAATCTTCGTGATGAATGATCTGGTTAACCTGACGCGACAGCTTTTCGTCGATCTCGGCGATCAGCGCCTGGATAGTGCGATAGGCGTCGCTGGAAACGGTAACGCTGTTTTCCAGCGCCTGCTGCGCCAGCGTTTTCACCGCGCTTTCTACTGCGGCGCGCGCCTGATCGCTTTTCGGGCGGAACTCTTTATTCAACAGGGCGCTGAATTCATCCTGATCCCAGGATTGCTGCCCCTGCTGCGGCTGGTGTTGCTGTGATGGATTGTTGCTCATCGTTATTCCTCATCACCTTTGACAGTTTCTTCCGGTTTCGCCAGATGACCCAGCGACTTCAGCAGCGTCGGATCCTGCAGGATTTTCGCAATCAGCTCTTCCGCGCCGTTTTTACCGTCCATATAGGTGAGCAGGTTGGAAAGCTGCGTGCGCGCTTCCAGCAACTTGCTCAGCGGCTCGACCTTGCGCGCCACCGCGTCCGGCGAGAAATCTTCCATGCTTTCGAAGGTCAGATCGATATTCAGTCGGCCTTCGTCGGTCAGGGTGTTCTCCGCCTGGAATGCGACGCGCGGCTTCAGCGCTTTCATGCGCTCATCGAAGTTGTCGATGTCGATCTCCATGAACTTACGTTCATCAACGCCCGGCAGCGGTTCTACCGGTTTACCGGCCAGGTCGGCCATCACGCCCATGACGAACGGCAGCTGAATCTTGCGCTCGGCGCCGTAGATTTCCACATCGTATTCAATCTGTACGCGCGGCGCGCGGTTACGGGCGATAAACTTCTGCCCACTGGATTTTGTCGTTGCCATGATGTTCTCCATCGGATATGCGCGGTAAAGGTCAGCAGCCGGCGCGCCTGGCCAGACTGCCAGATAGAGGGCTGCGGCTTAGTCGCGGCGGCCAAAAATATTTTCCAGCTGATGCACGCCATCTGGCGCGAGGTCGCGGATAATGTCCATAAAATCGAGTTCGATCACTTTTTGTACGCGGTCGATCATCAGCGGCGCCGGATGGCTGGGTTCGTAGCGGGCGAAGTACTGTTTGACCTTCTCCAGCATCAGCTGCGCTTCGGCGCGCGAGGTGATATCGCTGCTGCGCCAGTCCGCCTGCGCGCGTGGCGCGGCAGCGGCCGGGCGGCTCTCGCCGATTTCCGGCTCTGCCTGCGCGGCGGCGGGTATTAACGTTGCCAGATCGGTGGCCTGACACGCCTGCGCCACCAGGCTCACCATCTTTTGCAGCTGTTCCATTTCCGGCGCGCCGCTTTCGCCAAGATGCTCTACCAGCGTTTCGCGGATTGTTTGTAACCGCTCACTTACCTGCAGAATAGCGTCAATGCCGGGCTGATCGCCGCGCGCCAGCTCGTCGCTCAGACGCGGCCGTCCACCGGGATAGTCCGCCACTTCGGTTTTGCTGCCATCCAGCAGCGCGCAGGCATCGCGCAGGGAGATGTGATCGGCGGCGCTGCGCAGCAACGGCGCCTGACGCAGCGCCGCCGTGAGCGATGATTTATCGCCCAGCGCTGCCAGCGCGTTGATACGGTAGAAGGGATCGCGCTCGCCATACTCTTCCAGTAGCGGCCAGAGCGGTTCCCAGTAAAGCAGCAGCGCCTGTTCAATCAGCTTCAGACCGCTGGCGTAACCCGGCAGCCCTTTCATCTGCGTCCACGCGTGAGTAAGTGCTAACATTACTCGCAGATCTTTGGTGCGGGCCAGCAAACGGGTCGCCAGCTTTTCAACCTTGTTCCAGTCGGCGGGTTCGGCGGGAATAATGGTGTCGCCGAACTGCTGCTCGGGTTTGCCTTCGCACGCCTGCGTCATCGCCATGTAATCGGCGTCATACTCCAGGTTTTCCCCGCACGGCTGTTCACTGCTTACCGGGGCCAGTAGCGCATCGATATTCATCGTCATCCTCGAAATCGAAAAAATCAGTCAAACATGGGCGGGTAAAGCCCGTGTCGTCCCGGCCGCGCGCCGCCTGCCGGATCAAACAGCAGCGAAAAGAGCTGGCCGGTAAAGTTGCCGCTGTGCAGATGGGTATAAAGCGGATAACCATCCGCCTGATTGGTCCACCAGAAGCTGGTGTAGCGATGCGGATCGAAGCAGTCGGCAACCTGCTTCCAGCTGAGGTTAGTGGCGCTTTCGCCGTAGCCAATGACATCGAGTATGTCAGATCGCTGCGGCGCGTCGGGCAGCTGCGGCGCCGGGATCGCCAGCAGCGCGTCATCAAGCTGTTCAGCGGAAAAGCCGTTACTCACCGCATGCAGCAGCGTGCGCCCCAGGCGCTGATACCATTCGCCCGCCAACGCCAGACGAGCGTTCGACCACTCCGTCGGCGTAAAGCTGAACAGCGCGCAGACCGGATACTGGCGACCCACGCTGTCGCGCGCCGGCAGCAGGCAGCCCATCTGCACCAGCTGGCTGCCTAACATCGGCGGCACGACAAAGTTCCATACCGGCGCTTTGGCAAAGCGCTGCGTCTCGCCCGCGCGCTTCTCTTCATTTTTTTGCCAGTTCAGCAGACCAACCTGAAACCAGTGGGTCCACTGCCGGGCAACGGCGTCCGGGAAACGGCGCTGCAAAAAGTCGCCGGCGCTGGGCAATTTCCCATACCAGCCGATCGCAGGAGAGTGGCTCATAATCTTTTCCTTGCGGTTATGGGCATGCAAAACCAGGAAGCTGGAACGGGTTACGTATGCTGTTCGGCGTAAACTCCAGCGTAACGCGGTGGCCATCGACGTTAAATGTCGCCTGACGGCTCAGGCTATTGCCGCCCGCCGCCAGCATCGCACGGTCAAAGAAGCGGTTCAGCGCCCAGGCGCCGTTGGTCACCAGCGTTGAGGTGGTGCCGTCTGCCATGCCCAGCTGCATGCGCACCTGACGGGTGCCGCCGCTACCGGGCCAGCTCATCAGCTGCACTGCCTGCGGGCCGTGGCTATAGCGCAGCAGCTGGCCGTCCACATCGAGCGTCAGGTTGAGAATATCGTTATCCATACGCACAGTGCGGATGGTGACGCGGAACGACGGCGTCGTTGCGCCGTTAGCGAAAAAGGCGTCGCGGATACTCTGCGCCTGCTGGAAAGGCCGCAGCAGCGCCTCGCCGCCCGGCAGGCTTTTGCCATCAATGCCCGGCATAAAGCGCCAGCTTGAGCGGGTGGTGTCGACCTTGTTCGCCAGATTGTCGCGGAAGAAGCTGTCCATCAGGCCGGTGCCCGGTGCGAACATGCGCGCCAGATCGTCCGGGGTGACTTCGCTGCGTCCGTTGCGCGCCAGCGGATAGCGTCCGGCAATCGCCTGGCGGCAAAAGCTGCCGACCTCAACGTTAATGCGCTTGCGAACGTTTTCCATATCGCGGCGCTGGGCGTCGCTGCTGGCGCCGACCGCCAGGTTAGTAAACATATTTTGCAGCGAGCCGGGCAACCGTCCGGCGCTGGCCTGCAGACGGCCGATCGCTTCGCCCGCCGGCGGCGGCATCCCGCTGTTGGCGGCATCCTGCACTGCGGTCAGGTAGCGGTAAAGCTCATCGATCTGCTTGAGAAAATCATCGAACACGATGGTTCTACCGCCCTGCTCCAGCGGCTGAGCCAGCTCAATCACCGGCGCGTAATGTTCGGTGACACGCTGTTCCGGCGTTTGCTGCGCCCCCGCCGTTTGCGTGGGCTGGCGCGAGCGGAACAGCGCTTCCAGCGTACGGGTGGCGCTGTTACCCTGCTCGCCCGCCTGTTGTGGCGTTTTCTCCGTCGGCAGCCGCTCCAGCATCAGATAGCGGCTCAGGTTCATTACCAGCTTGCGCAGCGGCGAGCTACTGCCGGAAAGCAGCCGCGCGCTGTTGATACGCTGCGACAGATCGGCACTGCTGTTGAGCTGAATATCGCTCAGCAGCCCATCCCAGCGGCGCATGAAGTCTTCCATATAGCGCTGGCGCACCGCATTGTTCGTCTGCTGCTTATCCTCATCAGCGGTCGCGCCGCCCAGCACCCAGACGTCATCTTTATGCAGCGCGGCGGTGACCATATCGATATTTTTATCGAAGCGGTTCCAGTAGCCATCCGGGGTAAAAAGCCCGGGGATCCCTTCGCTCACCGGCTTGCCGCTTTTGCGAGTAAACACTAACTCGCTTTGCGGACCGCCCAAATCGACCAGAGAAACCGACGGCAGATTTTCATCCTGTTCCAGCAGGCGTCTGAGTCGGCCATAAACGCGGCCGGACAGCGGCATCTGATTAATCAGCGCCTGCTCGCGCTTTACCAGCGCATCGTCGCGGGCGTAAGGCGAGGCCTGAATCTGAGTTTCCAGCAGCTGTGTCAGATGGCGATCCAGCTGGCTTATCTGTGCCTGAGTCACATTCTGCGGCAGATTGCGGCGCACGTTCAGCATCACCCAGGCATGCAGAAATTTGCCGTCATAGTGCTGCGGCTGATAGAGCATCTGGTACGCCTTCAGCGCCTCATAGCTATAATCGGCGTCGCTGCCGTTGTCGCTGCGCAGCCAGCCGGTTATCAGCTGGGCCACCTGCGGCAGCAGCAGCTGCTTCAGCGATTTTTGATAGAGCGTTTGGGTCGCATCGCTGACCTCAACGCCGCGATAAAGCCCCATGCGACGCGTTACCGGCGGATCGTTCAGATCGAAATCTTTGCTTTCCGGCAGGGTCAGCACGCTATTCAGGAACGGCAGCAGCGCAAAGAGATCGCTTTCACCGCCCGACTGCAGGTTTTTACTCTGTTCGGCGACGCCCGGCACCTTCGCCTGCACTTCCTGCAGGTAGCTTTTGTTGTTGCCGTAGCTGGTCAGCCACAATACCGAGGCCACAATCAGCAGCGCCAGCAGACCGGCGTAGCCGGACCACAGTACGGCGCGGTTGCGCAGTTCCCACCAGCGGTTGCTGCCCGCCAGCCCCGCTTCCTGAAAGATAACGTGAGTCAGCAGATCCTTCAGGAAGAAACTCTGGCCTTTGGCCGCCGGGATCGGCGCCTCTTTGCGTACGCTGTCCCAGGCGCCACTGTCGCCGCCCTGCTCGCCCGTCTGCGGCAGATGCAGCGCGCGGCTCAGCTCGCCCATTACGCGGTCAAAAGGCAGGCCTTCCTGGGTGCCGCTGGCGAAATAGATGCCGCGCGGCGAAAACTGGGTTTCGAAATTGGAGCGGGCAAACACGGTGTTGAGGTAGTCCGCCAGCAGCGGACGCAGCGCGGCGAACTCCTGCGGGAACAGGTAGCTTTCCGCCCGCGCCTGCGCGTCGCTTTCCATAATCAGCGTATCCGCCAGGCCGGCGTCCAGCCGCTGCTGCAGCAGCGCATATTCCTGACTAAAGGCGCTGGCAAGATCGAAATCGGCCAGCTTCGCCCGCTCCCACGGAAAGGTGAAGCCCCAGATCTGCTCGCGCTGTGTCTTATCCAGCTGAGAGAAATAGGCGCGGAAGCCTTTCAACAGATCCGCCTTGGTCACCAGCACATAGACCGGAAAACGGATGCCCAGTTGCTCATGCAGCTCCGTCAGGCGCTGGCGCAGATTCAGCGCCTGCTGTTGCGACGCCTCCGCCGACTGCGTTAACAGATCGGAGACGCTGACGGTAACGATCACGCCGTTGATCGGCTGGCGGCCGCGATATTTACGCAGCAGGTCGACAAATTTCTGCCACTCGCTGGCGTCCTGCGCCTGCTGGCTCTCCTGGGTGGTGTAGCGTCCCGCGGTATCGAGCAGCACCGCCTCATTGGTGAACCACCAGTCGCAGTTACGGGTGCCGCCGATGCCGCGCAGCGCGGTCTTGCCGAAGCGATCCGCCAGCGGAAACTGCAGGCCGGAGTTAACCAGCGCGGTGGTTTTGCCGGCGCCCGGCGCGCCGATGATCACATACCACGGCAGCTGGTAGAGATACTGACGGCTAAAACGCTGCGCCCAGAACGGGTTGCGGCGGTCGGCACGATTGAAGTGCGCCTTTTTCAGCAGCTGCGACGCTTCATCGAAACGTTCGGCCAGCACCTGCTCTTCATTGGTCAGCCGTTTACGATCGCTGTCCACGCCCGGCTCGCCGTTGCTCAGGCTGCCCATCAGCTTGCGGTTGATCCAGGCGTTGTACAGGCGCGGCACCAGATTGCTGAGACCCCAGACCAGGTAGAGCAGCCCGATACTGATCAGGCGGTTCTGCTCCGATTCCAGCGGACGCGAATCGACGATGGAAAAGACCGGGCCGATAACCCAGATGATAAAGGAGAGCGCGGTGATGCCGACGAAGCCCCACATCAACCGGCTGGTTATAATGGAAAACAGTATGTTCAGCATCTGTCAGTTCCCTTGCTGCAGTCCGTTCAGCTCCGCGCGCGTATTATCGGGCGAAACTAACAGTGTGATCTCCACCCGGCGATTGCGGGCGCGGTTCTCAGGCGTCGTGTTCGGCACCAGCGGGTTGGTTTCGCCGCGGCCTTCCGCCTTCGCCCGTTCGGGTTGCGACAGATGTTTTTGCAACATTTCCTGCACCGACTGCGCGCGCGCCAGCGACAGCTCATAGTTAGAGGCGAAACGGGCGCTGCGGATTGGCACATTATCGCTGTAGCCGGTGACCAGGATCTTGCCGCTGACGTTATCCATCGCCTGTGCGATGCGGTCGATCACCGCCTCGTAGCGGCCGCGTACCGCAGTAGAGCCCGAGGCGAACAGACCATCCCCTTTCAGCGTTACTACGCTCTGGTCCGCTTCGTCGCGCACTGCCACCAGCCCCTGTTCGATCTCCGGACGCAGGAAGGCGCGCAGGTTCAGCACCGCAGGCGCGCGCGGCGCCGGGTTATGAATGGTCACTTCCGGCAGCGGCGTCTGGTAAACCGAGGCCAGCACCGGGCTGGTCACATCGCCCAGCCGCCAGTTGAGAATGATATAGAGCAGGCAGGCGAGGAAACCGGCCAGCGCGGCGCAGGCCCACAGCGGCACCACCGGACGCCACATTTTCCGCGTAACCGGCTGATCTTCCGGATGCGGCGACAGCGGGGGCGGATAGCCGCCGCGCACGCCGCGGATCATCTGCAGCAGGCGCTGGCGGATGGTCTCCAGCTGCGAGCGGCCGTTATCCAGTACGCGATAGCGCCCTTCAAAGCCCAGCAGCAAACAGTAGTTGATCAGCTCCAGCAGAAAGAGATGCTCGCGCGGATTTTGCGACAGCTTCGCCAGCAGCTGAAAGAACTTCTCGCCCCCCCAGGTTTCGTTGTGAAACGTCACCAGCAAACCGTTGCCGGGCCAGACGCCGCGGCTGCCCCACGGCGTCAATGCCGCCGCCTCGTCCAGCGCGGTGCAAAGACAGTAGCGCGCGCCGACGATCACTTCGTACGGCAGGCCGGCGCGCTGGCTGTTTTTTTCAAAGTGGCGCACCTGATCGATCAGGCGCTGACGCAGCGCGGCCGGATCGTCATGCGTAACGGAGTGACGGATCTGCGGGATTGCGTTAAGCAAAGGATTGGCGGCGGCGACCAGCGGGTTAGTACTACTGGCGCCGGAAAAGGCGGCATCGCTGCCGGTAAAATGTCGTTCCTGCATGGTGAGCGCTCATTCTAACGTTTCAGACGGACTGGCTGCGAATTGCCCAGAACTCCATATCCAGGCCGGGGAACTCGCCCGCCAGATGCAGCGCAAACGCGCCCGACCTTTCCATCTCTTTCCATAGCTCTCCGCCCTTCTCCAGCTCGAAATAGCTGTAGCCGGCGTGCCAGGGGATCTGCGGCGGCGCGGTCGGCATTGCGCGCAGCACCATGCCCGGCAGCTGAAGCTGCACCAGATCGCGGATTTTGGTTACCGGCGCCACTTTCATCTGCGCCGGGAAGTGCGTTTGCAGCGCCTCGCCCGGCACGTTGGCGCGCACGGCCAGTACGAAACCGAATTCGCGCACCATTGACGCCTCCGGCACCGTCGCCACGTTCAGGCCGTGGGAACGCTCGGTCAGCGGCAGCTGCACCGCGCTCTCTTCCATCACCAGCGACAACCCCTGGCGCAGCAGCAGCATCAGTTTGCTGAAGCTGCGGGCGATATCGTCATGGTCGTAGACCGGCAGCGCGGCATCCGGCGAGCGCTGCGGCGTCCAGGTCGACAGCTCGGCGGCGAATGCCAGCCAGTGGCTGAACAGCTGCTCGGGATGCAGCAGCGGCAGATTTTTCAGATGCGACACTCGCCCCAGGTGATGGTTGATCAGCGCCAGCAGCATAAAATCGACCATCTCGGCGGTATTAAAGCGGCCGGGCTGACGCAGGCGCTGGCCGATCTGCTGGCTGCGCTGCGCCAGCAGCCCGTGAATATCATTCATATAGTCAAACAGCAGCGGATGGTTGATGGCGTTCAGCATCGGCGGAATATAGCTGGCGTCGAGACGCAGCTGTTTATCGCCGCGCTTTTCAATCACGCGCGCCACGCCGATGGCGGTCCATTCGGCGGTCAGCTCGCTTTCCAGCATCAGCCGCAGGCGCAGCTTGCCGAACTGCACCGCCGCCGGGCCGATGGAGAGGGCGTTAAAGTCATCCACCTCACGCTCGAAGCTGAGATAGCGCGCCAGTGAATCGGCCGACTCGCTGAAAATCACCTCTTCGCGGCCATTGCGGCGCGCCGGCAACGCCAGCACGACATCGACATTGCTCTGGTTATCGGCAATCTCCAGCGGCGCGGGCGCCTGGCGGGGATCCTGAAACGCAAAGTGCGTGCCGTCCGGCAGCAGGCCACTGGCGGCGCTAAGGGCGATTTTGCCCTGACGCAGCATCGCTTCGTCAAACTCCAGGCTGGTAAAGCCCCACAGGTACGAACGCTGAGCGGCACCCCAGTCGCGCAGGGTACTTTGCAGGTGGCTTTCCGATTGCTGAAAGTGATGCGGGCGCAGGAACATGCCTTCGCTCCAGACCACCTTTTCTGCTTTGTTCATAATGGCTTTCCGTTATTCCGCCGTTGACGCGGACTTGCCTGCGGCGCGTACGCCGCTGTTATCGACGACGATGCTGGCCTGCAGCGCATCCGCCGCCGCCTGCCAGTTCGCGTCTGAAGAGGAATCGCCCTGGGCGGGCAGCGCTAACGAAAGGCGCCACTTTTTGCCGTTGAGGGACTGATATTCCGCCATCACGCCGATATAGCGCGCCTCGGGCGTGCGTTCTACGGTAAGGGTTTTCTTGCGTTGACCTGGCATCAGGAAGAACTGCTCGCTATTGAGCAGGTTGCCGCCCAGCACGGTTTGCGCGCCTGTCTGCAGCGAATAGAAATCCGCAGACATGAAATCGGCGTCCGATTTCAATAACAGCACGCGCAGCTTCAGCGGGGCTGAATCGTTAACCGGTGGGTGCGCCTGAAATAACAGACTGTAACGGGAAGGATCGCTGCGTGAAGATGAGATACAGCCTGCCAGCAAGGTAAGCGCCGTCAGGAAAAGCGCCTGCTGACACAGGCGCAAAAAGTTTCGTTGTTTCATAATGGGTTACCCATTACTGACACGTTATTAATCGATGATCCATGTGCCGCTGTTGCTGTTCTGGCACGCTTTGCTGTCGCCATCCACCGCGACGCAGGTTTTCTTCTTCGCCGCCGAGGTACTGCGGATGCGTTTACGGCGCTGATCCGCCTTGACGGTATCCTCGTAAAGCGCACTTTTCACCACGGCGCGCAGCGGCACGTAACCAATCAGCTGATCCTGATCTTTATCGGCGATGGCGAACCAGTTGTTCTCGACGCTGCCCAGCACGGTATAAGGCTGCGCGTTCTCCAGATGACGCACCACCTTGCCGCCGAAATCGGGACGGCTCATCACCGAGGCGTTATAGAGCGCGCGATACTCTTCATTCACCGGCGAGAAAGTGCGCGGCGGCGTAATGGCATGGCGATAAGTCAGCGTGACGCCGTCGACGGTGCTGGTGACGATGGTGTCGTCATTGACCGGCGGCGGCGACTTACAGCCCGCAACGCCTAATACAAAAAGCAGACCTAATGCGATTCGAAGTTTCACCATGATCCTCATGTATTTATCCCGATTAATTAACAAAAAATGGATGACACCGCGCAACGGCGGCGCGCAGGCCGCAACAGCATGCGGCCAGCTAAAGAAAAAAAGGATGTAGCGGTGGCCGGCCGTACCAGTTAAAAGCACAGCGATACGCCATTTTCGGCCTTTGCCGGCTAACGGCGCGATTTACAAATTATTTTCGTGTTTGGATTGTGTTACATCACCGCAAATGCACGATTTGCTTAACATAACAGAAGACGGGTGACCGGAAACGCAGCATGCGTCGTCCTGACGGCGAGCAAACCCTGAAGTTTCCTCAACCATTGCTTATCGTCCCTGATGGCATTCCTGGTATTCTCTGGTGAACAGTTCTGACTCTCCGCGCCTGCGGCGCGTCGCGGCATAATGTGCGTGGCGCACAGCAGCCTGAATCAGAAAAAAAAGAAAAATGATTAAAATTCAATCTTTATTTAAGCGGGGGTTTAGCCATTGCTACCGCACGAGATTGCATCGCAGATCCCGGGGCGGTTTTTGTTATCTATTGGCTGTCCTGTTTCGCGCAAGTTTACATAGTCTTTGCGATAATTCAACGGGGCGGTAGCAAACACATTTATATTAGTAAAGCTTAATTAATGAGGCTATCACAAATTCTGAATATTCCTAATATTTTCTATAGGAATATTCTTACAAAATATCAGACAAATTGTACTTAACGCCTCAGTTACCCCCAGAAGTGACAAAAAATCGTCACCTGACGGAGCAAAATTTTTTTCTTAACTGGATCTGATTTTGGTTAATTGCTGTACAAAAAACCGGTTCCAAAATTACGCTTCCAGATAGCATGCTGACATAACGTAAATCAGCAATAAAAAAGGCGGCCAGATGGCCGCCCTCACAGTAGATATATCTAAAAACCGGTGGTTTCTAAAACTTAAGCAAACAGAATGGATTGCAGCTCATGCAGCGAACTCACTTGCCAGTCCGGGGTAATCGCTTCAGGTTTTTCTCTGCCATCCGCGTTCAGCCAGCAGGTTTTTAGCCCGGCGTTGATGCCGCCCAAAATATCTGAATCAGGATTATCGCCGACCATCAGCACCCGCTCACGCGCTGGATGCTCCATCTTTTCCAGCGCGTAGTTGAAAATCGCCGGATGCGGCTTGGCGTGACCAACCTGTTCCGAGATAACCAACAGATCGAAGTAGTCGCGGAAGCCGGTGCGTTCCAGGCGTACCTGCTGCAGCGCGGTAAAACCGTTGGTGATGATGCCCATTTTGACTTTGCCTTTCAGGGCGTTCATCAGGTTGACCGCGCCTTCCAGCGGCACGCACACCTCGCCCATGGCGGAGAGAAAACCGGTGTTCAGCGTGTCCGGCGTGACGTTCAGCTTCTCCGCCCAGCCGGTGAAGCGCTGATGCTGTAGCTGCAGCGCGTTGATGGCGCCGTTTTGATACTCCACCCACAGCGGTTTATTCACCGCCTGATATTCGTGGTAGTCCGCGGTAGTGAAATCGACGTTATACGCTTTGAATAGCCGTTGCAGCCCGGCAAACGCATCAAAGTGAAACAGCGTGTCATCAGCGTCAAAAAGGATCCAGTCCCACTTTTCCAGCATAGTTTTCTCCTGTTACGGTACTTCAGGGCAGCCCGCGCGCCAGCGTTTACAGGCTGAGCGCCATAATCAGGGCATCTTCCCTGCCGTGATGTGCCGGATAATAGTTGCGGCGCACCGATACTTCATTAAAACCTGTCTGTTCATACAGGGCGATCGCCGCCTGATTGGAGGCGCGCACCTCCAGCCATAAGGTAAAAATATCACGCTGCTGCAGCTGTTCGATCAGATGATCCAACAAGGCTTTGCCCAGACCGCGGCGCTGATAAGCCGGGTCGACGGCGATATTGAACAGCGTCGCTTCATCCAGCACCCATTGGGTGATGGCGAAAGCAACCATCTGGTCGTCAAGATCCAGGCGGTAGTTGAGATAGCGTTCGCCCTGGTTGCTGGCGAACGTCGCCTCCGTCCACGGAAACGCGTGGCTGCGTCGCTCAATAGCGAGCGCCTGCGGCAGATCATTCGGGGTGAGTAAAGAAATCGACATCATATTCACAAATTTGTCGCCAGAGCGCGCGCTTCGCCTGGGCATCGAAATAGAGCGCCTCAAGCGGCGGCGTGGAGAGTTGCGGACCCGGCTGCGTAACCGGCGCGTCGGTGCCCAACCGCCAGCTGGCGCAGGGCCTGTCGTCGGGCAGCATCGCAAGCTGTTCCGGCGTAATGCTCAGCGTCTGTTGCGGCGCTATCGCCATCGCGCGCAGTACGTCGCTAACCAGCGGGTCCCCGGCGGCGGGCGGAATATCCGCCACAATCAGCAGACGGGTATCCGGCGGCAGCGTAATGGCGATTTCGCCCTGCAAGGCGCGCGGACGCCGCAGCTTATACTGCGTAATGCCCATTTGCTGTAGTAGCCAGTCACGTCTGGATGACATAGAAATTCCCGTTACGCCCTTATAATGCGCCGCTATGCTAGCAAACCCATCGAACATGCGCCAACAAACCACTATACTCTGCGCTCTGATTTCTGAGGAGCTACCTGATGTCTGCTTTTACCCCGGCGAGTGAAGTGATCCTGCGCCACAGTGATGAATGGCAAGCGCGCCGCGTGCTGTTTGCCGGCGATTTGCAGGATGACCTGCCCGCCCAGCTGGAAACCCAACTGAGCCGCGTTCATACGCAATATTATCATCACTGGCAATCATTAAGCCGCAGCATGGGCGACCGCGCGCAGTTTGGCCTGGTGGCGACGGCGGACGCGGTAGCGGAATGCGACACCCTGATCTATTACTGGCCGAAAAACAAGCCAGAAGCGCAGTTCCAGCTGCAGAACCTGCTGTCGCTGCTGCCGGTCGGCAGCGATATTTTCGTTATCGGTGAAAACCGCAGCGGCGTGCGCAGCGCCGAAGGTATGCTGGAAGCGTGGGCAACGCTGGATAAAATCGACAGCGCGCGCCGTTGCGGCCTCTATCACGGCCGTCTGACGCAGCAGCCGGACTTCGATGCGGACGCCTTCTGGGACGAATATCAGCTTGACGACTGCACCATCAAAACGCTGCCTGGCGTTTTCAGCCGCGACGGTCTGGACGGCGGCAGCGCGCTGCTGCTCTCCACCTTTACGCCGCATACCAAAGGCAAGGTGCTGGATATCGGCTGCGGCGCAGGCGTGCTGGCGACGCTACTGGCGCGTCAATCGCCCAAAGTGCGTCTGTGGCTGACCGACGTTGACGCCGCCGCGCTGGCGGCCAGCAAGGCGACGCTGGCGGCGAACCAGCTGGAGGGCGAGGTGTTCGCCAGCAATGTCTATTCCGATGTGACGGGCCGCTATGACATGATCATCTCTAACCCGCCGTTCCATGAAGGCATGCAGACCAGCCTGGAGGCGGCGCGCACCCTGATCCGCGGCGCGGCGCAGCACCTGAACACCGGCGGCGAATTGCGGCTGGTGGCGAACGCCTTCCTGCCCTACCCGCAGGTGCTGGATGAGACGTTCGGTCAGCATGAAGTGCTGGCGCAGACCGGTCGTTTTAAAGTGTATCGCGCCGTCTGGGGACGCGCCGCCCGCGCGCGCTAAGCGGCAAAGCGGCGATTAAATCGTCACTGACCGGGGACATGCTGTTTTTTACAGCAATCGCAACAGAGTCGCGAAATATCTGTTGACGTCCCCGGTAAAAATCTCCAGAATTCGCCTCCGTGGTCGCCGTGCTGTAAAGCATAGCTGGAACGCGAAGGTGGCGGAATTGGTAGACGCGCTAGCTTCAGGTGTTAGTGTCTTAACGGACGTGAGGGTTCAAGTCCCTCTCTTCGCACCAAAGACCACGAAAATTCATATCGCACAGCATCTGCGCGAAGGTGGCGGAATTGGTAGACGCGCTAGCTTCAGGTGTTAGTGTCTTAACGGACGTGAGGGTTCAAGTCCCTCTCTTCGCACCATGCGGTGATATGAAGACAATGTTATGCGAAGGTGGCGGAATTGGTAGACGCGCTAGCTTCAGGTGTTAGTGTCTTAACGGACGTGAGGGTTCAAGTCCCTCTCTTCGCACCAATATTGTCACCCTTCAGCTTTCCCTCTGCATTATCCCGTTATCAGTTCTCTGCTTCGATGGCGTATTTATCGCGCTGACGCCAGCTTTGCCTCTCTGTTTTTTTGCCTGTGCTTACCGTATAGCTCTCTGCTTTGCAGAGTTATCTTCACCCTTGCTGCCTGGCCTCTCAGTTTTATCTGTGCGCTTATCGCGCAGCTCTCTGCTTTATATTCACGCTTACTGCCTGGCTTCTCAGTTTTACCGGTGCCCTTTCGCGTGGTTTCCTGCGTCATATACACGCTTATCGCGTAGTTGCTCAGTTTTACCGGTGCCCTCTCGCGTGGTTCCCTGCGTCATAT
The DNA here is from genome assembly GCF_002953195.1 of Mixta gaviniae. Taxonomy (GTDB): domain Bacteria; phylum Pseudomonadota; class Gammaproteobacteria; order Enterobacterales; family Enterobacteriaceae; genus Mixta; species Mixta gaviniae. Next base: position 759,175 of record NZ_CP026377.1, on the reverse strand, counting down.
GCGCGCTTACTGTGTAGCCTCTCCGTTTTACCCGTGCGCTTACGAATAGCTGTTGCGTTAACTATCCCCTGTCGCTGCTGTTGGGCATCTGGCGCCATCCGTTTATCGCTCAGGCTGCCCCGTCGTCTGCCCTGGCACGATACCCGCAACAAGGAGGCGCCCCGGGCTTTGCATCAGGCGCCTCGCCCTGTTATCACAGACCGCCGGCGTTTACCGATACCGCTGCCAACACCCCCGCCAGCGCGATACAGGAAGGCAACAGGATAAAACGCCGCAGCCGATGATGGATCAGCATCACCAGCGTCAACAGCAGCGCGGCGACCAGCAGCCAGCGCCACTGGCTGAAAGAGAGATGGATTGACGCCACCACCGGCATCAGCGCGCCGGGCAGGATAACGCCCCACGCACTCTGCAGCCGCTTCCCCATTGCCCAGCTTACGCCCCACAGCCCGCAGGCCGCCATAATCGCCATCAGCATATCCGCCACCCACTAAATGATAATGATTACCAGTAGCATATGATAACTCTTATCATTTTGCACTTATCTTGTGTTGAATCTTTATACACAAGGATGACAGACCAGTTATAAAGTGGTAAATTGCCAGGATTATTCTTATTCCCATAAGCATATAAAAACAGCTCAACATCATTCCCAGAGTAACTTCTTTTACTGTGGCAGTGGCGCTTTGATTTTTCAGGGCCGTACCGAGTGTATAACAATGAAATTACAGACATATGAAGAATTGCTTCACAGCAAATATCGCCTGTCGTTGATGCTTTTTCTTTTCCTGAACATGGCAACATCACTTTTTTTTATGTTACCGATAAATAAAGGTGAGAATCTGACATTTTCTTTGCCAGCAACGCTTATTGTAACGTTAAGTTTATTCCTGCTGGGCGCAACCCTGCTTAAGCCGGTTACGCCCAGGCCAATATTATCCGTTACGGCTTTTATTATGGGTATATTATGGGCGTGGCTGATTCTGCATAAAAATGCACTTATTTTTTATTTTGACGGCAGCTTTCTTTTAATCAGTTTAATGACCATTTTCTTTATCAGCGCCATCTCGCTGAATGAGCATCTGCTGGCGTTTTGCCTGCATATCATTCCGCCCGCGCTGATGGTACTGGTGCTGGATCGCGGCCAGCATTCGCTGACGTTGCTGTTCACCATCGTGCTGCCGCTGCTCGGCTTTACGCTGCAAAACCTGATGCAGCGCCGCAGCGATCACTTTACGCGTCGGCTGCTGTTTCAGCTGTATGAAGAGAAGCAGACCTTCAGCGACCTGAGCATGCTCGACCCGCTTACCGGGCTGTATAACCGGCGCGGCCTGAAGAACCGGCTGGAGAACATTCTGGAAAACCATGCCGGCAGCCATTTCGTCATGCTGCTCGATATCGATAATTTTAAAGCCTATAACGATAACTACGGCCACGCCATGGGCGATCAGGCGCTGGCGCGCGTCTCGGCGGCGATCAGGGATGCGGTGCGCTCGCGCGACGTGGTGACGCGCTACGGTGGCGAAGAGTTTCTGGTATTAATGACCAACGTAAACGCCGCTATCGCTATGCGGCTGGCCGAGCGCATTCGTCAGCATGTGCTGGACCTGGAAATTCCTCACCGCTTTAATCACCGTGTTTCCACCCAGGTTACCATCAGCGCGGGTATTGCGCCGATATTTGAAGAAGATGCGGAACAGGCGATCGCCAATGCCGACCGGGCATTATATGTTGCGAAAAATCGCGGCAGAAATACCATTCTTTCCTGGGAAGAAGTTTGTGAAACAAACCGGTTAGCACAGCCGGCCGATTTAATTCAGTGATAAATCATCGATTGCCGATATCACTATTCAGGCGCCATTAATAATGCTGCTTAATTCAAATTAGTTTAACGCCGCTGTTTTATCGTGGCGCATTCTCTGACGCCAGCAACATTAATCACAGCGCGCGCTCCACCGGCGCGCTTTTCTTTATTAATTTATTTTAACCGGCCCGGCGTTTCCCCTTCCGGCACGCCGGGCTGCGCGCCATTAATCCTGATGTTATACAAGGTTATTTGATTTTCCGTGCCGCCCTGGTTGATGCTTTGTTCTGCTGCTTGCCACCTCTTTTCTTCCTGGATACAATCAAGAACGATTATCATTTGTTTTCTTATCTACATTCAGCAGTCGTTCACACAGGAAGCCCTATGGCTATTGTTACGCGTCAGGCTTATGAATACGGTTCCTCTCCGGTCATCTTTATGCAGAGCGATGCCACGCTCAGCACAGCGCTGCACGGCCTGTTCAGCGAACATCGCGCCTGGTTTCTCGACGTCCTGCGCTTTACCGCGCCCGGTGAAGCGGCGCCTGCTGATACGCTGACGCAGCACGCCTGGTCGCAGAGCGCGCACTTCACGCCGCTGCTGGCGCGCTACGCCGATGAGATCTACCGTAATCATCCTGATATGACGCGTGAAGCGAAGCCGCTACAGTCGCTATGGGCGCAGTGGTATTTCGGCCTGATCGTGCCGCCGATGATGCTGGCGCTGGTGATGGAAACGCGCGCGCTCGACTGTTCGCTGCACCATTTCCACCTGCAGTTCCATGAAAGCGGTCGCCCGGATAAGTTCTGGATCGATGCCCATGAAGATGAAGAGGCGCGTTACCTGAATGCGCACCAGCGCATCGACCGTATGATCCAGCGCCACCTTATCCCGGCGGTAGAGGGCATTGAGCAGCACGGCGACATCAACGCCAGGCTTATCTGGAATAACAACGGCTACCTGATGCACTGGTTCCTTAGCGAAATGAAAAGCTGGGTGGACGAAGCGACCCTGCTGACGCTGGAGCATGCGCTGTTCTTCTCGCGTCATCTGCTGGACGGCAGCGACAACCCGCTCTACCGTACGGTTATCCCGCGCGACGGCGCTATGCAGCGTCGCAGCTGCTGCCAGCGCTATCGGCTGCCGGCGGTCGACCGCTGCGGCGACTGCACCCTCAAGCCTGTTTAATTCCTCTCCAGCGGCGGTGCTTAACCGCCGCATAACATTTACAGATCCCATTGGTTATGGCAGCTTTATCACCTTCGTTTATTGTGGAGAGCAGCATGAGCCTGGAGTCTGTACGGCAGTTTTTTGCCGAGCGCGCCCCTGAAATCGCCATTATCGAACTGAATCAGAGTACGGCAACCGTCGATCTCGCCGCTAAAGCGCATGGCGTTGTTCCGGGTCAAATCGCGAAAACCCTGTCGCTGAAGGTCAGGGATCGGGTCATTCTGATTGTCACCGCCGGCGACCTACGTCTGGATAATCGTAAATTAAAAGAAACGCTGGGTGCCAAAGCGCGCATGCTGACCACCGACGAGGTGCTGAACTGGACCGGTCATCCGCCCGGCGGCGTCTGTCCGTTTGGTCTGGAGCATCCGCTGCCGGTCTATTGCGATATCTCCCTGAAGCGCTTCAGTGAAGTGCTGCCGGCGGCGGGCGCAACCCACAGCGCGGTACGCATCTCGCCGGAACAGATGGCAGCGTTAACCGATGCCGAATGGGTCGACGTCTGCCAGTAAACCACAGCCCTTCCCCATTGGCGGGCAGCGACAGCGCCCGCCGCTATACGCCGCAACGGGCGGCAGAGGCTGCTGACCCGTGCGCAAAGATCGCTTTCCTGTTACGCCTTTCTGTTATGTAAAAAAGTTATTTCTCTTCCTGCGCTTCGCGTACAATTACGCCGTCATTTTCTAACAGGATGATTCGTGTCGCTGATCCACTTTGCCGTAGCCCGCAGCCGCTTGCCCGCCTGGCTGGCGTTACTGGCTATGCTGCTACTGTTTGTCGCACCGGTGATTTCCAAATCGCTGATGGCGCAGCGTGGCTATGGGGAAGCGATGATGTACCACGGCCCTGGCATGATGATGATGCACGGCGATGGCATGATGATGCATGGCAATGGCGAGGCGATGGCCCATGACGATACCGCCATCACAACGCCTCACGTCGCCGCGGTAACGACGCATGGCGATGCCGCCATCACAGCGCATAATGATGCCGCGATAACCCAGCATGGCGCTGCGCGTGTATCCTCTTTTGCGCCGCCGCTCCAGAAACACCACCCGATGTCGATGATGGACGACAGCGCCTGCGGCTACTGCGTCTTGCTGATCCATCTCTCTCTTGATTCCGTTCGCCTGCCTGAACTCTGGACGCTGCTGCAGGCGGCGATCCCTGCCGCGCCGCTTCAGCTGCAGCCCTTTGTCGCCAGCTGGACGCCTCTCTGGTTCCGTCCGCGTGGGCCGCCGGTTAACGCCTTCTCTCCCGTTTAACCCAGCCCATTTTTTATCGCCCGCACGCGGGCAAAGGAACCATGATGTCGGAAAAAATCGTGCCGACGGCATCGGCACACGTTGAAAAAGCGCAAAGCAGGCAGGCTTTCCTGCAGCTGATGCGTCGTTTGCATTTCTCTGTCGGCCTGTTTATCGGCCCCTTTATTTTTGTCGCCGCGCTAACCGGCGTTCTCTATGTCCTGACGCCGCAGCTGGAGCAGTATCTCTATGCGCAGCAGCTGACGACCGCGGCATCCGGCCCGCCGCAGCCGCTCTCCGCGCAGGTCGACGCCGCGCTGCGCTACGCCGGCGAAGAGGCCGTTATCGCCGCCGTACGTCCCGCGCCGTCAGCGACGGACACCACGCGGGTGATGTTCCGCTTCGCCGGCAGCGCGCCGTCGGAAAGCCGCGCGGTATTTGTCGATCCCATTACGCTGCACATCCGCGGCGACCTGACGGTCTACGGCACCAGCGGCATCCTGCCGCTGCGCACCACCATCGACTATCTCCACCGCAGCCTGCTGCTGGGCGATCTCGGCCGCAACTACAGCGAGCTGGCCGCCAGCTGGCTGTGGGTCGCCGCGCTGGGCGGCGTACTGCTCTGGGCGACGCAGCGCGCGCCGAAGCGCGCCGGACGCGGCAATGCATCGCACACCGGCCGTCTGCTGCGGCTGCGCGCACTGCACGGCACGCTGGGCGTGACGCTATTGATCGGCCTGCTGTTCTTTTCCGCCACCGGCCTTACCTGGTCGCGCTGGGCGGGCGACAACATCAATGTGATGCGCAGCCATTTCGGCTGGCTGACCCCGGCGGTTAACACGCAGCTTGATGGCGCGATGCCGCCGATGATGATGGATGAACATGCGGAGCATCACGGCCATATGATGCATCACGCGCCCGATGCGCCGCTTAGCCCGAGCCAGTTCGACCGCGTGCTGGCCGCTGCGCGCGCCAACGGCATCGACGCCGCAAAGCTGGAGATCCGTCCCGCCGCTCAGGCGGACCGGGCGTGGATCGTCAGCGAAATTGACCGCCGTTGGCCGACGCAGGTTGATAGTGTGGCGGTCAATCCGCACACCTTCCAGGTGACGGATAAGGTGACATTCGCGCAGTTCGGCCTGCTGGCAAAGCTGACGCGCTGGGGCGTGGATGCGCATATGGGCATTCTTTTCGGGCTGGCGAACCAGCTGGTGCTGGCCTTTTTCGGTCTGGCGCTCTGCGTGCTGATTGCGCTGGGCTATCGCCTCTGGTGGCTACGCCGTCCCGCTCAGCCGCGCCATCATCCGGCACAAACGCTGATTCAGGCCTGGCGAGGCATGAGCCTCAGCCTGCGCTTTCTGCTGCTGGTGGTGACGGTCATCCTGGCCGTGAGCCTGCCGCTGATGGGCGTCAGCCTGGTCTGCTTCCTGCTGATCGATTTCTGGCGCTGGCGTCAGGCGCAACGCGCCTGATAAATGGGGGCCGGCGCGATGCCGGCCCGTTTTCGTTGTGAAAGCCTCTCACTCAGCGCGCCGCGGTGACCGCCTCATGCAGATTCAGGCGCTGCCAGAAATTCTGCTCGCCGCTGCCGCCGGAGAGCGGGTAGCCATCCGCCAGCGCGCTTTTTGCCATCAGCGCCCGCCGCTGCGCGGCGCTCAGCTGCGGCAGTACCGGCTCCAGCAGCACCTCCGCCCCTTGCGGCACGCTAAGCGCGGTTTTCGGCGCGTCCTGACGCGGCAGTTGATAGGTCATGGTAAAGCGGTAAAACCTCTTCATGGCCGGGTCGCGGTAAGGATCGTCCTGCGCCGGGCTTTGCGCGCACTGTGCCAGGCTGCCGCCGCATTCGCGCGTTAAGGCGCCGCGCAGCTCGCTTTTCGCCTCTTCAAATAACCTGCGCCAGGCGGGATCGTTCATATAATGCGCCACGTTACGCTCGGCGATCATCCGCGACCCGATCACATCCAGCGGGTAATGCACGCCCAGCACCACACGTGAATAGCCGTAGCGCGCGCCGCGATCGATTAACGGCACAAAGCGCTCCGGCAGCATCTCCGCCAGCAGTAGCGCATCGGTATAGCCGGTATTGGTATGGCCGCTGGGGAACGCGCCGCCGCTGGCGCCGTAAGGCTTGCCATCTTTTACGACCACATCGTCCGGCACCTGATGGATCTGATTGCCCGGCTGCAGGAAGGGACGCGGATAATGAAAATAATCTTTTGCGGCGGCGGTGCTGATCTCGCTCGCTTTGATCAGCGCGGCAGCTTTCGCCAGCTCCCCCTTCTCATAGGCGTTTAAAAACGCCTGGCCCAGCTTCGGACCCAGCGCATCGGCAAGAAAATAGAGATAGCCGATGCCCTCTGCATCGGCCAGCGCCTGCTGGCGTTCGCCGTGGGTGGCATCGCGGTTAATGCGCGTCACGGTCGCCATGCTCTGCGCTTTGACCGCCGCCGGCAGCGTATTAAAAGATTCAAGCAGGGCGATATCCGCCTGCTGTTGCTGCTTCACAGCGAAATCATAGCCGCTCGCCTTTAGCCAGGCGTTATCCGCGAGCGGCGCGCCCTGCTTCGCTGTTTCCAGCTCGCTACGCGTCAGCTGCGGCTTTGATCCCTGTAGCGTCTGACGTAACGCCTGCAGGCTGCGCGCTTCCAGCTGCGTAAAGGCCGCACTGTCGCTGGCGGGGGTGGTGGCATCGACAATCGCGGAAATGCGATCGAAGTCGGCGGCGGAGGCGGTGCCGCACAGCAACAGCAGGCTAAGCAGGGTCGGTTTCATCGCGTTCTTTTCCTTGTGAGTAACAAACTGATCGCCGTCAGCCTGAATCGGCGCGATGACAGTCTGATGACAGGAAAAGATTTGTAAAACTTCTCTGCAGGAGAGATGACAAGAGAGAAAAGCGTGCCTTGCGCTGTATACAGGCAATGCGCCTATGCCTGACTCTGTTCCCGTTATTTTCTGGCGCGGCTGGCTGTCGACAAACATTTCCACGGTAAAAGCCTTGCTGACTTGCCTCACGATACGAGGCCTCATCGCACGCCGGTGAGGGTTCAATGGTCGTTTTTGTGCCAAAAAAAGAGTGCTGGCTCATCTCACGATATATTGCCCGCGGGAGAGCAGGCCAAAAATTGCCGGTTACGGGTGCCTTGAGTGTGGCTTTTAACGCATGCCGTATGCCCCGGCCGTGATGCGCTGTGCGACAATGCCGGCATCAAACGGGTTTTGCTCTGAGGATGCTGACATGACGACCTTTTATCAACTGACTGCCACCAGTTTACGTGGCCAAACCCTCTCTATGGCCGACTACGCTGGCAAGGTCGTTCTGGTGGTCAATACCGCCAGCCATTGTGGATTCACCCCACAGTACGCAGGCCTGGAAGCCCTTTATAAAAAGTATGCCGCCCGGGGCCTGGTGGTGCTGGGTTTCCCCTGCAACCAGTTCGGTAAGCAGGAGCCCGGCGACGCCGACGAGATCGCGCAGACATGTCACATCAACTACGGTGTGAGCTTCCCCATGTTCGGGAAAGTGGAGGTCAACGGCGCCGCAACGCACCCGATATTTCGTTATCTGAAAGGGGCATTGCCCGGCATGCCGGGCGGGCGGATCAAGTGGAACTTTACCAAGTTTCTGATTGGGCGCGACGGTAAACCGCTCAGGCGTTTTGCTCCGCTCACCCCCCAGAGAAAATGGAAGCCGCAATTCTTGCGGCGCTTGAAAGCGAAGAGCTTCCGTAATTTGAAGCACTTCTCTTGAGAAATTGCCGATAAACAGCTTATCTCAGTAGCCGGCTAACTTCCGCTCTATACCGCCTGCTAACCGGCTTAATCGCTGATATGACACCCGGCCCGGCGATTGGCAGCCGCCGCGCTTCAGGCTATCGTTAGGTGAAACGTTTTTGCGAGAATAATATGACCATCATTTTGATGCGCCACGGCCGCCCGGCCGGCGTCTCTTCCCAACGCTGCTCCGCACGCGCGATGGCGGAGTGGGCCGCCGCTTACGATCTCACCACCATTGACGATGCGCCGCCGCCGCGCTGCTTCACGCTCGCCCGCCAGGCGGAGATTATCGTCGCTAGCCCGCTGCCGCGCGCTCATGCATCGCTGGAAAAACTGGGCCTGCGCGCCAGCATCACCGATCCGCTGTTTCGCGAAGTGGCGCTGCCGCTGCTGCCGGTTACAACGCCCGCGCTGCCGCCCGGCTTCTGGCTGCCGCTGCTGCGCCTGCTCTGGCTCTGCGGCTACGGCGGCTCGGTGGAGTCCTTCCGCCACGCCCGGCATCGCGCGGCGCAGGCCGCCAGCCAGCTGATCGCGCTCAGCGAGCGCGGCACCGTACTGCTGGCCGGCCACGGCATTATGAATAAGCTGATTGCGCGTGAGCTGCGCCGTCAGGGCTGGCTGGCGGAAAAACACGCCAGCAGCCGCTACTGGAGTACGGCGGTGTATCACCGCGCCTTCCTGTAGCGTGACGCGCTAGCGGAACACGTTCACCGCATCCACCAGCAGACGCGCCTGATCTTTCATGCGCGCTGAGGCCTGCGCGCCCTCTTCCACCAGTGAAGCGTTATGGTGAGTAATGCGATCCAGCTCCTCTACCGCCTTGCCAACTTCGCTCAGGCCGGTGCCCTGTTCGCGGGTAGCGGTACTGATCTGCTGCAGCAGATCGGTGACGTTCTGCACCTTTTCCACGATATCGGCGATGGTTTGTCCCGCCTGATGCACCTGACCGGCGCCAGATTCCACTTTCAGCACGCTTGCTTCGATCAGATGACGGATCTCGCTGGCGGCGCTGGCGCTGCGTTTCGCCAGGTTACGCACCTCGCCCGCTACCACTGCAAAACCTTTGCCCTGCTCGCCGGCGCGTGCCGCCTCAACCGCCGCGTTCAGCGCCAGAATATTGGTCTGGAAGGCGATACTGTCGATCAGGCCGGTAATAGAGGCGATCTGTTTCGAACTGGCAGCAATCTCATCCATCGTGCCAACCACATGCTGCATCACTTCGCCGCCATGTACTGCCGCATTGCTGGCAGTCATCGACCAGGTATTCGCCTGGCCGGTGCTTTCCGCATTGCTGTTCACCGTGGTGGTCATCTGATTCATGGTCGCCGCCGTCTGCTGCACGCTGGCCGCCGTCTGCTCGGTATGGCTGGCAATTTTCTCGTTGCCCTGCGCCAGTTCATCGCTCGCCTGGTGAACGCTCATCACCTGATCGCGCACGTCATTGACCAGCCAGCGGAACATCAACCCAAGCTGACCGACGGCACGCAGCGTCATGCCGATTTCATCGGCGCGATCGAGATGATCCACCTTCTGCGAGGCGCCGCTCGCCACGTCCAGCGCCTGACGGCACACCTTCTCCATCGGTCGGGCGATCTGCCACTCCAGCCAGCTGGCGGTCAGCAGCGCCATTGTCAGCGAAAGGCCGCCGAACGCCGCCAGCGCGCCGCCCTGCAGGCCGACCGCCAGCGCGCTGAGCGCGATGCCGATCCAGCAAAAACCGACGCCGCTGCGGATACGCCAGCGTAGCGGCAGCGTCTTCAGCCATGAGAGCGGGCTGAGCAGGCCGCTGCGTACCAGCAGCCCTTTGTTCAGCCGCCAGCCGCGCAGTTTACCTTCGCGCATCTGCTGATAAAGCGTCTCTGCCGCCGCGATCTCCTGCGGCTCCGGTTTAATACGCACTGACATATAGCCGGTGATGTCGCCATTGCGGATCACCGGCACCACATTGGCGCGTACCCAGTAGTGGTCGCCGTTTTTGCGGCGGTTTTTCACCAGCCCGGTCCAGGGCAGACCCTGCTTCAGCGTTGCCCACATATCGGCGAAGGCGGCTTTCGGCATATCGGGATGGCGCACCAGATTATGCGGCTGACCGTGAATTTCGCTGCGCTCATAGCCGCTGATATCGACGAAGTCCTGATTAGCGTAGGTAATGTAACTTTGCGCATCGGTGGTAGTCATCAGCGTGGTGTCATCATCGAGCTGACAGGCCTGCTGCGTAACGTGGGGCTGATTGGTCATATGACGAGCCTTGTCCTGAGTGTGAAGGTCTGATTATTTTGTGCAGGGAATAATTGAAGGCTAATCGGCAGACAGGTCATAAAACTTTAACAGTAATTCACTTTAGCGGGCCGGTTTCCCGGCCCGTCTCACACTGTTAGCGCGGCGGCGTCTGAAAGCGCTGGCGCAGCCACTGGCTCAGTTCGGTTACCGCGCGCGGCACGCGGGCGGCCCAGGGCCGCACGATCCAGACATGGCTGGCGAAAGCGCCCAGAATGCGCCACTGCGGCAGCAGCTGACGTAGCCTGCCTTCTGCCAGCGCCTGGCGCGCGCTAAAGTCGGGCAACATCGCGATCCCCAGCCCATCCAGCGCCGCATCGCGGATCGATTCGCTGTTGTTGGTGGCGAACGGGCCGCGCACCTCCACCACCCTCTCCTGCTGTGGCTGCGCCGGATCGCTGAAGCGCCAGCGCGGCGGCTCGGTGCCACGCGGGTAGTAAAGGCAGTCGTGGCGGCTGAGATCCTGCGGATGCTGCGGCTCGCCATGCGCCGCCAGCCAGGCGGGCGAGGCCACCAGCAGCGCCTGGGTATCGCACAGCAGCTGAGCGACATGGGTTTCCGGCAGCGCGTTGCTGTGGCGGATCGCCAGATCGAATCCTTCGCTGGCAAGTGAAACCAGCCGGTCGGTCACCTCCAGCTGGATGCGCACCTGCGGATGCAGGCGCAAAAAGTCGCGAATGTGGGGCTGCAGCTGCTGACGGGCGAAGGCGACCGGCGCGGTGATGCGCACCAGCCCGCGCAGCGGCCCGCTGCTGTCGCGCACCGCGTAAAAGCTCTGCTCGATTTCGGCGAAGGGCGCGCGCAGCTCCTGTACCAGTTTCTCTCCCGCCTCGGTCAGCCTTACGCTGCGCGTGGTGCGCTGTACCAGCGGCACGCCGGCCAGCGTCTCCAGCGCTTTGATCTTCTGGCTCATCGCCGCTTTGCTGACCTCAAGCCGCTCCGCCGCGCGGGTAAAGTTGCCCTGCTCCGCCAGCACCGTCAGCCAGTGCAGATGCAGCCAGAGCGCGTCCGTTTTCAGTTTCATCAGGATTGTTCAAAATAGTAAACAATGCGTTCAACTATACCGCTTTTTCTTCCGCTGAGAAGGGGCCAGGATAGAGGCCAGCACACTTATTAACGGGAGAACACCATGCCATTGCTGCAATTCGATCTGATTGAAGGCCGTTCGGAACGCGAACTGAAAACCCTGCTCGACGCGGCGCATCGCGCGGTGCTAAAGGCATTTAACGTACCGGAGCGCGATCGCTACCAGATTGTTCATGAAAACCGCCGTTATCAGATGGTGTTTGAAGATACCGGCCTCGGCCTGACGCGCAGCGACAATCTGGTGATGGTGCGTGTTTATACCAGCCCGCGCAGCAGCGAGCAGAAACAGCGCTTTATGGCCGAGCTGGCGCACGAGCTGGAGAGCAGCTGCGGCGTGCGCGGCAGCGATCTGATGATCAGCTTTATCACTAACGACAAAGGGGACTGGAGCTTCGCCAACGGAGTAGCACAGTACCTGACCGGCGAACTGTAACGGACGCGGTTTTAGCGGAGAATATCGATCCGGCTCACAGATATGGACTTTATGCCGGCCATTTTTTGCCCTCTTCCCGCCCGGCGAAAATAATTGCAGGAGCAAGCAGTTAACGCTAAGCCAGCGCATCCTGCAGCTGGCGGAGGAGAAAAAAATGCGGAAACAGGAAGTGGTGGTGAAGCGCAGCCGGGAAGAGAAGCTCGCCGCGCTGCGCCAGCGCAATCGCGCGCCGGTGCTGATTGTCGGCGGCGGCATTAACGGCATCAGCACCTTTCGTGAGCTGGCGCTGCAGGGCATTCCGGTAGTGCTGATAGAAAAAGATGACTGGTGTCAGGCGGCCAGCGGCGCGCTGTCGCGCATGATCCACGGTGGCCTGCGCTATCTGGAAACCGGCGAGTTCGATCTGGTTAAAGAGTCGGTGCAGGAGCGTGACCGGCTGCTGAAAAACGCCCCCCATTACGTCTCTCCGCTGCGTACCACGGTCCCCATCGACAGCTGGGGCGGCGGCCTGGTGAACGCCAGCAAACGCTTCTTGCGCCTTGGCGAAAAGCCGACGCGGCGCGGCGCGCTGCTGATTAAAACCGGCCTGTCGCTCTACGATCTCTATACCCGGCAACATGGCAATATGCCGCGCCATCGTCTGAATAACACGGCGGAGACGCGCGCCCGCTGGCCCGGCTTCGCCGACTGGGTGCGCTACAGCGCCACCTATTATGACGCCTGGATCAAAGCGCCAGAGCGGCTGGGGGTCGAGCTGGTGCTGGACGCGGAAAGCAGCAACAGCAACGCCCTGGCGCTGAACTATGTCAGCCTGGTGGGGAGCGACGGCGAACGGGTGACGCTGCGCGATAATCTCACCGACGCGGTTTTCACCCTTGAGCCGCACGCGATCGTCAACGCCACCGGCGCGTGGATCGATAAGATCAACCACAGCCTGCTGCCGGCGGATCCGCCGAAGCTTATCGGTGGCACCAAAGGATCCCACCTGATCATCGACAGTCCGGCGCTGCTGGCCGAGCTGCGCGACGAAATGGTCTATTACGAAAACCAGGATGGTCGCGTCTGCATTATGTTCCCCTGGTACGGCAACGTGCTGGTCGGCTCCACCGATATTCGCGTCGACGATCCGGAGGATATCGCCTGCTCCGCAGAGGAACAGCGCTATATACTTGCGTCGCTGCGCTTTATCTTCCCGCATATCGCCATCGACGACGAGGATGTGCTTTACACCTTTGCCGGCGTGCGTCCGCTGCCCGCCAGCGACACCGATGTCAGCGGCCGCATTACGCGCAACCATTCGCTGGTCTACTTTCCGCCCGACGCCACGCGCGACTACTCCGTGCTGAACCTGGTAGGCGGTAAATGGACCACCTTTCGCCGCTTCGGCGAACAGGCGGCGGATCGGGTACTGAAACTGCTGGGCGAAAAACGCGTGCGATCCACCGAAGAGATGGCGATCGGCGGCGGACGCAACTTCCCCTGCCCGGAACGCCGCGCCAGCTGGATCCGCGAGCTGAGCGCGAAATATCAGCTTGCCGAAAGCCGGGTCGATCGGCTGGCGGATCGCTACGGCACGCGCGCCGAGCAGTTGCTGCGCCAGATCGCCGCACAGGGCGAACAGCCGCTGCAGCATCACGCCGACTACAGCGATGCCGAACTGCGCTGGCTGATCGCCGAAGAGCAGACGGTGATGCTGGAAGATCTGCTGCTGCGCCGTACCGCGCTCGGCATCTCCGGCCAGCTGACGCCGCCGCTGATGGCGGAGATCGCCCATCTGATGGCGCAGCAGCAGGGGTGGAGCGATGCCCATCGCCAGCAACAGCTGGAACTGACCCTTTCCCGCCTGGCGCGCCTGCACGGCGTCTCCGGGCTTCGTTTAGCTTCCCCATCCCAGCCCGCAGGAGAGATGCATGTTGGTCAGCGATAAAGTTCGCCTGAAGCGCCTGTTCAGACAGGGAAAATGTCTTGATGTCGCCATCGATCACGGCATCGCCAACGAGCCTGATTTTCTGGTCGGGCTGGAGGATATCGGCGGCGTAATGCGCAGCCTGATCGATGCTCGTCCCGACGCCATTCAGGTCAACTACGGCCAGGCGGATCTGCTGCAGCGGGCGGAAGGAGTGAAGCCCGCGCTGGTACTGCGTACCGATGTCGGCAACGCCTACAACGCCGCCCGCCACCGCGAGATGTGGGCGGTGCTGCATAACCCAGAGGAACCGATTCTCGCGGCGCTGCAGCTGGACGCCGCCGCGGTGGTGGTCAACCTCTATCAGATCCCCGACGAGCCGGGGATTTTCCGCCAGTGCGTTGAAAATATCGGCCGCCTGCGCCACGCCTGCGACCGATACGGCATGCCGCTGATGATTGAGCCGCTGGTGATGGCGGCGGCAGGCCAGGGGCCAGCCTACGGCTCGCTGGGCGATGTGCGCCAGATTGTGCCGCTGGTGCGGCTGGCGCGCGAGCTGGGCGCCGATATCATCAAGGCCGATCCCACCGAAAACGCCGACGATTTTCATCGGGTGGTCGAGGCGGCGCGCTGCCCGACGCTGGTGCGCGGCGGCGGCAAAGGGGAGCTGGGCAAGGTGCTGGAGAAAAGCGCGGCGCTGATGGCACAGGGCGCGGCGGGCATGGTGTACGGCCGCAACGTCTATCAGCATGACAACCCGTCACGCGTGGTAAAGGCGCTGATGGCGATTATCCATCAGGGCGTCAGCGGCGCCGAGGCGCTGGAGATCTACCACCACGCCTGACGGCGGAGCGGCGCTTAAGCAGTGCGCCATCGGATCGCAACCCGGAGAGTGAAGATGAGCCATTGCTTACTCGGCATCGATGCCGGCAATACCATGATCAAAGCGGTGCTGTTCGACAGCGACGGCCAGGTGCTGTCGGTCGCCAGCTGCGCCGGCGAGACGCATCAGCCGCAGCCCGGCTATGCGGAACGGCCGATAGAAGAGGTCTGGCTCGGCGTGCGGCAGGCGGTGCAAGCCTGCCTGCATCAGGCGGGCGACGCCGCGCGGCGGGTGGTGGCGGTTGGCGCCGCCGGCCACGGCAACGGCCTCTACGCGCTGGATAAACAGCAGCGGCCGCTGCTGGGCATTCAGTCGATCGATATGCGTGCCGCCGGGCTGGTCAGCGCGCTGGAGCAACAGGGCAACGCCGGGCTTATCTGGCGGCGTTCGCTACAGAAGCCCTGGCCGGCGGCCACGCCGGTACTGCTCAGCTGGCTGAAACAGCACGACGCGGCGCGCTATGCGCGCATCGGCCATCTCCTCTGCGCCAAAGATGTGATCAACCACTTCCTTTGTGGCGCGATCGCGACCGACTACTCCGATGCCGCAGGCGCCGGGCTGATCGACTACGCCCGGCGCGGCTACAGCGCGGCGCTGATGGCGCTTTACGATCTGGAGGACGCGCTGCCGCTACTGCCGCCGCTGCATGAATCGTGCGCGGTGGTAGGCCAGGTAACGCCACAGGCCGCCAGCCTGACCGGGCTGCCGGTCGGCATTCCGGTCGTGGCGGGCATTTTCGACGTAGTGGCGAGCGCGGTCGGCTCCGGCGTGGTGAACTGCGGTGACGCGTCGATTGTCGCCGGCACCTGGAGCATTAATCAGGTGATCGTCGACAAGCCGGAGTATCGGCGCCCGGTCTTTATGAATGCTATCGTGGAGCGCGATCGCTTTATGGCAATTGAGGCCAGCGCCACCTCGGCCGCCAACCTCGACTGGTTCGTGCGCGAGTTTGATGACGGGCGCGGCGGCGAAGGCGCGCTGCGCAGCAGCGATCTGGTGGCGCAGGTAAAGCCCGATATGCAGCTGCCGCTCTATCATCCCTACCTCTATTCCGGCCGCAAAGCGGGCCCGGCTAAAGCGGGCTTTTACGGGCTGGGCGGCTGGCATACCCGCGCCGATATGTTGTTCGCGCTGTTTGAGGGCGTCACCTTCGCCCACCGCGCCCATATCGATCGCCTGCACGCCGCCGGCATTCCCTTCAGCCAGGCGATCCTCTCCGGCGGCGCGGCGCGCAGCTGCGTCTGGCCGCAGATGTTCGCCGACGTGCTGGGCATCCCGATCCGCGTCGCCGCCTGTCCGGAAACCGGCGCGCTGGGCGCCGCGCTCTGCGCCGGGGTCGGCGTCGGGCTCTGGCCGACGCTGGCGGCGGGCGTCGCCCGGGCGGTGCAGCTCAACCCCGGCGTGCTGCTGCCCGATACGACGCGCCACGCCTTCCACTCGAAGCGTTATCAGATGTTCAAAAAGCTGGAGCTGGCGATGGACGATCTCTGGCATGACGTCTCGCTCAATGTCTGAATTTGCACGCTGCGCGCCACAGTTGTGATGTGGCGTATTGCAGGGATGTGACAGTCAGGATAGATTGAAAAAATTCTGCTCCCCCCTGTAATAAAAGCGATTCTGGCGCGCGCGCATCGCCGCCCGCTTTCGCATGAGGAAATTCCGTTGTCTGAACTCTTTTCAGTCATCCTGTTTGTGGCGTCGATCGTGATTTACGCCTGTAAAGCCGGACGCAACACCTTTTGGTATCTGGCGCTGCTGCTGGTTCTCGGCCTGTTTATCATTCTTAACGCCACGCTGTACGCCAGCAATTACTTCACCGGCGAGGGGATCAATGATGCGGTGATCTACACGCTGACTAACAGCCTGACCGGCGCCGGCGTCAGCAAATATGTGCTGCCCGGCATCGGGCTGGTGCTGGCGCTGTTTTTGGTTTTCTGCCTGCTCTCCTGGCTGCTGCGGCGGCGCGGCGACCGGCCGCACCATTTCGGCTACAGCCTGCTGGCGCTACTGCTGGCGCTCAGCTCGATCAACACGACCCCGCCTTTCAGCAGGTGGTCGATCTGATCGGCTCGCAGAGCCGCGTCGGCGATTCCGATTTCGCGCAGTGGTATCACGTGCCGCAAAAGCAGATCGCCAACCCGACGCTGAACCTGGTCTATATCTATGGCGAAAGTCTGGAGCGCACCTATTTTGATGAGCAGGCGTTTCCCAACCTGGCGCCGGAGCTGAGCCGCCTGAAGCAGCAGCAGTCGCTTGATTTCGCGCAGACTGAGCAGCTGCCCGGCACCGAATATACCATCGCCGGCATGGTCGCCTCGCAGTGCGGCATTCCGCTGTTCGCCCCGTTTGAAGGCAACGCCTCGGCGTCGCTCTCCAGCTTCTTCCCGCAGAATATCTGCCTGGGCGACATCCTGAAAAACTCCGGCTATCAGACCTGGTTTATGCAGGGCGCGGATCTGCGCTTCGCCGGCAAAGACACCTTTTTGAAATCGCACGGCATCGACCATCTGTATGGCCTGCAGGAGCTGAAAGATCAGGTCGCCGATCCCGCCTACCGCAACAACTGGGGCTTCTATGACGATACGGTGATGGATGAGGTGTGGCAGAAGTTCGAACAGCTGTCGCAACAGAAACAGCCCTTCGCCCTCTTCACGCTGACGGTCGATACCCATCATCCGGACGGCTTTATCTCGCGCAGCTGCGATCGTAAAAGCTACAGCTACGACGGCAAGCCTAATCAGTCATTCAGCGCCGTGGCCTGCAGCCAGCAACATGTGGCGCGGCTGATTGAGCGCATCCTCGCTTCGCCGTGGGCGAAAAACACCCTGATTGTGGTCTCTTCCGATCATCTGGCGATGAACAATACCGCCTGGAAATACCTGAATGCCCGTCAGCGCGATAACCTGTTTATGGTGATCCGCGGGGACCGCGCGCAGCCGCAGCTGCTGACGATGAAGCGCAGCTCGCTGGATAACGGCGCCACCGTGCTGGATCTGCTGGGCGGCGATAAGGCGATCGGCCTCGGCCGCAGCTCGCTCACCGATCGGTCGCTCTCCGATCGCTTCGATATGAAGAAAAAAGTGCTGACATGGAAGCCGGACGTTATTCAGCTGTGGGGTTTCCCGAAGCGTATCGACCGCTTTAGCGTCGACCGCGAGAAAAACAGCATCAGCTTCTCCGGCGCCCACTTCAACCTGCCGCTGCTGCTGAAAATCGGCAAGGATAAGGTCGAACCGCTGCCGGAAGGGGAATATGCCGCACCGCTGCGCTACCAGCTGGCTGATTTTGCCGCCGACGAGAAATTCGTCTGGGTCGATCGCTGCTTTAAAATGGCGCGGCTGTGGCAGCCAGCGCTGGCGCTCTCCACCGATCTCTGCGTGGCGCAGGGGCAGCTGGGCGCGCAGCCGCAGGTGGCGCGCGTTGACAGCGCGAACTGGCAGAGCGAGGTACATATCCCGCAGCAGAAGCTTGATGCGCTGCGCCATCGGCAGAACGTGGCCGCGCTGAAGATCGCCGATAACGACATTCGCTATCAGGCCGACAGCTTTAAGCTCGATGTGCCGGGTGCGCCGCTGGCGGTGAAGCAGTTTAGCGGCATCTCGCGGCCGGAAGCCTGGGGACGCTGGTCCAACGCCAATCTCGCCCCGGCGGTGACGATTGATTACACCACGCCGCTGCCGTCGCGTTTCGATCTGGTGATCCGCGCTAAAGCCTTCGGCCCCAACGCGCAGCGCCCGATCCCGGTGCGCGTCGGCGACCAGCAGCAAACCATGACGCTGGGCCATGAAGTCAGCACTGTGACGCTGCACTTCACCAACCCCAACGGCGACAGCCAGCTGGTGATCACCCCACCGGAGCCGCAGCTCTCTAACGAAGGCAATATTATCGGCCAGGATCCACGCAAGTTGGGCATCGGCATGGTGGAAATTAAAGTGGTGCCGACCGCCGGTTGAGCGGGTTAACCGGCAAAGGGAGCGGATGACCGCTCCCTTTTTTATTTCCCGCCTACCGACGGCGCAAGCCGCCCCGCCGCCTGCCGGACGGCTGCTCAGCGCGGCGCCGGGCCGGTCGAGCCGCGCCGGATATAGCGTGTTTCAAACAGGGGCATCGGGCCGGGATCCTGGCCGCGGATCTGGGCGATCGTACGCCGCGCTGCCTCGCAGCCCATCTCATACACCGGCTGCGCAATCACCGACAGCGGCGGCGAGACGATCTCCGTCCAGGGGAAGTTATCGTACATCACAAACGAGAGATCCTGCGGGATACGCAAGCCACGCAGATGAAACTCACGCATCAGCGCCTGGGCAATCAGGCTGTCGGAGGCGATCACCGCCGTCGGCGGCGCGGCGTCGGCGAACAGCTCTGCAACAATGCGCGCTACCGCCGCATCGTCCAGCGCGTTGGGCTTGATCAGCGCCGGCGCAAAAGGCACCCCCGCCACGCGAAACGCCTGCTCCATGCCGGCGATGCGCTGGGCGACCGGCGTCAGCCCCATATCTTCCGCAGAGCAGTAAGGTTCAGGACAGTTCATGCTGGTCACATAGGCGATACGGCGATGGCCCGCCGCCAGCAGCTCGTGCGTCGCCTGCTGCGCCGTACGGGTAAAATCGACGCCGATCACTGCAACATCCATATGATATACCGCACGATCGAACAGCGTCAGCGCCCTGCCCTCTGCCAGTACCTGCGCCAGATGCGGGTTGTGGCTGGCGGCGGAGCTGCAGGGCGCGACAATAATGCCATCCACGCGCTTTTCCAGCATCACGCGCACCGCTTCCTGCTCAATCGCCACCTGTTCGTCGCTGTTGCTCAGGATCACATGGTAGCCCGCCTCGCGCGCCACATCGGAAATGCCGCGCAGCGCCAGACCGAAATGGGGGTTTTCAATATCGCCGACAATCACCCCCAGAGTATTGGAGCGGCCGGTATTCATGCTGCGCGCCAGTTCATTGGGGCGATAGCCCAGGCGCTCCGCCGCCGCCTGCACGCGCGTCATCACCTCTTCGCTAACGGCGCCATAACCGCCCAACGCCCTGGCCGCCTGCGCCTTGGAAACCTTCGCCTCGCGCGCCACGTCGGCGGTCGTCGGGGCTTTCATTCGCATATTTTTACTTGTCATAATTAATTCGAATCACAGGTTGAAGGTTCGATCATTGACGGCTCAGAAAGGCTGTGCTTAATATCACTGTAACTGATTTGAGACCGGTCTCACAACGACTCTTCTCCACAATCAGCACCTGCGTTGAGACCGGTCTCATACTAATTAAACGAACCCGGTTTCAATAGTCGTTGATGTTTTAACAACAAAAACGGACTACTTATGAAATCGCACAACATCCTGTTTAATATGGCCGTCGCGCTTATCGCCTCGGCCTCCATCGTTACTCTCTCCGCCCGCGCTGCGGCGGACAACAATCCCTACGGCCTGATCGAACCCGGCCATATGCGGGTCGCCAGCCTGGGCGATGCGAAACCCTACACCTTTACCGATGCTTCAGGCAATTTTACCGGCTTCGATATTGAATTCTTTACCAACGTCGCCCAACGTCTCGGCGTTAAGCAAGTCGATTTTATCGGCCAGGACTTCTCCGGCATTCTGCCGGCGGTCGCCAACGGCCAGTATGACGCCGGCGTCGCGGCGATCGGCATTACGCCGGAGCGCGCCCGCACTGTCGATTTTACCACTGGCTATCTGGCGGGCTACCTGACGGTGCTGACCCGCAGCGACACCGGCATCAAAGATGTCGGCACGCTGGCGAAACGCCGTATGGGTGTGGTACAGGGCACCCTGCAGGAGAGCTACGCGGTGAAGCACTTTCCGCAGACCGACCTGGTGCGTTTCCCGGACAACAACGCCGCCATCTCCTCCCTGAATAACGGGACGCTGGACGCCGTCTTCCTCGATTTCGAGGCAGCCAAAAGCTACGCCGATCGTTTCAAACTGGTCCACGCGGCCGATATCCCCTCGTTTGACGCGCCCGCCGGTTTCGCCATCGCGAAGCAGAAACCCGCGCTGAAAGCGGCACTGGATAAAGCCATCACCGACGCCATGCAGGACGGCACCTGGAAACGCCTCTATGAGAAGTGGTTCCCGGGCTCGCCAATGCCGAAACAGTACCTGCCCGGCGCGCAGTAATACCGCCTTCTCAGAGACCAGCCCGATCCACCGGGCGGGGAGCATCATCGCCCGCCCCTGAAAAAAGCGAGTGCTTACTATGGACCTGTTCGAGATTCTGTCGCGGACCTTCTTCGATTTTCCCTCGATGATGGCCGTTTTTCCCCAGCTGCTGGGCACCGGTTTAATCAATACCCTGATCATCTCTCTGGCCGCCACCGTGCTGGGCACCAGCTTCGGCCTGCTGCTGGCGCTGATGGCGATCTCGCCGTCGCGCTGGCTGCGGCTGCCGGCGCGCCTCTATACCGATCTGTTTCGCGGCCTGCCGTCGATTTTAACCATCCTGCTGATAGGCCAGGGTCTGGCGCGCTTCAGCTATCAGCTGTTCGGCCCAACGCCCTACCCGCTCGGCATCTTCGCCCTCAGCCTGATCGCCAGTGCCTATATGGGCGAGATATTCCGCTCCGGCATTCAGAGCGTGGATAAAGGCCAGCTGGAAGCGTGCCGCGCGCTGGGCATGAGCTACGGCCGCGCCATGGCGCTGATCATTATTCCGCAGGGTATCCGTCGCGTATTGCCGGCGGTAGTGAACCAGTTTATCTCGATTATCAAAGACTCTTCGCTGGTCTACCTGCTGGGGCTGATGGTTGGCCAGCGCGAGCTGTTCCGCGTCGGCCAGGATGCCGCAGTGCTGACCGGCAACCTGTCGCCGCTGATGCTGGCGGGGCTGTTCTATCTGGTGATCACCGTGCCGATGACCCATCTGGTGAACATTATCGACGAGCGTTACCGCACCGCCCGCCGCCGCGCCAGCGCGCCGCAGAGCGGCCTGAAAGAGGTGGATGAAGTGCAGCAGAGCGCCCATCCGCTGAAGCCGGGCCGTACCGCCCCCTCTCCACCCATCGGGAGCAACAGTATGCTGAATAACGCCTTAGCCGTAGATACCGCGCAGGAGCCCGCCTTTCACGGCGCCACCCTGGAGCTGCGCAACCTGACGCTGGCCTATGGCGACGTCGAAGTGCTGCGCGACGTCTCGCTGCAGATCCCGGCAGGCAGCACCACCTGCATTATCGGCCCGTCGGGATCGGGAAAATCGACGCTGCTGCGCGGCATCAACCGGCTGCATGAGCCGAAAACCGGCGATGTGCTGCTGGCGGGCCGCTCGGTGCTGAAAGAGAAGCCGGACGCGCTGCGTCTGCGCATCGGCATGGTGTTCCAGCACTTCAACCTGTTTCCCGACCACACCGCGCTGCAAAACGTGGCGTTAGCGCCGTGGAAAATCAAAAAGCTGCCGAAACAGCAGGCGCTGGAGATCGCCCGGCGGCGGCTGGACGAGGTGGGCCTGACGCAGCGTGCCGACCATCGGCCATGCGATCTCTCCGGCGGCCAGCAGCAGCGCGTGGCAATTGCCCGCGCGCTGGCGATGGATCCGGAGGTCATGCTGTTCGACGAGGCGACTTCCGCGCTCGACCCGGAGCTGGTGAAGGGCGTACTGAACCTGATGGCGGATCTCTGCCAGCGCGGCATGACGATGGTGGTGGTCACCCATGAGATGGGCTTCGCGCGCAAAGTGGCCGATCAGGTGGTGTTTATGGATGAAGGCGAAATTGTCGAGAGCGGCACGCCGGAAGCGATCTTTGAACGTCCCCGCTCGGCGCGCCTGCGTCGCTTCTTATCGGAGGTGCTGTGATGCCGCTGCTGCAAGGGAAAATTCGTACCGCGCTGGTGGGGTTCGGCATCTCGGGCCAGGTGTTCCACGCGCCGCTGCTGGCCGCCGACCCGCACTTTTCGCTGGCGGCCATCGTGACCAATGACCCGGCGCGGCGCAGGCAGGCGCAGCAGCGCTACCCGCAGGCGCGTCTGGTCGCGAGCTGGCCGCAGCTGCTGGCGCTGATTGACGCAGGCGATCTGCAGATCGATCTGGTGGTGCTGGGCACGCCGCCCGATGGCCATCGCGCGCAGGCGGAAGCGGCCATCGCCCGCGGCCTGCACCTGACGATCGATAAGCCTTTTGTCGCCAACAGCCGTGACGGCGAAGCGTTGATCGCCGCCGCGCAGGCGGCGGGCACGCTGTTAACGGTGTTTCAGAACCGGCGCTGGGACGGCGATTTTCTGACGCTGCGCAGGCTACTTGACCGGCAGGCGCTGGGCGAGCTGCGCAGCTTCGAATCCCGCTTCGAGTGGTGGCGTCCGCAGGGCTTCGGCAACTGGCGCGACCACGCCAGCGTGGCGCAGGGCGGCGGCCTGCTGCTCGATCTCGGCAGCCATCTTATCGACCAGGCGCTGCAACTGTTCGGGCCGGTAGCGGAGAGCTACGCCGAACTGGCGCGCCATACCCTGCCCGCCCGGTCGGACGCCGATGAAGAGAGCTTCGTCTCGCTGCTGCACGTTAACGGCGTGCGCACGCGGCTGTGGATGAACGGTCTCGCCGCCCGTCAGGGGCCGCGCTTTCATCTGCTGGGCAGCCAGGCGGGCTTTACTAAATGGGGGCTGGATAACCAGGAGCCTCAGCTTGCCGCGGGCATGACGCCGCTCGAGCCGCGCTATGGCATGGAAGAGCCGGCGCGCTGGGGCACGCTGACGCGCGATGGAGAAGAGCAGCGTATTGAAACCGAGCGCGGCGACTATCCCGCCTTTTACCGACAGCTGGCCAATGCGCTGCTGGAGGGCAGCCCGCTGCCGGTCGAGGCTGGCGACTCGCTGGCGGCGCTGCGCCTGACCGAAGATTTACATAACCGTTACGCCGTCCGCAACGCCTGAGGCGAAGCGTACGCCATTGATTACCTGAACAAGGAACTCCCTTATGTCTTTGCAGAAAAGTAAAAAAGTGGTCGCCGTGATCGGCGGCGGCGCGATTGGCGTATCCAGCGCGGTGCATCTGCTGCGCCAGGGCGCGCAGGTGGTGTTGATCACCGACGCAGAGCTGGGCTCCGGCGCCTCCGGCCGCTCGCTCTCCTGGCTCAACTCCGCCGGCGAGCGTACGCGCGAATACCATGCGCTGCGCATGGCGGGCGTCGATCGCTATCGCACCCTGTTCGCGCAGCATCCCGATCTGCCGTGGCTGCGCTTTGACGGCGGCCTTTACTGGGCGGCGGACGACGCGCGCGGCACGCGCGCGCGCCATGCTCTGGAAAGCGCGCACGGCTACGATTCGAAGCTGGTCAGCCCGGCAACCGTCAGCCGCTGCGCGCGCAATATCGCGCCGGAAGCGATGGCCGATGAGGCGATTTTTAACCCCGGCGAAGGCTGGGTCAGCCTGCCGCACCTGATCGGCTGGTTGATGGAGGAGTTCCATCAACGCGGCGGCAGGCTGGTGGAGCATGCCGGCAAAGCGACGGTAAAAACCGATGCTGCCGGACGCGCCTGCGGCGTCGCTACCGCACAGGCGGGCGAGATTGCCGCCGACGCGGTGCTGGTCGCCTGCGGCCCGCAAACTCCGGATGTCGTGGCTCCGCTTGGCGTCACCATCCCTAACGGGTCGCCGGTCTCCATGCTGGTGATTACCGAGGCGGTCGATACGCCGGTGGATGTGGTGATGAATACGCCGCGCGCCGCTATCCGTCCGAATCCGGGCGCGACGCTGGCTATCGATCATGACTGGTATGAAGAGCATATTCGCCGCAGCGGCGACGGCCAGTACACGATCCCGGAAGCGGTAGTGGCGGAGCTGGTGCAGGAGGCGAGCAAGCTGATCGCCGGCCGGCCGGCGCTGCGCGCCAGCGGCTGGAAAGCGGGACTGAAGCCGATCCCTGGCGATGGCAACCCGGTTTTCGGCGGGCTGAAAAAGGTACCAGGCTGTTTTGTTGCCTTTACCCATTCGGGCGCGACGCTGGCGCTGATCGCCGGCGAGCTGCTGGCGGAGGAGATTATCAGCGGCGAACCCCATCCGATGTTTGCCACCTTCCGCGCCGAACGCTTTAGCCAGGCGTAAGCGGCGATGCCGGGGCGGCCTGGCAGCCCCGGCCCTGCCCACCCGCAGCACGCGGTCAGAAACAGCCCCGGCCCTGTCCGGTGCGTACCGCCATAAACAACAGCGGCCAGACGCCGGTAAAGCGCTGGCCGCAAACTGCCCGGTTTAATGTCAGGCGTTAGTGAAAGAAAATATCGCCCGATTTCGCCTTCACGATTTTCCCTTCGCCGTTCGTAATCAGCACGTAGTTGCCGCCCATATAGGTCCAGTGGCTGTCAGCCTCTGGCGCGGGCAGATGGCGTTTCTGCCACTCGGTGATCTCATAGGTTTTGCTGCGGTATTTTTCCGGCACCGCGTCGCCAATGCTGTAGCGCCGGGCATCGCTGAAGAATTCGGTCACTTCGTACGGCTCTTTCGGCTGCTGCGCCTGCGCGGCGTCCGGCGCATTTTGCGTCACATCCGGCGCCGTTTCGGTCTGCGGGCGGGTTTGCGTCGGATCCTGCGGCACGGCGCTTTCCGGGGCACCCGGAGTTTGATTCTGCGTCGGGTCTTGCTGGCCCGGCGTCTGCGGCACCGGCTGCGCCGGATTGCCCTGGGTTTGCGGCACCGGCTGCGCCGGATTGCCCTGGGTTTGCGGCGCCGGCTGCGCCGGATTACCCTGGGTCTGCGGCGCCGGCTGCCCCGGGTTGCCCTGGATCTGCGCCGGGCTTTCCTGCGTTTGCGTCTGGTCCGTAGCCTGCTCGCCTTCCGCATGGGCGACAGAAGTCAATGCCAACGCGCTAATCAATGCGCCTGAAAAGAAAATTTTAGTTGTGTTACGCATGGTTTCTCCTGTTATCCCTGCCCCGCCGTTACGGGCGCTTATTCTAGTGACAACAAATTAACCCTGGTTACGCCAACATTCTCAACATTTATTGTGAACTTTATTGTCATTCGCGACAGAATAACGGCGATGCCAACAGACGGAACGCAGCGGCGCGGCAACCCTGCCGTTTTAGCTTTTGCGTGAACAGCAGACGATATAGTTCATCTGCCGCCGCTGGGCGCGGAAATAGCGGAACATGCCGAGGAAACGTCGCCGGTTTTCCCGGCACTTCAGCCCGTTAAAGATAATTTTCAGCGTCCGCAGCACGCCCTCATCTTTTAACATGCCGCGCGGCGACATTAACGTCATCGGCCCGTGATGCGTCGCGACCTGCGTAAAGCCGGTTTGATAAAACAGCGCCTGCCAGTCGGGCAGCGTCATCGGACTCACGTTCGATTTCACCACCTGCTGCAGCTGCGCATCCGCCTGCGCCTCCAGCTCGCCGCGCGTCAGCATAATATCGTGCGTCAGCAAACAGCCGCCGGGCTTCAGCACGCGATAATATTCGCGCACCAGCCGCTGCTTCGCCTTATCGGCATACATGGTCAGCATCGCTTCGTTGATCACCACGTCAAAGCTATTGTCGGGAAAAGGGAGATGGTGGGCGTTAGCTTCGCCGATCTGGATGCGCCCGGCGAACCCGGCCGCCTCGACATTCTCCTGTGCCTTGCGCAGCGCCTGCTTATCCATATCCACGGCATGCACCCGGCAGCCGAAGCGGGAAACCAGCTCGATAGCGGTGGTGCCCATATTGCAGGCGATCTCCAGTACCTGGCTCTGTTGGGTGAAGCCGGCCTGCGCGAACAGCCATTCCGTCGCTTGCGCGCCGCCGGGACGCAGCCGGGTTTTGCCCAGGCTCGCCAGAAAAGTGTGTCCTGCTTTATTACTGTCAGACATGATCGCCTCGCCCCCTGAATAAGATGCATCTATTATGCAAGTTAAAAGGCGCGAAGTTAAGGCGGAAGCCGCCCTCTCCGCCAGCAGAGAGGGCGGAGAGCATTAATATTCAAACTGACGGTAGTAGCGGCGGATATTCAGGTCGTGGCCGGTATATTTTTCGAAGTGCGCTGCCAGCCGATCCACCAGCAGCGTGGAGGCAACGCAGGGCGCCATAATCCAGCGGAACGCCTCATCGATGCCGCTCAGACGGTAGTCGCGCGGATCGATCACGACCACGTGATCGCTGATTTTACGGGCGAACGCCTCCACGCGATCGTCCAGCGCGCGGCATTTGCCCTCGCCTTTCACCAGGAACAGCGGCACCTCTTTTTCCAGCAGCTCCAGCGTGCCGTGGAAAAACTCCGCCGAGCTGACCGATTTGGTGCGCTTCCACTGCATCTCCTCCAGAATGCACATCGAGAAGAGGTAGACTTCGCCCCACATTTCCGCCCCGCCAATCCACATCATATAGTCACGGGCATGGTAGTCGCGGGCGATGGCGTCGGCGCGATCGTTAAAGTCGCGCTTGGCCTGCAGCAGGTTTTCCGGCAGCTGCTCCAGCTGGCTGGCGAAGCGGTCATAGTCGGCGAATTCGCCGTTCAGCGCCACCAGCCGGAAGAACAGCCAGTAGAGCAGCATATATTCAAACTCGACGCCGTTCTTATGGCGCATCGGAATATGCCAGCTGGCCGCGGCGGCCAGCGGCGAATCGGCGTTTTTGGTGATGGCGACGACACGAATGTCCCGCGCCCGACACCATTCAGCAATCGCTACCGACTCTTTGGTATCGCCCGATTTCGACAGGGTGATCACCACCGAATCGCGCGTCAGCTTTTTATTGCCTTTAGCGATCAACTCCGCCGCCTGCTCCACGTAGACCGGCAGCGCGGTACACTCTTTAGCGAACTCGTTGATGGCCATCATCGGCGCCAGCGAGCCGCCGACCGAGGCGAAAAAGAGGTTGCTGAAGCCCGCCTGGTGAATAGTTTCCGCCACCTGTTCGGCGATGTTGCGCGCAGCGATGATCTCACGCGTACTGGTCAGGTACTCGTCCTGATTAAAACCCAACATATTCTTTCTCCTGAGGAAGATTAGATTTTGCTTTGCAGCACCTTGTCGAAATCGTCAAAAATCCGCACGCTCAAATCGATACCCTTTAGCGCGGCGACGCGCCAGGCCATGATCTGCACCGGTACAATCAGCAGCAGTGGCGCAAGCAGCGGATCGAGAGGAAAACCGAGCGCCAGCGTCTGCTCATCGCCCTGCTCCTGCGCGCTGAGGGTCAGCGCGGCCCGGACATGCGGGCGCATATAGTCGCGTAGCGCCGCGCTGCGTTGATTGGGTGCGTCTTCGATAAACAGCAGCAGATGGCTGGCATTCGCTTCCAGATAGGGGCCGTGCATATAGGCCTCCAGCTCAAAGCCGCTGGAGGGGCTGCGCACGGTTTCGGTGAACTTGGTTTCGAACTCCTTCGCCACGCCGGCCAGCGCGCCGTAGCCGATGGCGACATAGCGCGGCGCCTGCGCCAGCAGCGCCTGATGGCGATCGATAAACGCGTCGGTACGGCGCATCGTCTCCGGCAGATGACGCGTCAGCGCGCGCAGCGATAACAGCAGACTCTCCCGCTGCGCGGCGTCGATTTCGCCCTGCGCCTCGCCGACCATTAGCGCCATTAGCAGCAGGTTCAGCACCGTGGCGCTGAAGCCGAAGGTCACGAACCCCACCGGCTCAATGCCGCAGTTGATATCCAGCAGCGCGTCCGCCTCTTGCGCCAGCGGACTATACGGGTTTGCGGTCAGGCAGTAGACCGGCTGACCCGCCGCCTGCGCCTTGCGCTGCGCCTGCAGCGTGGAGTGGCTTTTTCCGCTCTGCGACAGGGCGATAACCCAGTCCGCCTGCGTGTCCGGCCGCTCGTAGTGGGTAAAAGGATACGGCTCTTTAATCTCTACCTGCACTCCGGCCCACTGGCTGAAAGCGAAGGCGGCGCACTGGGCGGCGTTCAGCGACGAGCCGGTGGCGAGGATCAGCAGACGCCGCACCGGCCCCTGCGCCAGCCGCTGCCGTACCGGCGCCAGCGTGGTGTGATGCTTATCCAGAATGCGCGCCAGGATTTCCGGCTCGCTTTCAATACAGTGCCTCATGGTGATCGTCATGCTTTTCTCCTCAGAACAGACCGATCCAGGACCCCAGGATGCCGACCACCGCCATCCCGCCAATAATCGCCAGCGGCTGCACCTTTTTTCCCAGCAGCCAGTAGACAATGCCGAAGCTCAGCAGCGGCAGCAGACAGGGCATAATGTCGTTGATGATCGACTGCACCTCGGTTTTCGCCTCGCCGGTGCCGAAGGTAATGGGGATGGTGATATTGATCATCGAGGCGGTCATCGCGCCGACCACCATCAGGCCGATAATCGACGCGCCGTAGGTGACGCTCTCCATCATGCCGCTCTGCTGAATGCGCTGCAGCACGCCGGTGCCCAGCACGTAGCCCCAGCGGGTAAACAGCCAGCGCACCAGAATGTGCGGTATGTTGAAAATCAGCACAAACAGGATCGGCCCGAGAATATTGCCCTTCAGCGCCAGGCTGGTGCCGATGCCGGTGGCGATCAGCCGCAGCGTGCCCCAGAAAAACGAATCTCCCAGCCCGGCCAACGGCCCCATCAACGACGCCTTAACGTTATCGATCGAGGCGCTGTCCATGCCGCCGCCGCTGCGGTTTTTCTCCTCCATCGCCGCAGTGATGCCGAGGATCAGCGTCACGATATGCGGCGTGGTGTTGAAGAACACCAGGTGACGCTTCAGCGCGCTGACCAGCTCCTCATGGCGCGTATAGAGCTTTTTCAGCACCGGCATCAGCGCGTAGACAAAAGCCAGATTCATCTGCCGCTCATAGTTCCAGGAGAACTCCATCTGGAACGAGCGCCAGAACACGCGGCGCAGATCGCGCGGGGTGATGGTCGGCGCCGGCGCTTTTTCGCTGTCAGAAATCATCTTCGTCATCTTCTACTCCCTGCGCCGTCGTGGCGCGTTGCACAGGCTGATGGGTCACATTGACCATCACCACCGCGGCGATGGCACCGAGGATGGCGATGCCGGTCACCGGGATTTTCAGGTAGGCCATCAGTGCGAAGCCGAGGAAAAACCACGGCGCCACTTTTTTATTGATCAGCAGCCGCGCCAGCATGGCGAAGCCGAGCGCCGGAATAATGCCGGTCGCCACGCTCAGGCCGTGTTTGATAAATTCGGGAATGGCGTCGAGCAGGCTTTTCACCGCGCCGCTGCCCACCAGGAACGAAACGGTAACGATGGTCGCCAGCATCAGCGACAGGCCAAACCCCGCCAGCAGGTGCATGCGTTCAATGCCGCCGGTGTCGCCCCGCTCCGCATAAGCGTCCGCCTTATGGCTGAGCGTGGGGATCAGCAGCCCCAGCCAGACGTTTTTCAACACCAGCGTCAGGGTGGCGATCGGCAGACCGAGCAGCAGCGCCGTCTCGGTGCCGGCGCCGGAGGTGATGGCGAAGGCAACGCCGAGAATGCCGCCGGTTACCACATCGGGCGGAATCGAGGCGCCGACCGAAAACGATCCGATAAACGCCAGCTCCAGCGTCGCGCCCATGATCACCCCGGTTTGCACGTCGCCCAGCACCAGCCCGGTCAGCAGGCCGGTGACGATGGGCCGCGAGAGCAGCGAGGTGCCGAGCGCATATTCGGACTGGGCGATAAACGCCACCAGCCCCAGCAGAAGTGCCTCTGTCATGATGACTCCCCGCGCTACAGCGCCTCGGTAAACAGCTGTTTGCGATCGCCCGGCACCTGGCGGATCTCAACCTCTGTGCCCGCCTGCGTCAGTTCCTGCAGCAGCGCGATCTCTTCCGGCAGCACGTTAATCGCCTTCGAAATATTGCGGCTGCCTTCGCGCGCCTTGATGCCGCCAAGGTTAATGCTGACGATCTGCGGCACCGCCGAGGCCAGCCGCCAGGCGTCCGCCACCGATTCGACGACGATAAACAGCTTGTACTTATCGGTGACGCCGCTTTTGATCGCCTCGATAGCGTCGTCGATGCTTTTGATCACCAGCTTCACCGCCGGCGGCTTCGCCAGCTTGATCGTGGTTTTGCGCAGGTCGTCGTTGGGCACGCTGTCGTTGGCGATCAGAATGCAGTCAGCGCCGATATATTGCGTCCAGGAAAAGGCCACCTGGCCGTGCAGCAGTCGGTGATCGACTCGTAAGAGCTTTATCATTGTTATCCTCCTCGCTCAGAAATCTTTGTCGGCGCAGTGGGCGCCGCTGATGGTCTGGTTGCAGTACTGCATGCCTTCACGAGCGTTGGTCAGCGCCTCGTGGATAAGCTGAAGCGCGGGCTCATCCGGCGGCGCAATCAACATCTCAATCACCAGCGGCAGGTTTAACCCGGCCAGCAGGTGAAAATCGGGTCGATGGAGATAGCGGATAAATTCGTTGTTTACGCTGCCGGCGAAGATGTCGGTAATAACAATCAGCTCATCCTGCGGCGTAAAGGCGGCCATCAGGCTGTCGACCTGATGGGTTAAATCTTCGTTTTCATCCACGTAGGCGCACAGCGTATGCAGCTGCGGCTGGGTGCCCAGTATTAACTCGACGGAATGACGGATGCCGGCGGCGAAGGTGCCGTGGCTGGCAAAAATGTAGTGACGTTTCATCCTGACCTCATCAAGCGTTTCCACCCAAAGAGAAAAGCAACCGGCGTGCCAGAAATAGTGGCGCGCCGGAAGGGAAACGGCAGAGCGGATTAAAACTCTTGATCTGACGGGATAAATTCGGTCTGGCGATGCAGAATATCGTGGATGTAATGCAGCTCGGCGTCGGGGATTTTGACACTGTAGCTGGCCTCAATGACACTAAGCGCCTCGCGCAGCGGGTTCAGCTGCCGCGACGGACGCTGCGGCCCACCGTAACGCTGGATCGCCGCCTGGCGGATCAGCCGCTCTATCAGGCAGCTGATATGAATATAGAGCGCCACTTTGCGGTCATTGGCCAGCTGCAATCCGGCAAGGTGCTGATAGCGCAGCAAAAACTGTTCGACCTGATTGATCACCTTGCCGGTATCCAGAATGGTTACCGACGCGATCACCCGCCGCAGCGAGAAGTTTTTCACTATCTGATTATTGATCTCCTCAACCTGCGCCGCGCTGGCCAGCCCGCCGAGCAGGGTATTTAGCGCCGCGCTGCCCTGGCCGGCAATCAGCGACTCCAGTGAAATCCACGGCACCGGCAGGCCGGGATCGAGCGTGCCGACCACCGCCAACACCTCATAACGCGCCAGCAGCGAGGCACGCTTCGTCTCATCCGTCAGGCTGTCGTCGTCGCAGGCGACCATCTCAATCGCCAGCGCCTCCGGAATGCTCGCCTTCAGCAGCGCGCTCAGATTGCTGGCGGCGCCCAACCCGGTGGCGCAGGCGGTGATAATGGCGCGCGGCTTACTGCTCTGCGGCCAGATCAGCTGATGCTCAATCGGGAGATCGGCGGCCACTTCACTGACGATCGCCTCCGGGTAGTCGCCGCGCAGGATACGTTCGCCAACGTAGAGCGCCATACGCGTCGAAACGTTGCTGATGATCGCCACCGGCGTGGTGATACGGCGCTGGAAGTGCTGATGGATCAGGTTCAGCGAGCCCATATCCACCAGAATGACCAGCCCGGACGCCAGCGCGTTGCGCTCGATATAGTTCATCACCTCGCTGGCGATCGCTTCCGGCGTCACGTCCAGCGGCATATCGAATGATTCAAACAGGTTACTTTTCAGCAGGCGGTTCGCCACGTTGGCGATGCTGCTGGCGGTGGCGTAGCCGTGGGCGAGGATCACCGCGCGCGTCACCTGCGTCTGGCTCAACGCGCCGCTTTTCTGCAGCCAGAGGATCAGCAGCAGCGCGTCGATGCGCTGCGGCTGCAGGTCGAGCTTGTGGGTCACCGCCGACAACACCTCGTGGCAGAAGCGGCAGAGCAGCGGATAGCGCTGCTCCAGCGCCTGTGAGAGCTGGCGCATCAGTTCCGTATTGAGCCGCGCGGGCGTTTCAGCCGCACGCTGCAGCAGATAGTGACTCAGGGCGTAGATGCAGTTGCCGTTGAACTGCAGGCCGAAGCGCTTCTCCAGCCGATAGAACTCTTCGCGTACCTGGCTGCTGGTCAGCAGCAGCATTGAGGAGGCCTCCCGATCGCGGTTATCGAAAATCAGCCGATCGAACAGCAACTCAATCTCGCCGCCCATGCGCTTTTCCATCTCCTCCCATGCCATCAGCCCGCCGCGCCAGCGCGCAAACAGCGCCAGCACGCCGAGCTGCGTCTGCTGGATCAGCTGACGTGCGCCGTTCTGCTGCTGCCGCAGCCAGTCCGGCGAGGCGGCGCGATCGATCAACAGCGGCTCATCCGACGCATGCGGCTCGCTCAGCGCCGGCAGCTGCGCCATGACCGCCTCCGGCAGATCGTGCAGCGTCACCTCAAGGGTCGCCTCGCCGCGCTGCCGCGCCCAGGCGGAGGCAACGCTGTATTTCACCGCGTTTTTCATTTCGCCGACGTTGCCGCGCCAAACCGTGTTCTCCAGCGCCGCCGCCAGCCGCGGGCTGAGACACAGGTTACCGCCCACCCGCTGTGCCTCGCGCCAGAAAAACTGCCGCATCAGCGCCTGCTTCTCCTGCCGGCTGCGGCTTTCCAGATCGGGCAGCGTCACCTGAATGGGAATACGGCGCATAAAGGTGGTGAGAAAGGTACTGTGCGCCTCCTCTGTGGTGGCGAAAATCAGCCGTGCCTGTACCTGCTGGCCGCGCGCCGTTTCGCCGACGCGGAAGATCTCCTTACGATCGAGCCAGGTGAACAGCTTCTCCTGCCCTTCGGCGTTGAGACGGTGAACCTCATCGAGAAAGAGTATGCCGCCCTGCGCCGCCTCGAAGGCGCCCGCCCGATCGCTGATCGCGCCGGTAAACGCCCCTTTCACATAGCCAAACAGGTTGGCGGCCAGCAGCTCGGGATTGCTGGCGTACTGGGCGCAGTTGAAGTTGATAAAGGGCGCGTCGGGCGCGATAACCTGCTGCGCGATGGCGTACTCATGCAGCAGCTGCGCCATATAGCTTTTGCCGGTGCCGCTGTCGCCGGTAATCAGCAGCGGCAACCCGCCGTCAGGATAAAACAGCGCGGTTTTCAGCTGCTCGATCGGTTTTTTCAGGCTGCCGTCATGGCCGATCAGCAGCGCGAAATGGTCAGCGGCGGGCGCCCGCTCCCCCTCCTCCGCCAGCAGTTCATCGACGCTGCCGTATTCGCTGCGCGACAGCGGAAAAAACTGCTGTTCAAAGCTGCCCTTATGCAGAAAGCAGACCGGACGGGTGTTGATTTTTATCAGCTGTCCCCCGGCGACCAGCTGATTGAGATAGTGGCTGGCGGTGTTGCGCTGCATGGCGAAGCGCTGCGCCAGCCAGCTGGCGGTAAAGACCTCGCTGAGGTGGTGCGGGTCGAAAAAATCGGTCTGATTAAGCAGAAAGTTCAGCAATTTATCTTTGCGCATCATCGTTTTCCCCGGTTTACATCAGGCAGCTATGATGCCGCGAAGTCGCCGATGCGCGCGTGCGTCGTGTCGGGGAATTGCCGTTTTGTGGCATGCCGCACAGATTGTTGCGCTGTGGGCGCCGGGCGGCAGGAACCCTTTGCGCGCCGGCGCCACTTAACAGACTGACCCCACACGCGATAAGGACCCGAACATGATCACACTACCTGGTGGGCTTAGCCCCCTGCAAACGCTGCCGCCGCCCGATCTGAGCAACCTGAGCGATAAAAACCCGCTGGCGACCGGCGGCGGCCCCCTCACCTCCGGCACCATGAGTTCGCCGATCGATTTCGGCCAGAGCGGCGGCGGCGGTACCGATCTCGCGTCACTGCTCAGCCAGAGCGGCGGCAATCCGCAGCAGGCGGTGAGTAGCGCTATCGACCAGACGCTGGCCCAGCTGATTAGCGCGCTGATTTCATCGCTGATGCCGCTGCTCCAGCAGCTTGCCGGACAGCAGAACGGCGGCCAGCAAAATGCACAGGGTACCGGCGGCGGTGCGCCGCAGAACCTGTTTGCCTCGCCTGATGGCGGCCAGAGCGGAGGGATGCCGAACGGGCCGGCCGACGGCGCGGCCAGCCCAACGGGCGGTGCAACCCATCCGACCGGCGGCATAACCAGCCCAACGGGCGGCGCGACCCATCCGACCGGCGGCATAACCAGCCCAACGGGCGGCGCGACCCATCCGGTTAGCGGCGCGGGCCAGAACCTCGCCGCGCCATCCGGCGGCAGCGGGCTGCATCTGCCGGAAGCGTTGAAGCCGTATGAAGGCGCTATCCAGAATGCGGCGCAGAAAACCGGCGTGCCGGGCGAAATACTGGCGGCGCAAATCTGGCAGGAGTCGCGCGGCAACCTGGGCGCCGCCACGGTTAACGGCGGCAACGGCCTGCAGGATAGCGGCCTGATGCAGGTTAATAGCAATACCTTCGCCGATCTGCAGAGCAAAAACCCCGATCTGCTGGGACCAAACGCCAACGCCAACCATCCGGCGGATAACATTATGGCGGGCGCGCTCTATATGAAAGAGCAGCTGAACAACTTCGACGGCAATATGGGCGCGGCGTTGCGCGCCTATAACTCCGGGCCACTTAACGTCAACGTGAACGATTTAAGCGATATCTCCAAAACCGGCACCGGCGACGCCACCTATGTCAACAAGGTGATGAACTTCGCCTCCACTATCAGCAGCGGTCAGGGCACTCTGCCCGCCTGATCCTCTCCTCCCTGCGCTGCGGCGCGGGGAGGCTATCCCGTTTTCCCTTCGCATCCTCAAAACTCCGCCAAACAAGATCGGTGCCCTGTGTGATGCACATACGCTTGCGGATGCTGTTTTACGGGTGTAAATTGATTTGTAGATTAACCATTCTACAATATGATTTACCCAGACCACCCGCGGCACAGGGATAAAGAAAAATGAAAAAGCACCCCGGCAGGCCAAGAGAGTTCGATCCTGAAGCGTTCCTGAAAACAGCCCTGACGGTGTTCTGGAATAAAGGGTACAAAGCGACCTCATTAGGCGATTTAATGGCCGCCTCTGGCCTGGCCAGCGCCAGCATTTACCGGCTTTATCCTGATAAGAAATCCATTTTCCTCGCGGCGCTGAGCCAGTATATGGAGGAAGGCCTGGCGCGTATGACTAAACGCGCGCGCGCGTTGCCGCCGGAAAAAGCGCTCTATGAAACACTCGACTATTGCGCGCTGCTCTCTACGGGCGAATCAGGGACGCGCGGCTGTTTTACGCTGCGCGCCGCCAGCGAACTGCTGCCGACAGATGCCGAGGTCAGCGATAAAATTAACTATATGTTTAACGGTATCAAAGAGAGGCTGATCGATATTCTTTCGCAGGGGCAGCGGCAGCAGGTTTTCAGAAGCGACATCAGCGCGGAGACCATGGCGGAAAGCATTTTTATGATGCTGGAAGGCATGCGTATTTACGGCAAAGTGAATCCCGATTTACAGCGTCTGCAAGCCTCTAACCAGTTTATTATGCAAAGCGTGATGTTGCCGCAGGCCGCTGGCGGAGAAAAAAGATGACTTTCGCGCCCGGTATGCTGGTCAGGCAGCGAAACAGCCGCATCCTTCTGGTCGTCACTGACGTGACCGCGGAAGGCGTGATCTGCGTCTGGTATGCGGGTGGCCAGAGACGGCAAAAAACCTGTCGCGCGGAGGCGCTACTGCTGGTCGACGCGGCGGATAGCTACCGAAGTTTTACCTGAACGATACGGGTGATAAAAGCGCCTTCCGCGCCGCGCCCATAAAAAAGTCCCTGCGCCGCTGGTGCAGGGACCTGGATTGCACCCGTTGCATTATGAAAAAGGCGGCGGGTCTTTCTTGTTTTTACCGCTGTTCTCCAGCGCGATGGAGATCGTATCGGTGGCCGCCGTCACCGCCCAGCCGACCGGCCCGCGCGCCAGCCCCATTGCGCCCTCGGCCAGTCCTTTAAAGCCGCCGCTGAACACATCGCCCAGGGTGCGCGCCTCGCCGATATTGTTGAACACCGGCGCCAGGATCGACTTCAGAATAGGGATATTGGACAGTACGCGGCCAATCTCGCCCATCCCCCACTGGAAGTTATCCTTGTTGGTGCCATCTTTGCGCACGTGCGTATCCCTGGTCTGCGGCAGGTTGCCATCCGCAGGCAGCGCGCTCAGTCCTTTTTCAGCGATATCCTTCAACACGCCCGCTTCGGTGCCGTGACGGGCGTCGCCATCTTTAGTGATCCCTTCGATTTTTCCGTTGTTATGCACATCGCCGCGGCTTTCGCCGTCACGATCGTTCAGCCCCTTCACGCTGTTCAACACGCAGGACATGTTGTAGGCGGCGTCGGCGCGGCTTTTCGGATCGGGGTTATCGGCGGTCCAGTCGCCGAAGCGCTCCTTCAGCTGATCGCGCTTGATATCCTTCTGATTACCCAGGTTTTTCAGTACCGGGTTTTCGTCGAGGATCTGCTCCGCGCTGCGGTTGTCGCCCGGCGGACGGCCGGTCAGGTTCTCCTCCGTCGGCCTGACGCTGGTATCATGCTCGCTGGCGCGCACCTGGCCGCTGCCCGCGCCGCTGTTCTGGGCGGTAAGCGGCGTAAGGTTTTGCAGCATCTCACCGGGCGTCGCCGCCTGGCCGGTCTGCTCTCCACCCGCCAGGTTCTGCATCAACGACTGCAGCCCTGCCAGCATCATCAGGCTTTGCAACAGCCCGCCCTGCTGCCCGCCACCCGCCTGCAGCGCATCGCCGGAAGCGTCGCCCAGCAGCGGCGCGTTTGCCGCGGCGCCGCCGTAGTTCAGCACGCCGCTGTTTTTTAGCGCTGGCTGTTCAGCCACGCTGGCCAGCAGCGCGCCGGCCGGGGGCGCGGGCCTGTCGGGTAAAAGGGGGGCAGCGCCCCCTCCATTAACGTTTAGCGCCATTACTTCACGCCTCCGTTATTCTGCGAACCTCCGCCCAGCAGCGACATCAGCGCGTTCAGGCCGCTCATCTGCATCACGGAATTCAGCAGGTTACCCAGCATATTGCCGCCGCCGGATTGCGCATTGCTCTGGCCGCCATTACCGCTCTGCGCGCCATTACCGTTCTGCGCGCTCGCGCCGCCGCCCTGCTGCATGCCGGTCAGCTGCTGCATCAGTTGCATCATCTGCTGCATCATCTGCATAACCTGCTGCATCATGCCGTTGATGCCGCCCTGATTACCCTGCGCCGCCTGATTGCCGGCCGGCTGCTGCTGTTGCTGGCTCGCCTGCTGCAGCGGATTCTGACCGCCGCCTTTCAGCATCTGCTGCAGGCCAATCAACATCAGCAGCTGTTGCAGCATCTGGCCAACGCCACCGCTTTTGCCGCCCGGTGAGAGCAGGCCGCCGCTCTGATTACCGCCTTGCGTATGGGCCGACAGCAGGTTGTTGCCCACGCTGCCGGTCGCGCCGCTGCCGCCGGTAATTCCGCCGCCGCCAGTGATCCCACCGCCGCCGAGCAGGCTCAGCGCGCCGCCGCCAGCGTTCAGACCAAAGTCGAGCAGGTTGCCGCCCAGTTTGCCGCCTTTGCCGTTTTTGCCGTCCACGCCCTGGCCGTTGTTAAAGCTGGTACTGTTATTGGTATTGCCGCCGGGCGTGGTGGTATTGGTGCGCGGTCCGTTCGGACCGATATCCTGACGCCCTTTGCCGGATAAATCTGGTGGTGGCATGGTTGTTTTGCCGCCGCCGCCGCCGAAACCGCCAATTTTAAATCCCATACATCCTCCGGTTAAACGTTACGTTTATGAATGAATTGAGCTTTCCAGACCCGGCCTGCGCGCCGACTGTCGGGATTTTTCGCGACCTCGCAGGCTCTGACTCGCTTTGTATGTGGCGCAGGGGGGATGGGAGTTCCATTTCGGTGCAAATTAGATGTGCGGCAGCCCACAGACATAAAAATTTCATCTGACTTCCTTGCTCCGCAAGGCACTGGCGCAAGCGGCACGGTAACAGGGTTGAGCGGCGCTTTGTCAGGAAATCCCTACAGCGACGTTGGAAATCCCTACCGATTTATCAGCGCAGACTGATAGCTGTAGCGGATCGTTATGGCGGAAAGTAAGGAAACCGAATGGTTTTGTAATTTTTTATGACCGGCATGCCATAAAAAAAACTTCACAATCGTCATTGCCACATCAGCGTATTACTACGCGCAGCAAAAATTTGTGTCGAGTTACTGGAGACATTATGGTTAAAGCGATTACCACCAGCACGCGCTGCCCGGCGCAAGAGAGCCGGCGCACCGGCCATGCTGATCTGTCCCCTCTGAATCCGCCTGCGTTAGCGGCGTGCGCCTTTCCGGCGGCGGATATCCATGCGCATCTGCATAAACTGGTTGAGACTATCGCCCCGCTTCATGTGGATGTGCTGCTGGAAGGCGAAACCGGCACCGGAAAAGATACGCTGGCGCGCCGCATCTACGAGCGCTCCGGCTGCCGCGGGCCGCTGGTGCCGGTCAACTGCGGCGCGATCCCGGAAACGCTGGCGGAAAGCGAGCTGTTCGGCGTGGTCTCCGGCGCCTATACCGGCGCCAGCCACTCCCGTCCCGGCTATATCGAGACGGCGAACAACGGCATTCTGTTTCTCGATGAGATCGACAGCATGCCGTTGACGGTGCAGGCCAAGCTGTTGCGTATGCTGGAGACGCGCGCCATCGAGCGCCTCGGCAGCACCCGCTGCATTCCGCTGACGCTGCGGGTGATCGCCGCCGCCCAGACGCCGCTGGAGCAGTTGGTGGCGCAGGGGCGCTTCCGCCGCGATCTCTATTTCCGTCTCAACACCATTACGCTATCAACACCGACGGTGCGTTCGCGCCCGGAGTTGATTATTCCGCTGTTCCGCCAGTTCACCCAGGATGCCGCCCAGCGGCTCGACCAGCCGCTGCCGCCGCGTGCGCCGGGGCTGGATGAGGCGCTGCTGCTGCACAGCTGGCCGGGCAACATCCGCGAGCTGAAGGCGGCGGCGGAACGCTTTGTGCTGGGATTGCCGCCACTCTGTCAGCAGGCGATCCCGCAGGCGGAATCGATCGTGCTGAAGGAGCGCCTGCGCCGCATCGAGCGCAGCCTGATCCATGAGTGTTTGCACCGTCACGGCCACCGGATCGATGAGGTGGTACATGAACTGGGTATCCCGCGCCGCACCCTTTACCACCGTTTGAAACAGCTGAAGCTGAGCGCCTGATAACGCTTGCCGCCCCCGCGCCGCGCGCCCACTCCGCGCCCGGCGCCCCACCGCTTCGCGCCCCGTAAAAAAATCCGCTTTTGTTAGAACCGCCGCCGCTTCCCACCCCGTAAAAAAATCCGCTTTTTTTGGAACCGCCGCCGCGCTCCTGCCACTTAATGAACGAAACCATTGCCGTAGTACACATCAACCATTAGCGAGGAAACAACCATGGGTGCAACTTCAGGTATTTCTAACTTCATCACCGGCGGCGCCAGCTCTCTGAGCCAGATTTCAGGCGCGTTGGGCGGCGCGGACTTTATGATGGAGATGCAGGGCGTACAGAAAGAGATGCAGCAGAACCAGGTGGCGAAAGCCAAGCTGGACGCGGAAAACCAGCGCGTCAACGGCATCGCCGACAGCGCCGCGCAGGCGGGCTCGGCGGCTGCTCAGGTGAAGATCCAGTACTAAGCGCCGCGGGGAGGGAGGAGATCGTCTGACGCCTCCCTCTCTTCTTCTTTCACAGCGAGTTCTTTCACAGCGAGCCGAACCGATGAAAGTCAATCACTCTTCCTCTCTGCCGACCCCTTCCGTCACGCTGGAAGCGGACGACGACGCGCCCGTCGCCAACGGCGCCGATGCGCAGTGGTTTAGCGCGGCGCTTAACGCGCCGGAGGCGTCAGCGTCCGCCGCCCGCTCCGGCGAGGCGCCCGATCTGATCGGCAGCCTGACCGGGGCGATTGCGCGCAATCAGCAGGCGCAGCAGGGTGCCTTCCGCGATCTGGAGACCGCTTCGCGATCCACCAGCTCGCTCGATTTTAGCGCCGCCAACGCTGCGCTGTCGGACTACTACGTACAGAGCCTGATGAACGCCAAGATCATCGCCAAAGGCGTACAGAGTCTGGATAAATTAACCAACCTACAGTAAACGCTATGCGACCTTCTCTGGTGAAAGCCTTGCTGATCGGCTCTCTTGTCCTGCTGCTGAGCGGCTGCGGCGACGATACCGTTCTCAACAGCAACCTGGCGGAAAACGATGCCAACGACATTGTCGCTGAGCTGAACCGCTACCATATCGCCGCCAGCAAACGGGTGGAGAAAACCGGCGTCTCGGTACTGGTGGCGCCGGAAAACATTGAGCGCTCGGTCAATATCCTCGAAGCGGCCGGGCTGCCGCGTAAAGCGCGCACCAACCTCGGCGAGGTGTTCCAGAAAAGCGGCGTGATCTCCAGCCCGATGGAGGAACGGGCGCGCTATATCTATGCGCTGTCGCAGGAGGTGGAGTCGACGCTGGCACAGATTGACGGCGTAGTGGTGGCACGCGTGCATGTGGTGCTGCCGGAGCGCATCGCACCGGGCGAGCCGGTGCAGCCCGCCTCCGCCTCCGTGTTTATCAAATATCACGATACGCTCGATCCCGATAGCATCGAGCCGCGCATCCGCCGCCTGGTCGCGACCAGTATTCCCGGCCTTGTGGGGCGCGACGACCGCGATCTCGCTATCGTCTTTGTTCCCGCCAGGGTGTATGAAGATCGCGTCGAAACGGTGAAGATGGGGCCTTTTACCCTCTCGCCAGGGCAATATTCGCTGATAAAAGGCGTATTGAGCGTTGCGGGCGTGCTGCTGCTGTTGATCCTCGGCGTGGTGATGTTGCGCTCCGGTAAGAAAGGCGCGCGTAATGCGGTCGCCAACCCAGGGAAACCGTCATGAACACGCAGGCGTGGCTGACGTGGTGGCACAGCGGCTACTGGCGCGCGGCGCATGAAAGCTGGCGCGACGATGCCTGGTTCATCCTGCCGCCGTCACAGCAGCAGCGGCTAACCCGGCTGCACGCCGACGCCATCGGGCGGCAGTGGGGCATCGATCCTGCGCCGCTGCCGCAGCCGCAGCCGCTGCTGCTGGCGATCGCCGCGCTGGATGAGGCCGAAAAAGCGCGCCTGCTTTCGCTGATCGCCGCCGTCTGCGGGGCGGAAACCGCGCTGCCCGGCGAGGATAAAATTTGGTGCCGACGGCTGGCGAAAGGGCTGCGCCCGGAAAGCTGGCTGCCGGAGGCGTTCTCCCCCACGCCGGCAGCGACGCTAACGCTGCTGCAGGCGCTGGCGCCCGACTGCTGGAGCCGGCTGCGCATGGCCTTTACGCGCGATGCTGCCCTCGCCTGCCCCGCCTCGCCGCCGGCGCTGCCTGTCCGCCGCCTGCAGGCAGCATGGGAAGCAGCGTTGTGGCGCTGCCGCCCCGCGCCGGAGGAACAGGAGACAAATGATGTGGCGGCTTAAGCAGATCGCCTGCTTTACGCCGCCGGATGCGCAGCAGGCGCTAATCAGCCGTGATGACCTCGCGCAGCAGGCGCAGGCGCAATCGCTGCTGGACGCCGCGCGGCGCGAAGCGCAGACGCTGATTGAGCAGGCGCAGCAGGAGGCGCGACAGATCCGCCAGCAGGCGGAAGCGGACGCGGCGTCGATCGGCGAAGATGAACAGGCGCGCTTCTGGCAGCAGGCGCAGCCGCTGTTCGATGACTGGCACCGGCAGCGCGAGGCGCAACAACGGCAGCTGGTCGATCTGGCGAGCCGCCTGCTGGCCGAGGGGCTGGCGCACTGTCTGGCAGAGGTGCCGGCGCCGGCGCGCCTGCAGGCGCTGCTGACCCAGCTGCTGAACCGTTGCGCGCCGGAAACCCAGGCGACACTTAACTGCGCGCCGGAACAGTTGCCGGTCGTGACGGCGTGGCTCAGCGAACACCCGGCGCTGCGCTGGCGGCTGGCGCCCGACGAACGGCTGCCGCCGGAGAGCCTGCGGCTGGTGACCGACCAGGGCGAAATGACCATCGGCTGGCGCGCGCTCTGTCAGGCTTTAGGCGCGAAGGAATAATTTTTTAGCGCGTGCGGAACCCAACGCGCGCCGGCGCCACTCAAGGGGGAACCTTAACCCAAAGGAGATGCGCCATGCCTTCCGGAGATTTACTGCAACGTCGGTTATCCAGCCAGTCCAGCCGGACCCATAACGAGACCTATCAATTCGCCAAAGAGATGTCGGGCCAGCCGTTCAGTCTCAGCGATATGTACGCCTTCCAGAACCAGCTGTTGGATATGTCCAACGCCAGCTGGGCCAGCTCGCAGTACACCCAGTTCAAGTTCGGCATCCGCAAAGCGATTATCGATGCCATTAACTGACGCGCCGGCGCCCGCCGCCGGCTTCCTGACGCACGGCAGCTGCGGCTGCCGCTAACAGGCTTTCCCGCCCGATCGTGACATTAAGAAGAAAGGAGTAAGGTGTGATCACC
Organism: Mixta gaviniae; assembly: GCF_002953195.1. Lineage (GTDB taxonomy): Bacteria > Pseudomonadota > Gammaproteobacteria > Enterobacterales > Enterobacteriaceae > Mixta > Mixta gaviniae. Next base: position 716,216 of record NZ_CP026377.1, on the reverse strand, counting down.
CTGCCCGCAATAACAAGACCGCTGCGCTGGGCCGCTGCCCTGCTGCTGTTGGCCTGCAGCCACCCGCTGTACGCCAGCACCCCGGAAGCCTGGAAGAACGGCGCCTACGCCTATTCCGCCGATAACACGCCGCTTAACATTATTCTGGAAGACTTCACTAACAGCTTCGGCGTCGACATCAATATCGGCACGCTGCCCGACAGCAACGTGACCGGCCGTCTGCGCGCCGCCAGCCCGGAGGCGTTTCTGAACCGTCTGGCGCTGGAGTACCGTTTTCAGTGGTTCGTCTATAACAACACGCTTTACGTCAGCCCGCTTTCAGCGCAGACATCGCGCCGCCTGGAGATCTCGCCCGACGCCGCGCCCGATATCAAACAGGCGCTGAAAGGCGTCGGCCTGCTGGAGCCGCGCTTCGGCTGGGGCGAACTGCCCGACGAGGGCGTGGTGCTGGTCACCGGCCCGCCGGAGTATGTCAACCTGATCGCCGACTTCGCGAAAAAATCTGACACGCCGAAAGAGGATAAATCGCCGAAAGAGATGATGGCGTTTCCGCTGAAGTACGCCTCGGTGGCCGACCGAAATATTCGCTACCGCGATCAGACGCTGCTGGTGCCGGGCGTCGCCACCATGCTCAACGAGCTGCTGGGACAGAGTAGCAGCGACAGCGCCAAAGGCATGAGCAGCGGACAGGGCGGCGATGACGGCATGGAGCAGATGCAGATGGAGTCGCAGAACGTGCTGAATCAGCTGATCGGCCGCGGCTCGCATCAGGATCGATCCTCCGCCGGCAGCGCGCTGAGCGCCATGGCGGGACGGGTATCCGCCGATGTGCGCAACAACGCCCTGCTGGTGCGCGACGATCCAAAATATCGCAGCGCCTACCAGGCGTTGATCGCCATGATCGACGTGCCGCAGAAACTGATCGAGATCGATGCGCTGATCGTCGATATCGATCGCAACGAGCTGGCGCGCCTGTCCAGTAGCTGGGCGGGTCAGTTCGGCAACGTGAGCGGCGGATCGACGCTGCTTTCCGGCCCCAGTACGCTGTTCGTGACCGATTTCCGCCGCTTTTTCGCCGATATTCAGGCGCTGGAGGGCGAGGGTACCGCCTCGATCATCGCCAATCCGTCGATCATGACGCTGGAGAACCAGCCGGCGGTGATCGATTTCAGCGATACCGCTTTTATTCGCGCCATTGGCGAGCGGGTTGCCGATATTCAGGCGGTTACTGCCGGCACCAGTCTGCGCGTGACGCCGCGCGCCATCGGCAGCAGCCAGTCGTCGGTGCAGCTGATTGTCGATGTTGAAGATGGCAAGCTGGAGAAAAACGATGACGGCGAAGCGGAAGGCACCAGCAATGGTGTGATCAGTACGCAGGCGCTGGTGCAGGAGCGGCGATCGCTGGTGATGGGCGGCTTCCATACCAAACAGAGCGGCGATCGCGAGCGGCGCGTGCCGATCCTCGGCAGCATCCCGTTGATCGGCAAGCTGTTTACCTCTACCCGCCATGAAACCTCGCAGCGCGAGCGGCTGTTTATTATCACCCCGCATCTGGTGGGCGATCAGGTCGATCCTTCGCGTTATATCGCTGATGAAAATCGCTCGCAGCTGAACGACGCAATGGGCGACGTCAACCGCCGCCATAAATATACCGATATGAAGAGCCTGGTAGAGACGGCGCTGCGTGACCTCGCGGAGAACCGTGTGCCGACCGGCTTTTCCACCGGCGGCAGCGGCGAGACGCTGAGCGCGCTCTGTCGGCTGCCGGGCGGCCTGTTTAACGACTATCGCCGCCATCAGTGGTACCACAACAGCTCGGTGCAGATCGCCGTCGGCGTGGTGACCAACAACAGCAACGTGACCCAGCGCTTCGACGAAGCGAGCTGCCGCAGCGACCGCACGCTGGCGGTCGCCGTCTGGCCGCGCGCCCAGCTGCGCCCCGGCGAATCCGCCGAGGTTTACGTCGCTTTCGAACCCGGCGCCGCCGCCCGTCCGGGCCGCGTTTCGCTGCTCTCTTCCTCCGGCAGCGGCATCAGCGCCGGCCGCCTGTTACGCTAAGGATCGCTATGTTACGTAAACTCGCGTTAACCGCCCTGACCACGCTGCTGCTGAGCGCCTGCGCGCCGAAAGCGCCGCCGGGCTGTCAGGATATGCGCTGTCGCCCGCAGTCCAACCTGCAGCAGTTGACTATCTGGTGGCAGCCGGAGCTGCGCAACGGCCCGTACGACTATACCCAGGTGCAGGTGCATCCCTGACAGACGCGGGCGGGCAAAGCCTGACACCGGTGGCGCCCGCCCGCTCTCCCTTTCCGTCCAGCCGCATCCCGCCCGGCGGCGCGACATTTTTTCGCCTCTTTTGCGGCTTTTCCGGAACCGCTCCGCCGTATAAGCCACTCAGGGATCGGTTGGATGCGTCCGCGTCGCCATGTCGCTTATTCGCTGAGGAGGTTAAATGGCTTTGCCCCCTGTTATTGCCGGCGCCGCTGCCGCCGCGCGCGGCGTTAGCGCCGTCAGCGCCCGTAGCAGCGCCTCATCCGCCGTCGCCCAGGGCACGGCGCGCGCCACGCAGCGTGGCAGCAGCAATTTGCTTCAGGGCGCGGCGCGTGCCCCCGCCTCCGTAAGGCAGCAGCCGGGCACCGCCGCCTCCCTGCGCCGCCAGCGCTCCGATCCGCCGCTGCGACGCAACGGTCAGCAGGCGGAAGGCGGCTCAACATTGCAGCGCCGTCACTCCACCGGCGAGGCCAATGCGACACCCGTGGATGCCTGGCCGGTTAATGGGCCACCCGCGCGCCGCCATTCAACAAGCGGCGCGGAAGCCCGGCGTGACGCTCAGCAGGCGAACAGTGCCCCAACGCTGCAGCGCCGCCACTCCACCGGCGAGGCCAACGCAACGCCCGTGGATGCCTGGCCGGTAAAGCCGCCGCCGGAGCGGCGACATTCTCTCAGCGGCGCAGACGCGGAAACGCCCCGACCGACCGCCGGCCCGGCGCGCCGCCAGTCGCTCTCCGCGCCCGCCGAGCCGCGTCCCGGCAGGGCCGCCGCCGTTGCGGAGACCGCCGCCTCGCTGGCTGACTGGAGCAGCAATATGCTGCAGCTGGTCGATCTGGTCTCCGAACGCCACGCCACCGCCCTCAGCGCGGATGAAAAAACCTCGCTGGCGGCGAAGCAGGCCCAGCGTCAGCGGATGGAGCGCCCCTCGCCCGAAGCTCAGCCGCCAGCGGGCGCAGCGGCAGGTGCGGCAACGCCGCTGGGCGGACAGCTCAACAGCCTGTCGCTAAACGGCGAACGCCTGAACCTTAATGCCTCGCCTGCGCTGGCGCCGCTGCTGGAGCAGACGCTGGCGAAGCCCGACCAGCGCTACCGCTGGCACGCGAATAACGGTCAGCAGCAGCACGTGCTGCTCGATCACAGCGGCCGCCTGCTGAACGTGCAGGATTCGCCGCTTGCCTTTACCGCTATCGCCCACAGCAAACCCGTCGCGCCGCAGCAACAGCCGCAGCTCGACAGCGCGGGACAGCGCATCACGCTGCTTCATAACGGCGCGCAGGAGCAGCGCCCGCTGCCCGACCAGGCGGTGCAAAGCCTGCTGACCGGCATCTTCAGCCACCAGCGCGCCGACGGTGCCCAGACCGAGCATCTGCGCCTGCATGAAAAGCGTCTGCACCGCTTCGATGAGCGCAGCCAGCGCTGGGAGCCGACGCACGGCGTCGACGACAAAACCTTCGATAAGCTCAGCCGCCAGGGCGACAATCAGCTCTACGCCATTCAGGGCGATAAGCGCCTGCACAACCTCAGCAGCCAGCAAAAAAGCCTGATGTTCGACGATAAGATCGCCGCTTTCAGCGCCGGATCGCAGGGCGATATGGCGGTGGTATTAAAAGATAAAGAGACGCACGTCCAGCACCTGCGGCTGATGAACAGCATTACTACCCACGACTGGCAAAGCCCGAAGCTGGCAATGAAGCAGAGCGTAAACGGCCAGCAGAGCGATTTTCATCTCGGCGCTATCGCGCTGCACGGTGGACACGTTTTGGCGGTCGATCCCAACGGCAAGCTGTTCAGCGCCGCCCCGCCCGCCGCCGGGGCGAAAGAGATCAACTTCAGCGAAGACGCGCGCAACCAGGCCGTGCTGGCAGCGTTCGGCGAAGGGGCGCAGATCACCGCGCTAAACAGCGACGGCCAGGGCCGCCTGCATGCGACGGTCAAAGACCGCATGGACAATGAACACAGCTGCCAGCTTGACGCCAACGGCGTGACGCCGGGCTGGAATCTCAGCGAAAGCATGGTGATGGATTATCAGAAAGGCCTGCGGCGCAGCGAGCCGCTGCCGCATGCGGTGGTGGACTGCGGACGCCTTGGCAAGCTGGCGCTGATGGACGGCAACGTACATTTTTACGATGCGACATCGCAGCGCTGGGAACCGACTTCAGAAAAGGCCGATCGCCTGGTGCGCGGCAGCGACGGCATGCCGATGAAGGTTGAGGATGGCGAAGCGAAGCCGCTGAAGATCAATCAGGCGGGTAACAAGACGCTTTACCACAACAACCTGTTCCAGCTGACTCAGGTGAAAAACAGCGTCAAAGCGGATCTGGCGCTGCACGGGCTGGGCAAAGAGAGCAAAACGCAGACCGTTGCCCCGCTGGGCAACGGGCGTCTGCTGTCGCTGAATGAGAGCGGCGACATCAAACTGCACCAGATTTCACCCGGCCTGCGCCGCGATCGTCTGCCGACGCAGACGCTGACCTCCGTCGGGCTGCCGACCGCCCAGGGCCTGACCGGCGAGGCGGCGAAACAGGCGCAGCTGAAGGATATGGTGGTCAACGAACACAACAAGCTGTTTGGCCTGACCGGCGGCGGCCAGCTGTTTATGCTGGACAGCAAGGCGTGGCAGGGCAACGGTGGCAACGGCTGGCAGCCGGTAAGCACGCCGCCGGGCCTCGGCACGCTGGCCAGCCTGCACAGCGATGAAAAAGGCCGGCTGATGGCGGCAGACAGCAACGGCAACGCTGCGCGCCTGGAAGCAGGCACCTGGCAGCCGGTCGATCGCCAGCAGGCGCTGAGCGTGCAGCAAAACAATAGCTCCGCCGAAACCTTTGGACGGCTGGGCGACGCGAGCAAAACGGGGCGCATCCCCGGCACCAATGTCAGCTGGAAGCGTGAGATTGATCTTTTCGGCAGTACCGGCAACGACACGACGAAAGTGAACAGCCCGTTTAAAAAACGCATGGAGGCGTTTGTGCTGCGCACTTCCGGCGGTCTCTGCCCGCGCCCGCTGAAGAACCTTAACCATGAGATAAAACAGCGCTTTAAAGGGCATGAGGGGCTGGCACCGCTCTATCAGGCGCAAAACCAGATTGCCCACGATATCACCGCGCAGCATACCCATCGTACGCAACGCAAGCCGGCGCTGGAGCAGCGTCTGCAAAATCTTAATATTCATACCCGCGATCCGGTACTGCATGAGGAGATCAACGCCTTCGCCGAGGAGCTGGGACACAGCCTGATGCTGCAAAGTCGGGCAGTGGGCCAGCACTATGGGGTACTAAACGAGAAAAACCAGCTGAATACCGACGCGAGCAAACTGAAGAACACCCACGGCGGCCACCTCAGCGGCGCGCGCCAGCGCGATACTAAAATGGTCGGCACGCTGCATCAGATGATTAATCACCACCCTTCCGCCCACACCACGGCGGCACAAAACGTGGTGACCGGCATGCGCGCCAGCCGCCTGACCATTGATCACCTCAAGCCCAACGTCGACAAGCCGGTGCGCGACAGCGGCGACGAACTGGGGCTGGTGAAGTCGCGGCTGTTTCTCGATGCAATGACGCAACAGCGCCTGCACGGCGCGCTCGATATCTACGAGCGCAGCCTGCAGTTCGGCGATAGCCCGGACACGGCGCGCGCCGAACTGCAAAAAAATATCCGCAAGCTGCGCGACGAAACCTGGGGCGGCAACACGGTGAAAAAGCTGACCGACCAGGGCTTCGCCAATACCCAGCAGGTCGAGGCGAACTATGACGCCATCCGCAAGATGACCAACGCCTTCAGTAAACCGCACCACGGCCTTAATCTCACCTCGCGCACGGTGTTTAACGCGCCGAACCAGGCGCAGCTGATTGATAACGTGGCGAAAGAGCTGAAATCCCTGAGCAATGGCGAAAGCCTGACCTTTAACAGCGGCTACGGCGCCTTCGCCTCCTCCGTGGCGCTACCGGGCAGCCAGACGCTTAACGTCGTGGGCGGACGCGTCAACGCCGATCGCGGCTACAGCCTCGGCTTTACGCGCGGCGAAGAGGGTCTGACGGTTACCGTAGGCCGCAACGGCTCCGGCGGTATCGCCCCCTTTACCGCGCTGGGCTACAACATGCTGACCGGCCATGTCGATCCCAACGACGTCAGCTTCGGTAAAAATGGCGATCATACCGCCTCGCCGGTAGTCAGGCTCGGAGTAGCGGCGTCAGCCAATCTGCAGCGCCAGGCGCAGAACAGCGTCACCTTCAGCCTGGGCGAAAACGAGCTGAACAGCTTTCTCAGCCGCCTGGCCAGCGACCAGATCGATCCGCTGGAGCTGCTGGATCGCGGCAACGACCATAAGGTGAAAAACGGCAGCACCTGGACCGCCAGCCTGGATACCAATGGCGCGGCGCAGGCCAGCATCGGCGTGCCGATGACCAATAAAAATGAGAAGGATAACGTGACCATGACGCGTGTCGGCGGCGGCGTTTCGGTCGGCGCCAATATCGCGGCGGCCTCGCGCGAGCGCAATAACAACGGCAACGCCAGCAGCAACAAACATACCCGCAGCGATAACCGCGCACGCTTTTTCAATCAGGGCAGCGCCGACGCGCGCTTTATGTCGCCTACCGGCGTGACCAACCGCACCGATCAGGCGCGCCAGCCGATCTCTGCCGTCACTGGCGCGGGCGTACGCTTCAGTTTCGATAACCGCACTAAACAGGCGCTGAGCCTGGAGCTGGCACAGCCGCAGCGGCTGGCGGGCACCCATATCGATAAGCTGACCGAGAGCCTGTCGAAAGCCTTTACCGATCGCGCCACCGCGCAGCTGATGGAGTCGCTGAAGGATCCCGACGCGAACAGCGGTAAAGCGGCGAAAACCCCTGATGAGAAGCTGGATGCGCTCTTGACCTTTTTCGGCCAGCACGAGGCGCAGGGCAAGGTCACCAATAACGCGCAGTATGGCGCTATCCGCGAACTGGTCAAGCTGCGCCAGCAGCGCGAAGCGCTGACCCAGCGCGTACCGCTGCCGGGCGGCGCCGAGTACCAATCCACCTATAACAACCTGGCCAAAATCAACGGCAACGGTCTGCTGCACTGGATGGGCGATCTCTTCAGCCATGAAACGGAATCTAACCATGCGCTGAGCAATGCCAACCGCATCCGCGCCATGATGGAAAACGATACACACCTGAGCGGGCTGCTTCAGCAGATGCAGCTTTCCAGCGATACCCAGGCGGTGGTGACGCTGGAGCCGAAGGATCAGATGAAGGAGCGGCTGAACGCCGACTGGCTTGCCGGACGCATCAGCCGCGACGAACTGGAGAAGCGGCTGCAAACGCGCAGTGATATGCGCATCAAGTCGATCGCTTTTACCGAAAGCAAAAGCAAAAGCGACGGCGTGACTACGCCGATGTTTCTGCTGGGCGGCGGCAGCAGCGTATCCGTCGCCAAAAGCCGTAATCTGGGGAAAATCAGCTTCAGCTATGGCCGCGATCAACAAAGCCCGCTTGCCTGGACACTGGAAGGCGAGCTGGCAAAGCGCAGCACCGAACAGCTGGCCGCTCCGCTGAGCGCCGCCCAGCAGGATGGTCGGGTAGTGAAAAGTTAACGGGAGCCACGAATGAGCAATGTCCTTTTACAGCGCCTGCTGGATCACTATGGCCGCACGCTGAATACCGAACTGACGCTGGAGAAAGGCGTCTGCGCCCTGCTGGACGCCCAGCAGCAGGAGCTGGTGGTGATGGAGCTGCCGCCGGGCGAGAACCTGCTGCTGCACTGCCAGATTATGCCGCCGCAGGAGATGGCGGATGATCCGGCGATGTGGCGCGCGCTACTGGCAATGAACTTTGAGATGGAGGCGATGCGCGGTTGCTGGCTGGCGCTGGATGCGCAGCTTACGCTGCGGCTCTGTTGTCAGCAGCCGCTGGAGCAGCTGGACCCGCCGCGCTTTACCACGCTGGTGAACGCCTTTATCGATCAGGGAGAGCAGATCCGGGGCTTTATGCCGACGCTGCTGACGCGCCTGGCGGAAACGGCGGAGGCGGCCGCCTGAGCCGGGCGGTAGCCGCCTGGTTCGGACGGCGGTGAGATAACCCGGGCGGCGGTAATTACAGAATCTGGGCGGCAATTACATAGCCCGAAGGCGGCCTGCCCTCACCGCAGGCGGGCCGCCAGATATTCCCTGTGCGGATGGAAGCGGATAGATCAGGGCCGCGCCTGCCTGCGCTGCTCAATAATGTCCTGCGGCGCGGGTATATCATATATCGTCAGGGTGACGCTACGTTCACTATTAACGCGCACCTCGGCAGAGAGTTTATTATCCGGCGAGTACCAGATTTCGCAACATATCGCCTTGCTGGCCGGATAGTAGCCGAGCGAGACAAGATATTGCTCCAGCTTTAGCGTATCCTGCGTGCCGTAAAAGGTAATTTGCTCTATGGCCGGCGAATTGCCGTCTCTTGCCTTAACTCTGATCGCATAACGAGAAGTAAGCCGTGGCGCCTGCCTGATTTCATTCGGCGTCAGCAGATAGTCCTTCAGCCACTCTTTCTCACTGTAGGTGGTGTCCAGAGTAATAAGTATCAGCGCCATAAAAAAGAAGCCCACGATGGAGAGCAACACCATTACGCCCACCGCACATCCTCTGTTTTTATATTTACTGTGCATTATTCGAACTCAGGATCGGGTGGAGTAAAAAGGTTAGCATGTGCGCCATCATTAGTAATTACCTTAACAATATCCGTATGAAATTCATCAAACGGTGTTATTGCCATCATAAACTTTGGCAGGGTGCCATATACCGGCATAGCATGGCGATCTTTCGCCGGATCGGGAAACAGTAGCGGCCTGAACAGTTTATTTTTATAGTTCCCTACCGGCCCATAGAAATCCCAGCGCTTTAGCGCTTCCTGCTGGCTGACCAGCTGAAGCGAGTGAAAATAGTCCATGGGCCGTACAACGCGATAAAACCCCAACAGATCGGAAACCAGATCCTCCGCGCTAAAGCCGCTATCAGTCACCCAGCTAAAGGGTACCGAGTCCTGCATCGCTTCAAAATTAACTGCGGTTATCATCATCATTGCTAATACGATACTATACCGCTGTTCCAGAGTCCTGCCCCTTTTTATCTGCCAGCGAATATGCGCACCCGCGCCAAAATATGATTTTGAAGACTTATACATAGACTGCGAATAGGTCAGCGTATAGCGCTCTTTAGGTTGGTGTTCCCCCACGTCCATTTTATAAAGGAGCTTTATAATATCCTCTCCTTTGGCATGCCCCAAATCAACCCAGCCTAATACCTCAGAATAAACCAGACCGCTTTTAGCACAGAACGCATCCTTGCCATCCACGATATCGCTGCGCGAACTCATATCCTCTCTCCCTGAAGACATAACAACACGCGCTAACGCTAACAGGCGAAAAGGAAATTAAAAAGAGTAAGGCGCACAGGCGAGGAAAAAAATGAACAACAATTGATGCAGATTAACTTTTAACGGCGCGTCGCGTATGCATCGATTAATTAATTAAATAATCATATTTAATTAAAGTACATTACCCGTAACGGATCCAATTAAAATAACCGAATAACCGAATAACCGAATAACCAAACAACCGAACAACCGAACAACCGAATAATTCAATAACCGCAGGCCTGCTCTATTCATCCTCCATTTCAATTACCTCATCCATATAGTGATCTTCCAGCTCGCGCAGCAGGCGGTAAACCTGCGCCACCGCCTTGAGCGTTTCACGCGGGATCCAGCTGCCTTCTGGGGTGGTGCGGTAGAGCGTGCGCGCCAGCCAGATATAGCGGATGACCGGAATACGCGCGCGCTGCGCCTGTTCGATCAGATAATGTGCATCATCGTCGCTGGCCTTAAACAGCAGGCGCGGCAGCGGCGTTTCGCCCGGCCGATAGTAAAGCCCCACCGCAAAGTGGGTCGGGTTAACCAACAGCACATCCGCCTCCTCTACCGCGACCTGACGCGGCGTTTTAGGCGCTTCGTTCAGGATCTCGTGCGCCACCTGACGGCGATGCCCTTTCATATGCGGATCGCCTTCGCTCTGCTTATATTCGTTGCGAATATCCTCGTGGCTCATGCGCTGCTGCTTAAGATAGAAATATTTCTGCAGGCCGAAATCGAGCGCGCTCATCGCCAGCAGCGCCATCAGTACCTGACGCGCCGCCTTAATAAATAGCGACAGCACGCCGTGCCAGAAGGTGTTGAGATCGGTCTGTGCGAGCCGCGCCAGATTGCCGATCTCCGGCTCCAGCGCAAACCACAGCACCACGGCGATTGCCGCTGCCTTGATAATGCTGGTCAGCAGCTGGGTGAACTGCCGCGCCGAGAACATGTTTTTAAAGTGGTTCACCGGGTTCAGGCTATCCAGCTTCGGCATCATCGCCTCCACGGCGAACAGCGGGCCGAACTGCAGCCAGCCGCCGACGATGCGCAGCAGTATGGCAATCGCGCCGACGATGGCGGAAAACAGCAGCAGCACCATTAGCGAATCGGTCACCACCTCCTCCATCGCATGGCCAAACGGCTGGCCGATGCGCATCAACGGCAGCATAATCATCGATTCCATCCGCTGCATGCCGCTGTCGACCAGTGCGAAAATCGCCTCAAGAATACCGATCGAGATCAGCAGCCTGGGGATGTCCTGGCTCTGGCTCACCTGCCCTTTTTTACGTGACTCCTGCAGCTTTTGCGGGGTAGCGTCTTCGGTTTTTTCACTCATGTCCCGCTCCTTTGGCGCCAAACAGATGGGGAAGAAGATGGCTCAAATCGCGCAACTCAAACAGCCGTTCGCCGGCAAGATGATTGAGCAGCGGCAGGTAGAGGACGAAAAACAGCAGGCCAAGCAAACATTTCAGTGGGATCGCCAACACCGTCGCCTGAATCTGCGGGCTGTAGATGCTGATGATGCCGACGGCGAAATCGAGCAGCAGCAGCAGCCCTACCAGCGGCCCGGCGTACAGCACCATGCTGACGAAGGTCTCCTTCAGCAACCCCAGCCATACTTCCCAGCCCTGCGCGCCCAGCGGCGGCAGCCAGGTGAGTGGCGGCCAGATGCGGTAGCTATCCCAGATCAGCTGCGTCGCCGCGCTCAGGCCCGGCCCGACGATCAGCAGCAGGATAATCACCTGCTTCATCAGATAGCCGAGCGGCGTGGCGTCTGGCCCTAACTGCGGGTTGATCTGCCCGCCCATCAACGCGCCGCGCTGGTTGTCGAACAGCGCGCCCACCGACTCATACATCCAGAACGGCAGCCCGAGGATCAGGCCGATCAGCGTGCCGAGGATCAGCTCTTTGATCGCCAGCCCGGCGTAGGCCACCAGCGTCAGCGAAGCGCCGAGCATATCGTGGTAAAGCAGCGGCGCGATAAACAGCGCCAGCGCCACCACAATCGCGGTGCGCAGCACCCCCTTAATGGCGGAAAAAGAGAAAATCGGCGTCAACAGCAGGCAGGGGAAAATACGCGCCATGCCGAGCAGCAGCGCCAGCAGCGCGGTAAACAGCTGATCGAGCGCGTCGCTCCACAGCATCAGCTACCCACCCGCGACATCATGGCGAAAGCGTTCTGCGTCAGCTGGATCAGCTCCACGCCAACCCAGCGTCCGGTCAGCACCAGCGTCATGCCGACCGCCACCAGTTTCAGGCAGAACGGCAGCGTCTGGTCCTGCAGCTGCATTGCCGCCTGTACCAGCGAAATCACAATCCCTACCAGCACCGCGACGATCAGCGGCGGCGCCGAGAGCAGCACCACCAGCAGCATCGCCTGGCGAAAAAAGGTCAGTATCTCCATCGCCGCCTCACAGATAGCTGTAGAACAGGCCGTCCAGCAGCCGCGTCCAGCCGCTGACCAGCACAAACAGCAAGATTTTCAGCGGTAGCGAGACGGTCATCGGTGACACCATCTGCATCCCCAGCGCCAGCAGCACGTTGGAGACAATCAGATCGACCACCAGGAACGGAATAAAGATCAGAAAGCCGATTTTGAAGCCGTTTTGCAGCTCCGACAGCACGAAAGCGGGAATAATCAGCAGCGGGCTTTGCGGCGTAATGCTCTGCGCCATCTCTTTCGGCCACATGCGTGCGCCGTTCTCCTGCAGATGCACCAGAATATCGGGATCGGTGTTGTGTGACATAAAGTTTCTCAGCGGCTCCGCGCCGTTGCCGAAGGTATATTCCAGCCGCTCCATATTGCTGAAGTCGAGCGGCATCGCCTGCACGCGCTGGCTGATATCGTTGAACACCGGCGCCATCACGAACAGCGTCGCGGCCAGCGCGATGCCGTAAAGCGCCATATTGGGCGGCACCTGCTGCACGCCCATCGCGTTGCGCGTCAACATCAGCACCATCGAAATCTTCAGAAAACAGGTACAGATAATCATCAACATCGGCACCAGCGAGAGCGCGCCGAGGAACAGCGCCAGCATCATCGGGTTAAGCGACTGCATCTCCGTCATCGCTTACCTGCCGTGGCTCAGAGGATTAACGCTGCCCGGCAGCATATGGGTGATCTGCAGCCCCAGCCGCCCTTCCACCTCCACCAGCTCGCCTTTCGCCAGCGGGAAATCGCCGTGACAGAGCAGTGCTTCACCGGGCTGCACGTTATCCACCATCACCGTCGCCCCGCGGCTCAAACGCTGCAGCTCGCCCAGCGTCAGCCGCAGCTGGCCGCAGCGCACCGTCAGCGCCAGCGGCAGCGCGTCGAGCGCCGCAGCCTCCGACGCCGGTTCGCCCTGCCATTCATCTTCCGGGTGGTCAACAGGGGCCATATCATCGTTATCGTAGGGAAATGTCACAGGGGTGATCTCCAGGTCAGAAAGGGTAAAAAAGGCGCGATCCGCCTCGCCGTTCAGCGCGCCGGAAAGACGCAGTCCGCCAAGCTGCAGCGATCCCGCGCCGTCGGGCGAGAAGCTGGCGCGCGTCGGCAGCAGCACATCTTCAGGCCGCAGCTGCGCAAGCTGCGCGACGCTCAGGGTGAGCGCGCCTAAAATGCATGGAAAATGCAGCGGTAGCGCGTCGGGCAGCGCCGCCGTGTCCGCTTGCCAGCCCGGCTTATCCAGCAGGGCGTTGAGCGTAGCGATCGGGGCAGTCAGGCTACTGCGGGCGCGCAGTTCACCCAGCGTCAGGGTCAACTGCAGCGTAAAGGGCGCCGCGGGCGCAGGCGCAGCGGGATCCGGCGTCAGCTCGCCGAACAGCATGGCGAGTTGCGGGCCGATCTCCTGATTAAACAGTGGCCAGTACCAGGGTGTCACTTCTGCTTCGGCATACGGCAGCGCCGGACAAGCGGAGAGCAGCGCCAGCGCGCTTTCCGGCTCGCCGATCCAGAGCGGGCCGGCGTCGCAGCGCAGCGCCAAAACGGCATTATCCGGGGCAGCGGCGCTCAGGCGCAGCGTCAGCGTGCCCGCTTCGTCGTTCAGCTGATAAGGGAAGCACTGACCGGCACCGATACGCTGGCGCAGCTGCGCCTCTTCCGCGTTCAGACGCGGCAGCGAAAGCCGTTTCATGCCTGCCCCCGCTGTTCAAAGCGCAGGCGTACGCGACAGGCCATCCGGCGGCGTAGCGCCTGGCGACAGCGCTCCTGATGCGCCTCCAGCGCGCCCAGCGCCGTCGGGGAGAAGCGCAGCGCAATGTCCCAGCCGCCGGCGGTCAGCGGCTGCAGACGCGCATCCACCTCGCCAAGGCGCGGCAGCAGCAGCGTCATGGCGACCGGGCCGTCCGGCTGGCGATCGACCACGCGGCCCAGCTCCGCCTCCAGCGGCTGCCAGAGCGCCATCGGCGCCGCACCCGACGCACCGGCGGCGGCAGGCGGCGTAAAGCGCGGCTGGGTTGAAAATGCCGCCGCGCTAACAGAGAGCGGCGGCAGCGCAGGCGGCGTATCCAGCAAAGCGCTGAACAGCATGCCGTCCGGCGTACCGCTTTCCGGCTGCTCGCCACGTTTCGCCGCGCCGCTCTGGCCACTGGCGGGGTTGCGTTCGCTGCGGCCGCGCTCCGCGCCGCGCGACTGCGGTTTTGCCTGCGCGGCGGTGGGCGGCTGCGGGGCGGGCTTCGCACGCGGCGGCGGCGGCGGCGCGGCGCGCGAACGCGCTTCTGCCTGCGCGCGCGGCTCGCGGCGCTCCGGTTCAGGCCGCGGCTGGGCGGCGGGACGCTCGGCGATAAAAGGGTTCATGACGGCATCTCCTGCATCAGCATTTCCAGTTTTTCCAGCTCGCGCTGGCGCAGCCGGGTTTCCGCGCGCGCCGCCGCCAGCTGTTCGCTCTGCGCGTCACACTGCGTGACGCAGTCGCTCAGGGCCTGGCGCTGACGCTGCAGCGCCTCGGCGGCGCGCTGTTCCTGCTGCAGCCCGCGCTGCAGATCGGTCAGCGGCTGACGCCCGAGATGCGTCTCATCGAAGCCGTCGCGCAGCGTTTGATACGCCGCCCGCCGCTGCGTCAACTGCTGTTCGGCGTCGCGCTGCGCGCTTTGCAGCTGCGTCAGCTGCTGTTCATGCTGGCGCTGCTGGCGTTCACTGCGGCGCAGGCGCTGACGGCGGATCGGCAGCAGCAGTGCGAACGCGGCACGCAAATTCGCGTCGCCCTCTTCGGCGGGCAGTTCGTCAGGCAGATTAATTTTCCGGCGCATGGGCGCTTACCTCCGACAGATGTTGCAACGTCTGCTGCCACTCGCTCGGCGCGCGCGTCGCCTGGCGCAAATAGCCGTTGATATCGGGCTGCGCCTCGACGGCGGCGTCGGTCATCGCGTCATGGCCGGGCTGATATTCGCCGAGGCGGATCAGCATCTCCACCTGCTGCCAGGCGGCCATCATGCGGCGCAGCTGGGTGGCGTCGCGCATCTGTTCGCGCGTCACCACATTGGTCATGGTGCGGCTGAGGCTGGTCAGCACATCAATCGCCGGGTAGTGGCCGCGCTCCGCCAGGCGGCGCGACAGCACGATGTGGCCGTCGATCAGCGAGCGCACTTCGTCGGCCACCGGATCGTTCATCGAGTCCGCCTCGATCAGCACCGAATAGAGCGCGGTGATGGCACCGTTCTGCGTCTGGCCGGCGCGCTCCAGCAAACCGGGCAGCAGGGTATAAACCGAGGGCGGCAGGCCGCCGCGCCCCGGCGGTTCGCCCAGCGCCAGGCCGATTTCGCGCTGGGCACGGGCGAAGCGGGTCAGGGAATCGAGGATCAGCAGCACGCTTTTGCCCTGCTCGCGAAAGGCTTCGGCGATGGCAGTGGCGGTAAAAGCGGCGCGTGCGCGCTCCATGCTGCTGCGATCGGAGGTGGAGCAGATCAGTACCGTGCGGCTGCGCAGCGCCTCGTCCAGCTCGTGATCGAGAAATTCACGCAGCTCGCGGCCGCGTTCGCCGATCAACCCGAAGACGATAACGTCGCAGGGGGCGTTACGCGCCAGCTCCGCCAGCAGCGTGGTTTTACCGCAGCCCGCGCCGGCGAAGACGCCGACGCGCTGGCCGACGCCGATGGTCAGCATGCCGTCGATGGCGCGCACGCCGGTCGGCAAGGGGGTCGCGATACGCGGCCGCGCGGTAGGCGGCGGCGCATCGCCCAGTACCGGAATGGTATGCTCCGCTTCGCCGGGCAGCGCGAAGGCGCCGACGCCCTCCCCGTCGATCGGGCGACCGAAGCCGTCCAGCACGCAGCCGAGCAGCGCATCGGAGACGCAGATGCTGTGCGGCAGATAGAGCGGCGTCACGCGCGCGCCCTGGGCGATGCCGTCCAGCGGGCCGAGCGCCGACAGCAGCGTATGTTGCGGATTGAAGCCCACCACCTCCGCCATCACGCTCTCGTCATCATCGCGTTCAATGCGGCAGAGATCGCCGATGCGCGCGCGCGGCAGGCTGCACTCCAGCAGGATGCCGCTGATGCCGGTAATGCGGCCGCAGACGCTAACCGCATCCGGCTGACGCAGGCGCTGCTGCTGCTGGCTAAACCAGCTGTCGAGATCGGCGTTCATTACCACTTCACCGTTATCGGATCGCGGCCGCTGAACTCGACGCGATCGTCCGTGATCGCCACCAGTCGCAGATCGCCGACCTGATCGCCAATAAACAGCCGGTCGCCTTCGTCAGTGACAATATTGGCGCGCGCGCCGGTGGCGATCTGCACGATACGGAACGGCAGCTTCTTCTCCAGCGGCCGCACCGCGCTTTTCACCGGCGCGCTGGCGCTGTAGCGCGCATAAAAGCGTGTCATCATGCGGTTGAAGACGATCATCTGCGCTTTATTCAGCGCGCCTTTCAGCAGCAGCCGGTCGCCCTGACGTGCGATCTGTACGCTGTTCGCCAGATCGCGCTCGCGCAGCATGATCTGCAGCGGCGCGCGCAGATCCTCTACCGTGCCCCATGCCGGACGTGAACTCTCGGCGGCCGGCTGCGCCACCGTCGGCTGCAGGATCCAGCTGACCACGGTAAAGCTGAACAGCAGCAGCAGGCCAAACAGTACCCCACGCATCCAGCGCGGCGTACCTGAGGCCTGAACCGGCGCCGGCTCCTGCGCGGCGGCCGGGGCGGCGAAAGCGCTGGCGGGCAGCGCCGCCGCCTCGTGCCACGGCGTGCTGGCCCGCGCGACGCAAAGCCAGACGCCGCCCAGCAGGAATGGCTCTTCCGGCGTAAGCGGTTCGCCCTCCTCGGCCTCTTCCTGCTGCGCCAGCCACCAGTTTTGCTGCTGGCGGCGCAGCCAGCGTTCGCAGCCGGCCGCGCTCTCATCACTCAGCAGCAGATCGGCCAGCGGCGAGTCGCCGATCTGCCAGCGATCGCCGCTGAGCGGCAAGGCGGCGCCGCAGTGCAGCCCGGACAGCACGCGCAGTTCAAACATTATTCTCCCTCCCAGTTGGTGAGTGAATAAAAGGCGGGATCGGCTTCCAGGCGGCCCAACACATGCACCGCCAACGCCGGTTCCAGTTCAGCGAACGACAGCACCGGCACCTGATGGAAAGATTCAGCGATCAGCGCGCGCAGCGGGCCGCGCAGATCCTGCGCCGCCAGCAGCACCGACTGCTGCTCATTGCCGGTAGTGAAGGCGCGGCGCATCTGCTGATGCACCGACTGAATCTGCTCCGGGCTGAGCGCAAAGAAGATATCGTTTTGCGTCTGGCGCAGGCTGTCGCGCAGCGCCTCTTCCAGCTCTGGCGCCAGCAGCCAGGCATGAATGCCGTCCGTCTGGCTGTACTGATGGCACAGATGGGTTTTCAGGGTGATGCGTACCTGTTCGGTCAGCAGAAAGACGTCGCGCTCATGCTGACCATGTTCGATCAGCGCTTCGGCGATGGCGCGCACCGAACGTAGCGGGATCCGCTCCGCCACCAGCTTTTGCAGCACGCTGGAGAAGCGCGCCAGCGGCATGACGCGCTGCAGCTCCTGCGCCAGCTCCGGCTGTTCGCTCTCCAGCCAGCCCATCAGCGCACGCGTCTCCTGCAGGCCGATAAAGTGCGGGCTGCTGGCGTGGATGGCGTTTTCCATGCGCTTCAGCAGCAGCCCGGCGGCGGTCCAGCGCGCCACCTCGTCGTTTTCCAGCAGCGGATGATCGGCGGGCAGCCAGAGATAGTCCGCCTCCTGACGCACCGCCTGGCCCAGCGCCGGCGTGAGTGGCGCGGCTTCCGTCGGCGCCGTCGCGTCTTCATTTTCGGCAGGCGCGGCGATGTCGGTCGCTGCCGCCGGCGCCGTCAGCGCCTGCTGCTCCTCCGGGCTGAGGCTCTCCAGCCAGCGCGTCTCAACCGCCACGCAGGCGGTACTGAAGGTGCCCATCACTTTCGGGATCTCATAAACCGAGAAACGGAACTCATCCGCCTCCAGCCGATCGCTGAATTCGATATCGAACGCCGGCAGGGTAAAGCCGAAGTGGTAGACGATGCGGTTACGCAGGCGGCGGATCTCCTGCACCAGATCAAGGGTTTCCGCTTTGCCGCGGCAGGCGGTCGGGAACTGGATCAGATAGGGGCGCGTCGGGTTGAACTGGCGCAGATCTTCGCGGCCGTTCAGCTCCGGCGGGATCACTTCGTTTTCCATCTGCGGCTGGGCGAGGCGCAGCGTATGGCGCGCGCGCCACACCTGAAAGCCGCCGCTGCTAAGGGTGATCAGCGCCAGCAGGGTAAACACCATACCCGGCATACCCGGCACCAGCGCGAAGCCCAGCATCCCCATCGAGGCGAGGATCCAGGCTTTCGGCTGGCTGGTGAGCTGTTCGGCGATTTCGCGGCCGATATTCGGCGCGTCCACCGTATCTGTGTCTGAGGAGACGCGGGTGATGATCATCCCCGCCGTCAGCGAGATGAGCAGCGCCGGGATCTGAGCGATCAGCCCATCGCCGATGGTGAGGATCGAGAAAACATGCATCGCTTCGCCCGCTGACATCCCGACCTGCAGCACACCGATGCTGATGCCGCCGATCAGGTTGATAAACAGGATCACCAGCGCGGCGATGGCATCGCCTTTTACGAACTTCATCGCGCCATCCATCGCACCGAACAGCTGGCTCTCTTTCGCCAGATCGCTGCGGCGCGACTTCGCCTGATGCACGTCGATCAGCCCGGCGCGCAGATCGCTGTCGATTGACATCTGCTTGCCCGGCATCGCGTCGAGCGTGAAGCGTGCCGCCACCTCCGCCACGCGCTCCGATCCTTTGGTGATCACCAGGAAGTTGACCACCGTCAGGATCAAAAACATCACCATGCCCACCGCCAGGTTGCCGCCTACCACGAAGCTGCCGAACGCCTCGACGATATGGCCGGCATCCTGCTGGATCAGGATTTGGCGCGTTACCGAAATCGACAGCGCCAGGCGGAACATGGTGGTCAGCAGCAGCACCGCCGGAAAGGTGGAGAAGGCCAGCGGCTTCGGCAGGTACATCGCCAGCACGATCAGCAGCGAAGAGAGGCAGATATTAAGCGCAATCAGGGTGTCGATCAGCGGCAGCGGCAGCGGAATAATCAGCATAAACACCAGCGCCAGCGCGAAGGCGGCGCCGACGATCTCCGAGCGCTGCATGGCGCTGATGGCGATTTTATTCAGAATTAAAAACAGGCTGTTCATCTCACGTCTCTCTTACCGCTTGCTTCAGGCGCGGCGCGCCTCAGATTATTAACAACGCATGACGGGCGGCATGTCGCCCCTTGTTAAGCCGGTTAGCCAGCAGAGGCGCGGCGCGCCTGTTTGCGTTCGTTATCCAGCAGCGACGCGCTGTGGTTCGCCAGCAGCGTCAGCGCGGTTTTGCGTCCGTCTTTGACTTTCCACAGTGCCAGCGGCAGGCTGCGCACCAGCGGCAGCACCGCGTTGAAAAACATCGACAGCTGGCGCGGGTTGGCGTTGGCCACCACCTCTTCACCCAGCTGTTGAAAGTCCTGCTGCCAGGCGCCGTGGTGGCTGAAATGCAGCAGGCGGCGCGTCAGTTCCGTCGCGTCGATGGCATGCAGCGTCATTTTGCCCGCCATGCGGTCGAGCATTTTCTGGCTCTCCTCCAGCGTGTGCCCTACCTGGCGCGCCTCGACCAGCCCGTTCTGGATATGGCGCAGCGCGCCGGTGCTGATTGAAGAGGCGAGCGCGGCAATATCATCCGCCAGCGCCCGTTGCAGCGTGCGCAGCCCGGAGACGAACTGCGCAGGCTCGGTATGCGCCAGCAGCAGATCAACCATCGCCAGCGCCGACTGTTGATGCACGATGCTGTCGTAGTAGAGGTTGCGCAGCGTCTGGCGCTGCTGCGGATGCGCGCTGTATTCCGCGAACGCCGCAGCGGTATTGAGACCGGCGCGCAGACGTTCACCGTGCCGGGTTTGCAGCGTGTCGAGATGGCGATTGATGGTTTCGCACAGCGCGTCGTCGCCCTGATCGCGCGCTTCGCGCTCCATCACGCGCAGCAGCAGATCGCAGCGCGCCGGATCGTTATCCAGCTGCGACAGCAGTTCGTCGGTATCCGCCGGCGGCTTGCGCTTTAGCGCGTCGCGCAGCTGACTCAGGTGCGCTTCGCGTCGCGACGGATCGCCGGAATCGAGCATCGCGTAGAGCTTATGCAGCTGCACTTTGCCCGCCTGCTGGCGGTGGCGCAGGCCGTGCTGCTGCTGACGGCGCTGCTCAGCCTTTTTCTGGCTTTCGGCGCGCTCGGAAAACATCAGGCCTACCTCTTCCTTCATGTCATTGGCGCTGGCGTCGGCCACACCTTGCCCCGCCCGCTCGGCGCTTTTATTCGGTCCGCTGTCGGCGGCTTTCATCAGGGCTTTAAAAGGGTGCGGCATTAGCGGCAGGTTTGGCTTCAGCATCGCCCGTTCCTCATCAGGTAGACCCCGGTTAAGTGGGCCTGCGGCGCAACGGGTTCCAAAAAAAGATGAAATAAAAAAGTCTCACCGTCAGGAAATAATTGAGCAGCGAAACTTGTGAAAAAAATGGCACAGCAAATAAAAGCCGTTTTGCCGTTTTTTTCTCAGATATATCCTGGAAGAAAACGGCGCAAATAATAAAAACAAGCTGTTAGTTGATTAATTTTTGCTGGCACAGTGCTTGCTATAGCCAAGGGGTAATCACCTTTCATCTCTCTGGAGAAAATAATATGATGACCTCTCTTGCCAGCCAGCCAATAACCGTAGAAACCGTTGCCGTCAATATCGACTGGTCTGATGTTTTTAAAAAAAATAATAAGAAATTGCTGAATTTTATTCGCAAGCGCGTGGCGAACTATGAGGATGTGGAAGATATTGCTCAGATGACCTGCCTGGAAGTGCTGCGCAACGGCCATAAATTTATCGGCGCCTCGCGGCCGGAAACCTGGATGTTCGGCATCGCGATTAATCTGATCCGTAATTATTATAAAAATCAGCAGGGTCGCTTTTTATTTGATACGCTCAACGATGACATTCTTACCGGCATGCTTTATGACAGCGACCCGAGCGATATCACGGAAAATGAACGGGTTTTAGGCGCCACCCTCGCCTCTATCGAAACGCTGCCGGAGGATCTGAAAACCATGCTGTCGATTCTGGTCGGTCACGACGGCAGCTATCAGGATGTGGCACAGCAGCTCAATATTCCGGTGGGCACCGTACGCTCCCGTCTTTCCCGCGCCAGAGAAACATTAAAAAGCCGTGTTTATGCCTGAGATTATTCTGGCATTGTATTGACGGACGGAAAGGCGGCGGGAACGGTTATTTGATTGGCATCGCGCGAAGATGCTCATTGCGCTGATAAATGATACCTGGTCTGGAGATCCGCGATTGCAGAATTATTCTGATTATCTTAATCCTGTGCTGACGCCGTCCGATACCCTTTCTTCTATTGCGTTAAATCGTATTCATGATGCGATTTATTTAGTGGATCGGGAGTTGCGGATAAAATATGTCAACGAAAAAGCGTGCAAATTAACCGGCTATTCCCAGCGCGCGCTGATGCAGGTCAGTTTCGCCGCGCTCGATCATGAGCTTAAAGATGATGATGTGGCGGCGCTGTGGTGGAAACTGACGATGCGCCCCGAAGGGATTACCTTTACCTCGCAACATACCCCGCGCCGCGGAGAGCAGATCTCAGTGCAGGTTAGCTCCAGCCTCTATCTGCATGGCGGCGTGCCCCATGCGCTCTGCGTAGTGCGCGACGTGCGCGAACTGAAACAGAAAGAGGCGATCCAGCAGCTGCGTGAAAAGCAGTTCCGCGCCCTGGTAGAGAACTCGCCCGATATGATCGCGCGCTTCGACCTGTCGCTGCGCTGCGTCTATGTCAACCCGCCGGTGCTGACCTGGTTTGACGGGCAGGAGCAGGATATTTATCGCTGGCAGCTAACGGAAGCGGTGCCGCACAACGAGGCGGGCATGGCGCTGCTGCGGCTGGTGTCGCACAGCCTGGCGAGCGGCGAGCAGGCGGAGGGCGAATTGACGCTGAACCACGGCGGCCGCAAACGCATTCTGCATGTGCGCAGCGTGCCGGAGTGCGATCTGCACGGCGAGCTGGAGAGCGTGCTGACCGTCGGGCGCGATATCACCGGCATCCGCCTGGCGGAAGAGGAGCTGCGCGAAGCGCATCAACAGTTACGCCTGCTGGCACGCAATCAGGAGGCGCAGCGTGAAGCAGAGCGCAAGCACCTCGCCCATGAGATCCACGATGAGCTGGGGCAGCATTTGACTTCGCTGCGCGTCGGCCTGTCGCTGATCCGCATGCAGTCGCCGGAGGCGGGCGACGCGGTGCATCAGCAGGTGGATAACCTGATGCAGCTGGTCGACAGCACCATTCAGGTGGTGCGCGACGTTTCTACCCGTCTGCGACCCAATATGCTGAATCTTGGCCTGGTGCCGGCGCTGGAGTGGCTGCGCGACGAATTTAACAAGCACAACACCACCCGCTGCATCTTTGTGCCGCCCCATGAGAAAGCGTTGCGCCTTAGCGACGAGTGCGTCACCGCCGCTTTTCGTGTGGTGCAGGAGTCGCTGACCAACGTGCGACGCCACGCTGACGCCAGCAGCGTCTATCTGTTTATGAAGCAGGACGGCGACCGGCTGCGCATTGATGTGGTTGATAACGGCAAAGGGTTTGATATGCGCCACGTGCGCCCTAACGCCTGGGGGCTGCCGGGGATGGTAGAGCGCGCGGCGATGCTGAACGGCGAGGTGATTATCGACAGTAAGCCGGGCGAAGGCACGCGCGTACAGCTGAGCTTCCCCCACCGGCCGCCGGTGCTTTCCCGCACGCTGTTTAATAAGAAAGATAAGTGAGTAACCGATGACGCAAGCAATTCGCCTGATGATCGCTGACGACCACGCCATTATGCGTGAGGGACTGAAGCAGATTTTCCTGCTGGACAACGGCATTAACGTAGTGGGCGAGGCGGCCGACGGCGGCCAGGTACTGGAGCGGCTGCGCGAAGGGGGCGTGGATCTGCTGCTGCTCGATATCTCTATGCCTGGTATCAGCGGCGAAGATCTGATTAACCGCATCACGCTGCAATACCCGTCGCTGCGCATTCTGGTGCTGAGTATGTATAACGAGCCGCAGATTGCGCGCCGCGTACTTTACTGCGGCGCGCTGGGCTACATTACCAAAGATAAAAACCCGGAGGCGCTGCTGACGGCGATCCGACAGGTGGCGCGCGGCTCGCGTTATATCGATCACGAGCTGGCGCAGGAGATTGTCTTTTCACAATACCAGAGCGGCGACCGGCCGCCGCACGAGAACCTGACGATGCGCGAACGGCAGATCATGATCATGCTGGCGCACGGCGAAAGCATCAACGCCATCGCCGACGCGCTGGTGATCAGCAATAAAACCGTCAGCACGTATAAATCGCGGCTGATGAAGAAGATGAAATTCACCACCAACGCCGAGATTGTGAAGTACGCCATCAGCCATCATCTGGTGCAGTAGCAACAGCCGCCGCAAGAAAGCGCCTTGCCCGCGACGGGCTAAAACGTTAGCGTTATGATAAGCGCAACTGATGAAAGGCCTGGCAGGGCCAGCAAAGAGAAGGCAAGGATGAGCAGCATGAGTGCAGCACAAGCCAGACAATGGCTACGCTACTGGCGCAATTCGCTGGCGGACGCCGAAAGCGGCAGCGGCGCGATGAGCCGTAAGGCGCTGAGCGACTATCATAAAGTGCCGGCGGCGATCATCGGCCGGGGACGTCTGGATAAAGAAAGCGCCCCGCTGCAGGCGCTGTTTGCCGAGGTACCTGCGGAAACGCTGTTTATTAAAGTGGTTTTGCGTCCTGCGGCCTTTCTGATTAAACAGCAGCATGAACACAGCAAAAGCGCCTTTTCCGGCTTTCCCGAGGCGATAACACCGGTTATCTGCCCCATCTGGCTTAGCCGCGAAGGCGAGTTTCTGCCCGCCGGCAGGCCGCACATTCCGCGCGATCTGCTCTCTCCGCAGTATGACGATAAGTTTACCCTCGCCTCGGTGCAGGATTTTGACCGTTTTCTGGATACGCAGACCCTCCAGGTTTATAGCGAACAGGAGGCCAGCGCGCTGTTCAGCCAGCGGGCGGAGCCGGCGGAAGAAAACACGCTCTGGCATGACTACGTCGCTTCGGCGCGGGAACTGTTCAAACTTTGCGACAGAGCGCTGCTTAAAGCACGCTATACCAGCCAGCAGGGCGGCTATCTCAAAAAGGCGGAGGATAGCGTTAGCGGCAGCTACCAGATTTTAAAACTCTACGACTGGCTGGCGGATTGCGAAGACGCGCTGCCGCTGGCGCAAAGCTTCGCGCTGGAAAACAACGCGAAGCATCTGCCCTGCACCTCTGCGCTCTCGCAGCTGGTCGCCCGCGCGGGCCATTCCGGCTCACGCTTTTCGCTTGCCGCCGCCCAGCGTGATGCGCTGGCACAGGTGATGGCTATGCAGCCCGGCGAGATCCTTGCGGTTAACGGCCCGCCCGGCACCGGCAAAACGACGTTTGTCCTCTCCGTTGTCGCCTCGCTATGGGTGGAGGCCGCCTGGAAAGAGAGCCAGCCGCCGCTGATTATCGCCGCCTCCACCAATAATCAGGCAGTCACCAATATTATTGAGGCCTTTGGCAAAGACTTTGAAGAGAATGACGATCCGCTAAGCGGGCGCTGGCTGCCGGAGGTGAAAAGCTACGGCGGCTATTTCCCGGCAGGCAGCCTGGAAAACGAGGCGGCCAAACATTACCACACCCCCTCTTTCTATAAGTGCCTGGAAAATGAAGATTATATCGACCGTGCGGAAAGCGCCTTTCTGAATCGGGCGCAAACAGCGTTGCAGGATAAGAGCCTGGACAGGGTGCAGGCGGTAAAACAGCGGATCTGGAACGATATCAACGCGGGCTATCAGCTGATGGCGGAGCTTGAGGTGAGCTGGCAACAGTTTGAACAGGTGCGGATCAGGTACCAACAGGCCGATCCGGTAAAGACGCAGGCGGCCCTACAGGCCGGGCTGCTGCACCTGCGCGAAGATATCGCCGGGGTTGAGAAGAGCCTGGCGGCCTGGCTGACGTTCTGCGCGGATGAGTCGCTGCTGCTGACGCTGCTGAACGTTGTGCCGGCGGTTGCCAGTAAACGCAGGGCCAACCGTAAGCAGTTAATTAAAAATGATTTTTCTCCGCTGGCGCGTTCGCTGGTTGAGCGCTGCGACGCCGAACAGCTGGAGCCTGCGCTGGAAAGCTGGCTGACGCAGCAGCGAGAGGCGGTCGGGGATCTGCAACGGCAGATAGCACAGGCGCACGAGCTGCAGGAGCAGTACCAGCAGTCAAAAGCGGCATGGCTGCAGCTCTGCGCGCCCTTCAGCAACACGGCGGAGGCCCCCTCCCTGGAGGAGATCGACCGCGCGCTGGATCGCTCTGTACGCTTTCGTCTGTTTCAGCTGGCGGTGCATTACTGGGAAGCGCGCTGGCTGCTGGATTATCGGCAACACGACCGCGATATGCTGATTAAAAACCGCAACGGCAACGATGCACAGGGGCTGAAAGCGGTGCGCGCGCGCTGGGCGCGCCGTATGAGCCTGACCCCCTGCATCGTGTCCACGCTCTACTCGCTGCCCGGCCATATGACCTATAAGGTCTTTGAAAGCGAAGGCGTGTTTAATAATGAATACCTGATTAATGAGATTGACCTGCTGATCGTGGATGAGGCGGGACAGGTGGCGCCGGACGTGGCCGCCGCCTCTTTTGCGCTGGCCAAACGTGCGCTCATTATCGGCGATGTGCATCAGATCCAGCCCGTCAGCAATCAGCTGCCGGCGATGGATATCGGCAATCTGATGCAGCATCAGCTGTTGGCCAATGCCGCCGATTACGACGAACTGTGCCAACAGGGTCGCTCCGTGGTCAGCGGCTCAGTGATGCGCATTGCCCAGCAGGCCAGCCGTTACCACTATCTGCCGGGCGCGGAAGCGGGCATATTCCTGCGGGAACACCGCCGCTGCTACGACGAGATCATCTCCTTCTGTAACGCCCTCTGCTATCACGGCCTGCTGGAGCCTAAGCGCGGCAGCGCCGCCGACGCAAAGACGCCGCCGCCCTTCCCGGCGTTAGGCTATCTGCATATAGATGGCCTGGCGGAATCGCCACCAGCCGGCAGCCGCATTAACCGCCTGGAGGCGAATACCATCGCTGAATGGCTGGCGGCGAAGCGCCACGAGCTGGAGACCTTTTACAAGGCGAAGCTGGAGGATATTGTCGGCGTCGTTACGCCATTCAAGGCGCAGGAACAGCTGATCGCCGAGGCGTGCAAACAGCGCGGCATCGAGGTCGGACGCACCGAAGGCAAAATGACAATCGGAACGGTGCATGCGCTGCAGGGCGCGGAACGCAAAATTGTGCTGTTCTCAGCGGTGTATTCGCGCCACAGCAACGGCAAATTTATCGATAAAGACAATTCGATGCTGAATGTCGCCGTTTCACGCGCCAAAGAGAGCTTCCTGGTATTTGGCGATATGGAGGCGATTGACGCCGCACCGCGCGGCACACCCCGGCATTTGCTCGGCGAGTACCTCGCCAGGCGTGCCGACAGCGAACTGATTTTTTCCGTCGGCGCACGCCCCGATCTGCTGCTGAGCTGTCGCGAGCCGCGGGTGATTAACGACGCGGAAGCGCACGACGCCTGCCTGACCGGGATCCTGCAGCTGGCGCAGCAGCGGGTAGTGATTGTTTCGCCCTGGGTCTCGCTTTCCCGGCTCAGGGAGAGCGGGCTGCTGAGCGCGATGCAGCAGGCCGCCGGGCGGGAGATCGCGGTTGAACTCTATACCGACTATCGCTTCAATACCTTCACCAATAATCGCTATGACGAAGAGAAAAGCGTGCAGTTTAACGCCTGCTGTACGGCGCTGGCAGCGCATGGCATCGCCGTGCATGTGGTGAATAAAGTACACAGCAAGCTGCTGATGGCGGATCATAATTTTATCTGTATCGGCTCTTATAACTGGGCAAGCGCGCAACGTCAGGGGGAGTATAAAAACTTTGAAACATCGCTGCTTTACAGCGGCGATCTGAAAGAGGAGATACGTATCCAGCTGGCCTCATTACAGGCGCGTATTCGCAGCGAATTTGCTGCTGAGATGGCGTAAAGCTTTGCCGTCCGGGTTTCCGTGACGGTCTGCAGCGCCTTCCGCCCGGGGAGACGCTGCAGAGAAGATAAAACGTGCCGGCTTACTTTATCTCTACCGTTAATTCCGGCGCGCCGAAGCTGACCAGTTCGGCGTGAGAGGCCTCAAAATAGCGCTGCCAGAAGGTTTCAAGCTGCTGCATCACCTTGCCGGAGCGGTAATTGTTTTTCGCTGCGGTATCGATAAGACCGGCACCCGCCACATAAACCCGCGCGCCGTCAAAATCGGCGATCAGCGCCTGTTTGGTCACCTTCGCCATCTCCTCGTCGGGCACAATCGCGCGGATGCGGTTGTTGCTGTAAAAGCTGACAAAGTCGCTGTTTTCCAGCATATCGGAGACCAGCAGCAGCGATTTTTCCGTGGCCGGATCGCCTTTCAAATCGGCGGCAATACGCTTCAGGCTGCCGAAAATCTCGCTTTTGGCGACGCTGTCGCCTTCGGCGGCAAAGCTGGCGGCCATTACCTTGCCGATGCCCTGGCTGAAGTAATGTTTCTGCTGCACCAGACAGCTGTCCAGCTTCTTCAGGCTCTCCATCCCCATGCTGTTGCGCGCTTTCTGGTCGGTAAACGGCGCTTCCAGCCTGCCGTCATAGGCCCGCTTCAGGTAGTTATCCTGCAGCAGCGCGGAGAACTGATACAGCACCACGCGATCGCCTGGCTGTACGTAACGAAGTACGTGCTGCCAGACTGACTCTTTCAGCGAAAGAGGCACCTTAACGGTTTGATCGATCACGATGACCAGCTCGCGCCCGCTGTCAGCCGGGCGCGCGTCGTCTACTTTGAGAAAGTGATAACAGCTGGGGATATCATTGCGTTCAGCCGCCTGAGCGACGCACGTCATCCCCAGAAAAATCAGCGCCAGCCACTTCCTCATGCTTCCCCCTTCGCCCGGGTTTTATTCAGCAGCTGCTGCACGCGCTGGCGCTTTAACAGCGCCTCCAGCGGCAGCCCCTGATCTTCAGCAATCAGCGCCAGCTCCTCTTCATCCAGGCCGGTTAACTCGCCCAGCGCATCAAGACGCTCTTTTTCGTTCTGCGGCGCCTGCGGCTCTGCGGCCTGACGCGTCGCGGCGACTGGCGGCGGCATCACCGGCTCCGCAGCGGCAGGCGCCGGCTGCGCAACCGCAGCAGCCTGCGCCTGCGGCAACGCTTGCTGGCGGTGTTCATCCGCCACGCGCGCGTTATCGCGCTTGTCGCGCATTTTCCAGTTCACGTAGTCGTTGAAGGTCAGCAGTTCATTCAGCTGCTGGCTCTGGCTGCTGGTACGCTTCATCAGCATACGGTTTTGCAGGGCGCTCAGCTTCTCCTGGGCGTCGCGCTCGACGCGATCGCGGTGTGCGCTATGCCAGGCGGTAAACGCTTCCGAACCGCTGAAGTTACCGACATATTTCGCCGCCGTCTTCGATTCAATCCCGGCAAAAGAGCGGTACAGGCCGATAAGGATACCGATCAGCTGGACGCCGACGAAGATGACGGAAAGAATGATAAACGTCAGCTTTGAGGCGAACACGCGGTTATGGTTGATCTCCGCCGCCGCCTGGCTGTCCGCCTTCGCATTATCCGCTGCCGCTTCGGCAGGCAGCTCAAACGGCGAGCTTTGCGTATCGCTCATCTGGCTGAAAGGCGAACCGTTGACCGCCTGCGTATCGATGGCATCAATGGTGGCGGCACGGACAAAATAGGCGCCCACCGCGAAAAACAGGATCAGCGCCAGCGCGATGGCCGTCGCCCAGTATTGCGGTTTCGCCTCAACGTTGGTGTTAACGCGGTTACGCATCTGAATGTAATTAGGCTCATCGTCATCCACTTTGCTCTCTTCAAGCGAGACGTTGTTCGCTTTGGATAAGCCTTTCGCGTTACCCGCGTGACGCGCATCGTTATACCAGTAACGGATCTTCTTCAGCAGGGTGTTTTTATGCAGTTCCGCGCCCATTAAATGGGTTGCCGGCACCAGCACCACGCCGATAAGGATCGAGATAACAATGGCGGAGAATTCCGCCTGGTTAGCGGAGATGTTATTGGCGATGAAAGGCGACAGCACCAGCGCGAAAATAAAGGCTTCCAGCAACACTAACGCCACGCTGCAGAACCAGAGCAGCGGCCCGGTCGGCTTGCGCCCGCGCTCATCCACTTTGTTCAGATAATTGACGCAGCGCTGATAGAAATCGGCGCTGTGGTTAAAGGAGTCATAGTAGCGCCAGTACTTCGCGCACAGCAGTTTTTCCGCCGGATACCAGGCTTTTCCGTCCGTTTCGGTACGGCGCGGCTCGTTGCTGCGGGAAAGCCGCGCAATCAGGCCGATAAGCGGAAAACTGCTGGCGACGTTAAGAAAGAAGTAGCTGACCTGCTTCCACCAGCGAATAAACACCACCACTAATACGATCAGCGCCAGGAGCGGCCAGAAAATATAGCGGTAAAGGGAGATCGCCTCGGCGATGCTTTGGAAAAGTTCCATTCTCTGTTTCCTTGATTAGCTGCGGGTCGGGCTGTAGTTCGCCACCCAGGCATTGCTGTGACTGGTATAAAAAAGCTGGCCCTGCTGCGCTTTCGCGGCATTTTTAGGCACCAGCAGATCGATACAGGAGAGCGGCGCCGCTTTATCTGCCGGCAGATAGACGCGGTAGAGGATGCTCTCTTCCCCTTCCCAGGCGTTGGCGACGGCGGCGATCGGCGCATCCGCCTTACGGTTGCCGCTGTTTTGGTAATTGCGGGTGATATAGACGCTGGGATTGGCCGCTACGGTGGCGTTATTTTTAAGCACCTTAACCGGCGAGAGGGTCACCAGATGGTTATTCACCAGCCCGGCCCAGGCGCGGCCATTCATGCCGTTGAAATAGTCCAGCGTCTGATGGTCGTCGATTGCTTTTCCGCTGGCGAGATTTTTCGCGGCGCCGGTGACGCGCGCGCTGTCGGTGAGGCAGCTTCCGGTTACGCTGCTGGCGTTTGCCTGCGAGATCAAAGAGAACCCGCTGCTGCGCGGCTTCAGGTTGGCCGCCAGCGGCAGCGTGGCACCGCTGACCGCCTGCCCGCCGAAATCGACCCAGTTTTTACCCTGCTGCGGTGCGGCGGCGGTCTGTTTCGCCTCTGTCGCCGGAGCGACGGCAGGCGCTTGTTGGCTGCTGCTCTCTGCCGGGCGACGTTTTGCGACGGGAGCGGCGGCGGTTTTCGCCCGCTGCGTGCTGGCAGCCTGCGTGCCATAGCGTAAATAAGCCAGGTTATTGCCTTCCTGCGCTACCCGCTGACGCAGCAGCGCCTCGTTAGCCAGGCCGACAATCTCGACGCGGCGGTTGGCCGCGCGCCCGTCAAAGGTGGCGTTGTCAGCCAGCGGACGTGAGGAGCCTGCGCCCTGAAAGTAGAGCTTCTGCGGATTAAGGCCCGCCTGCTGCAGCACGCGGCCTACGCTCTGCGCGCGCTGTTCCGACAGCTTCTGGTTCCAGCTGGCGCTGCCGGTGGCGTCGGTGTGACCGACAATCAATACCACCCCGTTTTGATCGCCCTCTTTCATGACGGCGGCGATCTTCCTGACCTGACGCAGGCCGCTGGCGGAAAGCTGCGCGCTGTTGGTATCGAACATGCCGTTATCTTCGACCTGCGCCACCAGGCCAACGGTTTCCGCGCCGCTTTTTTCCTGCGCCCGCAGCGGCTGGCTGTTAATCACGATATGTTCTTCCGCCGCGATCTGAGCAAGCGCTTTTTCGCGGCTTTGCCAGACGTTGCCGGCCATACAGCCCACAATGCCGCCGACCAGGCCGCCCGCCACGGCTTTAGTGGCATTCTTGGTGGCGAGATAGGTTAATCCCCCACCCAGCGCCGCGCCGCCAATACAGCCGATGGCCGTGCCGTAATTTTGTCCAGCCTGATGCAGACTGGCGCAGCTGGAGGTCAGCATAACGACCGCCGTCAGCGAGCCCACTTTCCTGAGATGATGGCGTTTCACGTTCTCTCCTTAGTCCTTGTCCATGCCTGAAAGTAAAATTGCCGTTTAACAGCAAGCAATGCAGCTAGGTTTTTTTATATAACGCGTAAATTTTTCAGCGAATATCGGTCCATTATCCGGCGCGGTTACACAGGGCTGTACCGCCATCGTCGGCTGAATAAAAAAAAGGACCTCGATATGATTGACGTGAGTAAGCCAAATTATCAGAACAATATTATTATTTACTGACTTACGTAACAGGAAATCCGGCAAAAGGCAGGCATGCTTTATGTAAGAGACCCCTGCTGATTCAGCCGGTTAGCTGCAGAAAACCTTATCGATTTTAAAGCGCGCCTATTATTATCGCCGGCCTGACGCTTGTCCAGAATTTATGGGTCCCGGTAAACAAGCGCCGTAAAAAATAGCGCTGATCGGCGATAACATATCGTAAGCATTATCGGCTGCGGTGGCTTTATCTGTCGTCGCCGATAAAAAAAAGGCCGCAGCGGCGGCCTTTATTCATATATTACGCTCTCTCCTCTCTGCGGCTATTGGCCGTGCGCGACTTCACAATGGCTGAGCATCCGCCACTGCGAGGGCAGCTGCCGCGTCTCGCCGGTTAGCTCAACCACCGCCCGCTGACGGATATCGCCGCTGGAAGCGCCCACCTGCAGCTCAAACTCGCCCGGCTCGACGATGCGCTCCCCTTCACGGCTGGTGAAGTTAAGCATGTCGGTTGGCAGGAAAAAGGTCAGCCGCGCCGTTTCGCCTGGCGCCAGGCTGACGCGCTGGAAAGCTTTCAGCTCCTGTACCGGCCTGACCATTGAGGCGACCCTGTCGCGTACATAAAGCTGCACCACCTCGCTGCCTGCGCGCTGGCCGCTGTTGGTGAGGGTCAGCGTCGCTTCGATGGTGCCCTGCGCTACCGGCGTCTGCGTCTGTGCCAGGCTCAGCGGGCCGTAGGCGAAGGTCGTCCAGGTTTTACCGTAACCGAACGGATAGCGCGCGCCGAAATGAAAGGCGAACGGCGTGCCGCCGCTTTTCAGCTTGTGGTTGTAGTAGTAGGGCATCGCGCCGGCGCTTTTCGGCACCGACAGTACCAGCCTGCCGGCAGGCTCAGCGCGGCCGGTCAGCACGTCGGCCAACGCGTGACCGCCCTCCTGCCCCGGCGCCCAGGCGACCAGCAGCGCCGCCACGCGATCCTCCAGCCCGCCGAGATGATAGGGCCGTCCGCCGGTCAGCGTTACCACTACCGGCTTACCGGTCGCCACCAGCGCCGCCAGCAGCTGCTGCTGCACGCCTGGCAGCGCCAGGCTGTCGGTGTCCGAACCCTCGCCTACCGTGCCGCTCTGGAACAGGCCCGCCAGGTCGCCGACGCAGGCCACCACCACGTCGCTGTTTTGCGCCAGCGCCACCGCCTCGGCGATCAGCGAGGTATCCTGCGAAACCGGCGACTGCTGCATCGGCTTGCCGGCGCTGTCGCCGGGGAAAACCGGCGCGCCCGCCATGCGTTTTTCAATAATATGGCAGCCGCGCGCATAGCTGACCTGCGCCTCGCCCAGCGCTTCGCGCAGCCCCTGCAGCGGCGTGGCGACCTGCGCCGCCTGGTCCTGCATATCGCTGATGATCAGATGCACCGGAAAGCTGTAGCCGCTGAGCAGCGCCAGCGGATCGTCCGCCGTCGGGCCGATCACCGCCACGCGCTGCGTCGGTTTCAGCGGCAGCGTACCGTTGTTCTCCAGCAGTGTGATCGAGCGCGTCGCCGTTTCACGCGCCAGCTGCCGCGCATGCGCGCTTTGCAGGCTGATGCGGTTTTCATCGGCGTAAGGTTGTTCAAACAGTCCAAGACGGAATTTTTCTGTCAGCAGACGGGCGACAATTTCGTCCACTTTCTCCATCGTCATCAGCCCGCGATCGACCGCCTCCGCCAGATGCTGCGCACAGTCATCTTTCGGCAGTTCGATATCCAGCCCGGCGTTAAAGGCCAGCGCGGCGGATTCCGTCGCGTCGCGCGCCACGCCGTGGTGCTGATGCAACAGGCTGACGCCGCCGTAGTCGGCGACGATAATGCCGTCGAAACCCCAGCGCTCACGCAGCAGCGTGGTGAGCAGGAAAGCATCGCTGTGCGAAGGCTGATTATCGATATCGTGATAGGCGGGCATTACGGAGCCGGCGTTGGCCAGCTTCACCGCCATCTCGAACGGCAGCAGGAAGGTGTCATTCAGTTCGCAGAAGCCGAGATGCACCGGCGCATGGTTACGTCCCCCTTCGCTGAAGGAGTGGCCGACATAGTGCTTCAGCGTCGCCAGCAGGTCACGCTTTTCACCCTGTAGCCCGCGCACGAAATGGGTCGCCATCAACCCGACCAGCCAGGGATCTTCGCCAAAGGTCTCTTCGGTGCGCCCCCAGCGTACGTCGCGCGAAACGTCCAGCACCGGCGCCAGCCCCTGGCGGCAGCCGGTCGAACGCGCCTCTTCGCCGATGGCGGCGGCCACCTGTTCGATCAACGCCGGATCCCAGGTGGAGGCGTAGTTCAGCGGCGATGGAAACAGCGTGGCCTCTTTACACAGCAGACCGACCAGACACTCTTCATGGAACAGCGCCGGAATACCGAGCCGCGTCTCTTCCATCAGCGTTTTCTGCAGGCGGTTGGCCGCCCTGACGCCTTCGCGCGCATCGACCACGTGCGTGCCCAGCGGCCGCGTAATCTGCCCGACGCCGCGCCGCAGCCGCGCGTTCAGATCGTTGAGCTGGCCGGCGCCGGAAAAGCTGTCGCTAAGATCGCTGCGTTCGCGATGGTCGCCGTCGGCGGAGAGGATCAGCCAGAAGGCGTGCATCTGGGCGAACTTCTCTTCTGGCGTCATGCGCGCCAGCAGATCGGCGACGCGTTCCGCCACCGGGCGCTGCGGGTCCTGATAAATTGCGGTCATAGGTTACTCCTGAATTGCGGAAACAAGCGGGGGCGCGTCCTCGCGCTGCTGACGTTTTTGCGCCAGCTGGCTGGCGATCTCCGCCACTCTGCGGCTGTTGAGCTTATAGAGGCAGAGCAGCAGCGCCATGGCGATAAACAGCGCCGAAGGGATCAGGGTGAACAGCGCGTTGATGGTGGTCAGCACGCCTGCCGACTGCTGCGGCTGGTTGGGCAGATAGTCCACCAGCGCCAGGATCCAGCCGACCAGCGCGCCGCCCAGCGCCAGGCCGAACTTGATGGCGAACAGCGCGGTAGAGAACACCAGCCCGTCCAGCCGCCGTCCGCTGCGCTGCTCTTCATAATCCACCACGTCGGAGAACATCGCCCATTGCAGCGGCGTCGTCAGGTTCTGAATAAAGCTGAAGACGATATTTATGCCGAAGATCCACCAGAGCGCGCCCGGCGGTAAAAAGAAAATCACCGAGCCGAGCAGCACAAAACTTATAATCGTCCACTGGTAGGCGCGCACGCGGTCGAATTTTCCCAGCAGGCGCTCCGATAATAAGGCGCCCAGCAGTGCCGCCGCCATGCCGGAAACAATAAAGGCGAAAACCAGTTCCGGGCGCAGCAGCACATATTTCACATAATAGAGCGTGGCCGATCCGCGCGTGACCACCGCGGTCAGTAGTAAAATATTAAACAGGAAAATAATGCGCCACTGGCTGTTACGCGTCAGCGTTTTTAAATCGCTGAGCATTGAACCGCTATTTTCCGCGGCGGAATAATAACGCTCGCGCGTCATCGCGAAGCAGCAGAAAAACAGCACCACGCCCAGCATGCCCATCAGACTCATGGCATAGAAATAGCCTTTCTGCGGGCTGCCATCGCCCAGCCAGTTCACCAGCGGCAGCGCGATCACCGTGACGATCAGCCCGCCGATAAACGACAGCCCGAAGCGCCAGGATTGCAGCGAATGGCGCTCGCGCGGGTCCAGCGTCAGCGCGCCCGGCATCGCGCAGTAGGGTACGTTGATGGCGGAGTAGACCAGGCTCAGCAGAGTGTAAGTGACGCAGGCATAAATGATTTTCGCTGTCGGGCCGGCATCCGGCACGTAGAAGGTGATCAGGCAGCTGACGCCGAACGGCACCGCGAACCAGAGCAGCCAGGGACGAAAGCGTCCATGCCGCGTGCGGGTGCGATCGACCAGCGCGCCGATACAGGGATCGACAAAGGCATCGAGCGCGCGCACCAGCAGAAACATGGTGCCCATAATCGCCGCAGGCAGCCCATAGACATCGGTATAAAAATAGGCGAGAAACAGCGTCGCCGTTTGCCAGACCAGCGCGCTGGCCATATCGCCCAGGCCATAGCCTATTTTTTCTTTTTTACCCAATACGGAACAGGTCGCCATTATTACTCCCCTTCTACCCGCAGCGCGTTATTTAACGGAGGGCTTGATTCAGCCGTGCCTGTTAATGTTGTAAAAGGCAGAGGGAATAACAATTGCTAAATTTATTTGCCGTTTTATGTTTTTACGTAAATGTGACACGAGGCGAATTACGCGGCGCAGAAAAGATATTTCCGATCCGCCGGGCGCCTTATTGTCAATGATGAAAAACGATAACTTCTTTACCTTTTTTTTAAATATGATCGCTATCACAGCGCCTCTTTCACGGCGGCACAAATGCCCCGCCTCTGCGCGTGGAATGGCATCCTTCATACGTTCCGCTGGCTTCAGCGCACCAATGCCCCGTGTCTGCGCGCGGAATAAAAAGCGGCGCAGAAGAAGGCATAAAAAAACGGGGCCGTTGCCGGCCCCGCTGCTGACTGGCTTCAGAAGTTCCAGCTGAAGCCGGCGTTGACGCTGTTGTCCTGATAGTTATCGGAAAGCAGGCCGCTGTAGCCCAGTGACAGGTGAGCGTTGCTGTTGAGCGCCACTTCGGCGCTGGCTTTCACCACCGCGCCGTCGCGCGAGGCGGAGACGCTGTTCACCACAAATGGCGTGTCGCTGCCGTTAAACTTCAGCCCGACGCCGCGATCGAGATCGCCATACTGATGCTGCCAGCCCAGTTCGCCGCGCAGCGCCACCGCCGTATCGCGCGTGACGTTCCATTCGACGTCGCCGCGCAGGCCGAGGGTGGAGAGCGTGGCGTCGGTGTGCTGCTTGTCACCGTGCAGCGCCGCCGCGCCGCCCTGCTCCGCGATGCGGTTGTTCTGGAAGTTCACGTAAGAGAGGTTAGCGAACGGCTCCAGACTGACCGGCCCGGCCGGGATACGGTAGCCCGCTTCGGCGAAGAACTGCTCGGTGCGCGCGCTGTACTGCGCGCTGGCGCGGTCGGACTGGCTGCCGTAGGCCACGGAGCGCGAGGTATCGAAACGGTGCCAGGTGTAGCCGGCCCCGGCGCGCAGCGCCAGCGCTCCGTACTCTTTGCCGCCATAGACGCCAAGGTGATAGTTGTCGCTGTCGGCATCCGAACCGTAGCCACCATCCAGCGAGGTACGGGTGTAGCCGGTCGCGACGCCCATGCGCCAGTCGTCCGCCCAGGCGGAGTCAAGCCCCAGCAGCACGCCGTAGGTCGAGGCCTGATAACCCGTGGCGCTGGCATCGCCGGAAGCGTGATCCCACGCGCCCAACAGTTTCGCCCAGGCACCGCCCTCATCTGCCCGGATATCGCTGACACCGCCCAGCCCTTCCGCCTGACGCAGACGATCGTTAAGGGTATCGCGCAGATAGCGACTGTCGTTAACCTGCGCCGAGGCGATATCCGCATGCACCTGGCCGGAGAGCTGACGGAACGCCTGACGCGCCTCGCCTGCCGACCCGCTGAGCAGCAGGCTTTCATACACCGGATTGCCGGCACCCAGCGCTTCCGCCGCCGTCGCAACCGCGCGCTCGTTATCAGAGGCCGCCACGCTGGCGAAGGTGGCGTCGTTGCGCCCGACCGTCAGCGAGAGCTGGTTTGCCTGGTAGCCCAGCGTGGTACCCAGGAAAGCATAAGCCGGCAGCGCGCCGGTAAACGCGCCGTTGATGCCCTGCGCCGCCGTCAGGATGTTGTACTGACGCCCGGCAAGGCTTTGCGCTTCGCTCTGGCTCAGCAGATTAGCGCTGTTTTCCAGCGATACGGCCACTTCGCCGCCATTGATGGTGATAGCGCGGCTGCTGGCGATGCGGTCGCTGCGGCCGTCCGGCGCCACTTCTACCGCGTAGCGCGAGCCTTCCTCAAAGGTAACGTCGCCATCCACATTCAGGGTGCCGATCGAGTTGCCCGGCGCCACGGTGCCGCCGCGCGCTACCCGCAACGATCCGATGCTGCCGTTGCCGCCCAGCACGCCCTGTCGCTGAACTGTAACATCCGAGGCGAGCGAGCCGTTTACCGACAGCAGACCGGCGTTAATAAGCGTCGGGCCGCTGTAGCTGTTGTTGCCGGTCAGCCAGAGCGCGCCCGTGCCCTCTTTGGTCAGGCCGCCGTGACCGGAGATATCATTCGACCAGATATCGAAGCCACACTGCACCTGATTGCAGAGGCGCGCATAGGGGGTCTCTTTATCTAGCTCAGCGCCAATGCCGGGAATATTGGCGACGAACTGCGTCGGGCCGTAGGCGACACCTTGCGGATCCGGCACGCGCAGCGCTTCAGGAATATCCTCGACGGTATAGAGCATGCCCGGGCCGTCGATCGCTTTGCTCAGATTGATCATCCCCCAGCCATACAGCGCATCGATGCCCGGATCGCCCATATCGGTGGCGGTGGTTTTCAGCACCTGCGCCACCTGCGCGCCGGTCATATAGGGGAAGCGCTCCATCAGCACCGCGACGCTGCCCGCTACGTGCGGCGCCGCCATTGAGGTGCCGCTATATTTGGCGTAGCCGGTGGTGAGATTATCGGCGCTGGTGCCTTCAATTACCGAGCTGTAGACGCGCGAACCGGGCGCCGAGACGCAGAAGCTGGCGGTGTAGCCGCAGCGGGAGGAGAAGGTACTGATGGTATACGGCGTGCCGTCAGCGGAAGCGGCGTTCTGCTGCAGGCTGGCGACAGAGAGCCAGTTCGGCACGATATCGGGCACAAAGTAAGCCAGCCCTGCGATGGCGTCCGGGTTATTGAGGTTGTCGTCGTTACCGGCGGCGAAGATGGTAACGATGCCGCTGCGCGCCGCATCAATCGCGCCCTGATAGGCGCCCCCGGCACGGTGCCGAGGATCTGCTTAATCTGGTCAAACTGTTTCTGGGCATCATTGACGGTGAAATGCGGATAAGCAGGGTTGCTGCCGCCTTCGGCAAATTTGTCGGTGATGCCGATGCCCCAGCTGTTGTTGATAATGCGCACGCCGCTTTCACGCAACGCATCCCAGCCCGCCTTATACACCGCGCCGTCGTTGCCGAGGATGATGCCATCTTCCGGGCCGGGATCGCCGTTTTCCGCACTGACGATCTGTGCGCCCCAGGCGACGCCATGCATTTCATGGCCGTCGCGGCTGCCCGCCGCGATGCCGCCGACGTGGGTACCGTGCGAGCCCAGCTCGCCGTCGGAATCGACGCTCGGCGTGCCGTTATATTCAAAACGATCGCCCGCCTTAACCGGAATATAGGGATCGGTATAGGCGCGGATCCCTTTGGTCACCAGGTTGATCACCTTACTGGCGCCGGAGAATTCGGGATGTTTAGCGTAGACCGGCTGATCGAAGATCCCCAGCTTGACCCCTTTGCCGCTGTAGCCAGCGGCGTAGGCGGCATCGGCATGGATTGCCCCCAGCCCCCATTCGGCGTTGAACTCGCTGCTGCGCCAGCTGGCCGGATTGCCCGCCGTGCCCTGCTCGATATAACCGGCCGCCGCCGCCTGGCCGATCGACCCCAGGCATACCGCTACCGCCAGCACGCTTAAGCGCGCGCGCCGTCCTTCTGACTCAGGCGATAAGGCGCGTTGAGCCACAGTCAACCTTCTGCTTTTCTTTAGCATTGCAGATACCATCCATTTATTGGTTTTTAAACAAGGATTTTTAAAAGGCTTCAGTTTGCAAAAAAAGAAAGCGCCGCCCTGAATGCATCGGCACAAATATCAGGTAAAGCAGAAAAGGATTATTTCCGCCAGTTACACCAGGAAATATTTATACGTAAAAAGGTGATTTCACTCATACTATTTTCATATATCTTTATGCGCTGAAAAAAGCAGAGAAAAAAAGGCAACGCGCAACCGTTAATTTTGAAAACGGGATTGAGAATCGTCTTATTTAATCGGAAGTGTGCGCCTACAAGCGTTTGATTGATAGCGGTTAATAATGGAAAAGAAATAGTTTCATTACGCAGGTTATTACCCTTCCTCTGCGTATAATGCGCGGTATCCCTTTAATTATCATCCTAAAAAGTCAGCGTGCAGAAGAATGTGCTTATTAAAAGCGTAAGCGTGCGCGAAAGAAGAAATAAATTGCAGGAGCGAGCTGGTTTATTCAGTGGAATATCGCGTTAGCCGCGCCAGATTAAACCCATCAGGCGCAGGCTATTTAAAAGAAAGCGGGCCATGTGCGGCCCGCCTTTATTAATCGAGATCGGCGCCGTTGCTGGCGATGACCTTTTTATACCACCAGAACGATTTCTTACGCCGGCGCGCCAGGGTGCCGTTGCCCTGGTCATCGCGATCGACGTAGATAAAGCCGTAGCGCTTGCTCATTTCGCCGGTTGAGGCGGAGACCAGATCGATGCAGCCCCAGCTGGTATAGCCGATGATCGGAATGCCATCATCGATCGCTTCCGCCATCGCACGGATATGTTCGCGCAGGTAGCTGATGCGGTAGTCATCATGGATCTCACCGTTAGCGTCAGGCTCATCTTTTGCGCCCAGGCCGTTTTCCACCAGGAACAGCGGTTTCTGGTAGCGGTCGTACATCATGTTCATGGTGATACGCAGCCCCAGCGGATCGATGCCCCAGCCCCACTCGCTCGCCTCAATCCAGGGGTTTTTCAGCGATTTAACGATGTTCGCGGCGCTGGTGTTGTTGTTGTTCATCTCTGCCGAGGCGCAGCGCGAGGCGTAGTAGCTGAAGGAGACGAAATCAACGGTATCTTTCAGGATCTCGTCGTCACCCGGCAGCGTTTCGAGGGTGATCCCCTGCTCGCGGAACATGCGGCGGGTCCACGCCGGATAGGTGCCGCGCGCCTGCACGTCAATAAAAAAGAGGTTTTCGCGATCTTTTTCCAGCGCCGCCCAGACATCTTCCGGCTTGCAGGAGTAGGGGTAGAAGTTGCCCCCCGCCAGCATACAGCCGACCTGGTTTTGCGGGTTGACCTCATGGGCGATGCGGGTTGCCAGCGCGCTGGCGATCAGCTCGTGGTGCGCCGCCTGATATTTTACCTGCTGCGGATTTTCGCTCGCTTCGAACGCCAGACCGGCGCCGGAAAAGGGGCTGTGCAACAGGATATTGATTTCATTGAAGGTGAGCCAGTATTTCACCAGGCCATCAAAGGCTTCGAAGCAGGTGCGCGCATAGCGGGTGAAGAAATCGACCATTTTGCGGTTGCGCCAGGATCCATACTCTTTTACCAGATGCATCGGTACGTCGAAGTGGCACAGGGTGACCAGCGGCTCGATGTGGTATTTCCGGCACTCCTCAAACAACTCACGGTAGAAGGCGATACCTTCGGCGTTGGGCGTCAGTTCGTCGCCCTGCGGGTAGATGCGGCTCCAGGCGATGGAGGTGCGAAATACCGTAAAGCCCATCTCCGCCATCAGAGCGATATCCTCTTTGTAGCGATGATAGAAATCGATCGCTTCGTGCGACGGATAGAATTCGTCGTCGCGGCAGCTGAAGCGCTTTTGCTGCCCAAGCTTTACCGCCAGACGATCGGGACCATGCGGGATCATATCTATCGTCCCTGGCCCTTTGCCGCCCTCGCGCCAGGCGCCCTCGGCCTGATTGGCCGCAATCGCGCCGCCCCATAAAAATCCTGCGGGAAATGTGGTTTCCATATGCATCCTCTGTTAATGCGTTTTAACGGCCTGAGAACGGGCGGGCCAGGCGGCGGACGAGGACGCCGCGTTGGTCTGCTCCGGCGTAACCGGAATGTCCTCAAAGCCTAAAATCAGGGTGGTGATAAAGGAGATCACGATAGCCAGCGCCATCACCGCAAACACCCACACAATGCTCATCGGGTTGGCGGGATCGAAGAACTGTACGCTGGTGAACAGCCCCGGCGCCGCCATCGAGTTGCTGGCCAGCCCGGCGAGGCCGGCGACCGCGCCGCAGATAAAGCCGCTGATCAGGCTGGCCACCAGCGGGCGTTTGAGCCGTACCGCTACGCCGTAAAGTGCCGGCTCGGAGATGCCCGCCACAATTGCCGAGGCCGCCGCCGCCAGCGCGGTTTAACGCAGCTCAGGGTTTTTGGTGCGCCATGCGACCGCCAGCGAGGATCCGCCCAGGGAGAGGTTGGCACCGATTTCGGACGGCATGACCATTCCCTCTTTGCCGGTTTCGGCGATGGTTTGAATGATGGTCGGCGTGAAGACGCGGTGCATACCGGTCATTACCAGCAGCGGCCAGAGCGCGCCCATGATGGCGACGGAGAGCCAGCCGAGGTAGTGATGGATGGTGTAGACCACCGCCGAGATGCCGCTGCCGATCCAGATGCCGATCGGCCCGATCAACAAGATGGCGATCGGCGCGGCGAACAGGACGATCAACATCGGCTTGAGGAAATTTTTGGTGACCGCCGGGGTGATCTTATCCACCCATTTTTCAATGTAGGAGAGGATCCAGGTCATGCAGAGCGCCGGGATGACGGTGTAGGTATATTTGACCGCGGTGACCGGTACGCCGAAGAAGTCGACCGGCTGGCCTTTCGCCGCCTGCGCCATCAGGTCGATGAAGCCAGGGTGGACCAGTACGCCGGCAATGGCGATCGCCAGCGACATGTTGGTTTTGAATTTGATCGCGGCGGAGGCGGCGACCATGATCGGCAGGAAGAAGAAGGCGCCGTCGCCAATGAAGTTAAGGATCGCGATGGTGGAGGATCCTTTCGGGAAGAGGCCGGTCATGTCGAGGATCATCGCCAGCAGCTTGACCATCGATCCGCCGATGATCGCCGGGATCAGCGGCGACATGGTACCGATCAGTGCATCGAGGATCCCGGCGCCGATACGTTTCAGGGTGAGTTTGCCTTTGGGCGGCTCAGCCCGTTGTGCCTGCGCCCCGGCGGGGAGCAGTTTTAATACTTCGGCATAGGCCTGCGAAACGGTGTTGCCGATGATGACCTGGCACTGGTTGTCGTTTTGTACCACGCCCATGACGCCGGGTATCGCTTTCAGCGCGGCGCTGTTGACGTTGCTGGTGTCGTTTAGCACAAAGCGCAGGCGCGTCATGCAGTGAGTCACTGCCGCCACGTTATCACCACCACCTATCGCTTCGACGATCGAGCGCGAGATTGCCGCGTAATTCTTTGACATGAGTGTGAAACCTCTCGTTATGACGCACCGTGCCGTAGGGTAGACGGCATTTTTATACTTTATTCATGGAGTTGTAGAAGCTGCTTACGGGTTTTCCCGCTGGCGCTTCCCGTCTGCAACAAAATAGGTAACCGGTTTCACATCAGATTGGTTATATCGCAGATGGAGATCAACTGATTTCTTTTTGAGCTTTTATATTTGTGATAAGGATCGCGGAAGGGAGGACTGTATGCGTTTTTGGTTTCAGGTGGATGCAGATTTGCGGCTTTGGCCAGATGCCGGTAGAGAGTGAGTTGAGTGCCGGTTGTCAGGGGGCCGGCGAATAGGCCAGTGAGGCCGGTCGCAAGGGGCTGACAGACAGGCCGGTGAGTGCCGGGTGCAAGGGGGCTGACAGATGGCCGGTGAGTGCCGGTCGCAAGGGGACTGACAGACAGGCCGGTGAGTGCCGGTCGCAAGGGGCTGACAGACAGGCCGGTGAGTGCCGGTCGCAAGGGGGCTGACAGATGGCCGGTGAGTGCCGGTCGCAAGAGGGCTGACAGATAGGCCAGTAAGTGCCGGTCGCAAGGGAGCTGACAGACAGGCTGGTGAGTGCCGGTCGCAAGGGGGCCGGACCTTTCGGCGGAACGGCATGAAGCCATCCATGGCGCCTCCGCCCGCCCCTTCCCTGGCGCGGGAGGTCCGCCTACTGGTTCCGGCCCCCTCGCTCCCCTGACGCTGTGCTTTGATATGCAAGTGCTGAGTTTCACATCGGGTAAACCCATAGCGCCTCCGCCCGCGCCTTCCCTGCGCGGGAGGTCCGCCTACTGGTTCCGGCCCCCTCGCTCCCCTGACTCTGTGCTTTGATATGCAAGTGCTGAGTTTCACATCAAGTGGGAGAAGCGGCACGGACAATACCTGAAGCCTGAAGAAGCGCGGTACAGATAGCGCCTGACTACAATCAGCGGCACAGGCAACTCCTGAAGCCTGAAGAAGCGCGGTACAGACAGCGCCTGACTACAATCAGCGGCACAGGCAACTCCTGAAGCCTGAAGAAGCGGCGGGCGGGCCGTGAAGTAAAGCCTCCGCGTCAGGGATGACGCGGCGGAGTCTCCAGGGATGGATTGACGACGTCTTTACGAAACGGCCCGCCCGCCGCTGACTCACCAACCAAACAGCCAACACAGCAGCGCCGCTGACTCTTCAACCAAACAGCCAACACTACACCGCCGCTGGCTCCCGAACACACAGCCGACACTGCACCGCCGCTGGCTCCCGAACACGCGGCCAACATCGCAGCGCCGCTGGCGTCCCCGAACACACAGCCAACATCGCAGCGCCGCTGACTCTTCAACCAAACAGCCGACACTGCACCGCCGCTGACTCTCCAGCCAAACCAGCGCATTGGCGTATTCAATGTGAACAGCGCAACATAATCCGCGATCCTACGGTAAAAATGTTTAGAATGAGCCGCAAGGGATCACAGGCGGGAAAAGATGATGTCAACGATGCAGGAAGTGGCGAAAAAAGCGGGCGTCTCCAAAGCGACGGTCTCGCGCGTGCTATCGGGAAAAGGCTATGTCAGCGAAGCAACCCGCAAACAGGTCTTCGCCGCCATCGAAGCCGCAGGCTATCGCCCTAACCTGCTGGCGCGCAACCTCGCCACCAGCACATCCCAGTGCATCGGCATGGTCGTCACCAACACCCTTTACAGCGGC
This sequence comes from Mixta gaviniae, assembly GCF_002953195.1. Taxonomy (GTDB): domain Bacteria; phylum Pseudomonadota; class Gammaproteobacteria; order Enterobacterales; family Enterobacteriaceae; genus Mixta; species Mixta gaviniae. The sequence goes on along the minus strand of NZ_CP026377.1, from coordinate 671,982 downwards.
AGCTACTTCAGCGAAATCCTCTCCCAGGCGGCAAAAAAAGTTGAAGAAAGCGGCCGCCAGCTGATCCTCGTCGATGGCAAACACAGCGCGCAACAGGAGCGCGAGGCGATCGAATTCCTGCTCGACCTGCGCTGCGACGCCATCATCCTCTACCCGCGCTTTCTCACCATCGACGACATGGACGATATCATCGAACAGACACGTCAGCCGATTATGGTCGTCAACCGTCGGCTGCGTAAACATCCCAGTCACGCCGTCTTCTGCGACCACAAAGGATCGGCGTTTAACGCTGCCATGGCGCTGATAGAACGCGGCCATCAGAAAATCGCCTTTATCACCGGATCGCTCGACTCGCCCACCGCGCAGGAGCGCCTTGCCGGTTATAAAGAGGCGCTGCGCCAGGCCGCTATCGCTATCGAACCGCAGCGCATTGTCGAAGGGAAATGGACACCTGCCTGCGGCGCGAAAGCGGTAGCGGCGCTGCTGGCCAACAACGTCGCCTTTAGCGCGCTGATCGCCAGCAACGATGATATGGCGGTCGGCGCCCTGAAACAGCTCACCCAGGCGGGCCTGCGCGTGCCGAACGACGTCTCGCTGCTCGGTTTTGACGATATTCCTGTCGCCCCTTTCCTGCTACCCGCACTCTCCAGCGTCAAAGACCCGGTCACCGGCATGATTCATGAAGTGATTAATCGCCTGATTTCGATGCTCGACGGCGGCGACATGACGCCGCAGCAGGCATTTATTTCGGAGCTGGTACTGCGTGAATCCGTGGCCGACGCCGCATCCTGACTGCCGGCCGCGCTGCGCGGCAGCATGGCGACTCTGTTGCTATACTCTGCATCACCTAAACTCATCGAAGCGGCTGACGCCTTTCCGACGTCGGGCAACGCCAGGCTGCGCCATCGCTTCATCGACCGATGGACAGACTATTTATCCGCTATAACAAGGAGTCGCGATGCTCGTGCTGTGGAATACCTTGATTGTGCTGGCCACCGTTGCCGTCATGGAGATCGTGGCGACGCTGGCGCATAAATACATCATGCACGGCTGGGGATGGGGCTGGCATCTTTCACACCATGAACCGCGCACCGGCTGGTTCGAAGTCAATGACCTCTACGCGGCGCTCTTCGCCGTGCTGGCAATTGTGCTGATCGCCGTCGGCACCTCCGGCGTCTGGCCGCTGCAGTGGATCGGCGCCGGCATGACGCTCTATGGCGCGCTCTATTTTATGGTGCATGACGGACTGGTGCATCAGCGCTGGCCGTTTCGCTATATTCCGCGCCGCGGCTACCTGAAACGTTTATATATGGCGCACCGCCTGCATCATGCGGTGCGTGGCAAAGAGGATTGCGTCTCCTTCGGCTTTCTCTATGCGCCGCCGGTCTCGAAGCTGCAGGCGGTGCTGCGCAGCCGCAACGGCAGGCCGCCGCGCGGCGAAAAAGCTGCTACTCCCCGTACGCGCCGTGACGGTGCGGACGCTGCCAGAGATCGGAAGAACGCGGCGGCATCGACGCAACGCGGGAAGTAAGCGCCAGCGCCGCGCCTTTCATCAGCAGCGCAAGTTTCTCCGCGCGGCTGGTGCCCTGACGCCGATCCCAGGCGCGGGGACCGGCAGCGTTGACCTTCACGCCAATCTCGCGATACACCCCGTGCGCCGAAGCGATCGCCCAGGCGGAACGCAGCGGCAGGCCAGCCAGCCCGACGCGCGCCGAGGCGTAGTAAGGCTCGGCGGCCGCCACCAGCCGCGCCGCCAGCCGCGCCAGCTTCTCGCGGTTAACCGGATCGGCCATCAGCTCTCTGTCGATCCTCTCCTTTGCCAGCCACTGCGCCGGCAGGTAACAACGCCCCGTTTCCGCATCCTCGACAATGTCGCGCGCAATGTTGGTCAACTGAAAGGCCAGCCCCAGATCGCAGGCGCGATCCAGCACCGCCTCATTGCGCACGCCCATCACCCGCGCCATCATCAGCCCCACCACGCCCGCGACGTGGTAGCAGTAGCGCAGCGTATCATCGAAGGTCTCATAGTGGGTTTCGCGTACATCCATCGCAAACCCTTCCAGATGATCGAAGGCCTGCTGCGGCGGAATGGCGTGGCGCGTCGCTACCTCCTGAAAAGCGGCGAAGGCGGGCTCCTCCATCTCCGCGCCGGCGAACGCGCGCTGCGTCTGCGTTTTCAGCATCGCCAGACGCTGCATCGCGCTGCCGCTGACGGCGGACGCATCGCGAAAACCCAGCGCCTGACCGTCAATCACATCGTCGCAGTAGCGACACCAGGCGTAGAGCATCAGGGCGCTGCGGCGGGTCGGCGCGTCAAACAGCTTTGCCGCAGTATTGAAACTTTTCGAGCCGGCCGCCATGGTTTCCGTGGCATGATCCATCAGCGTGCTGTTCATCGTGACAGCGCCTCCAGCATCAGGCTGGCAGTCGCTTTCGCCGAGCCGATCACGCCGGGAATGCCCGCGCCCGGATGGGTACCCGCCCCCACCAGATAGAGATTCGGGATGCGGCTGTCGCGGTTATGCGGCCGGAACCAGGCGCTCTGACGCAGGATCGGCTCGATGGAGAAAGCCGAGCCGTGATGCGCGCCGAGCCGATCGCGGAAATCAAACGGCGTGAACATGCGGTGCGTCACCAGCTGATCGCGCAGGCCGGGCATGTAGTGTTGCTCCAGGTAGGCGAAGATGCGATCGCGCAGGCGCGGGCCTTCAACCTCCCAGTCGAGATCGGCGGTGCCAAGATGCGGCACCGGCGCCAGCACGTAGTAGCTGCCACAGCCGGGCGGCGCCAGCGAAGGATCGGTGACGCAGGGCGCATGCAGATAGAGCGAAAAATCTTCCGACAGCGTATCGCGGTTAAAAATATCCTCGATCAGCGCTTTATAGCGCGGCCCGAAGCAGACAGTATGATGCGCCAGCTGGCTGTGATGATGATTCAGGCCGAAGTAAAGCACGAACAGCGAATTGCTCATGCGCTTGCGCTTCAGCGACGCGGCGCGCGATGCGCCCACCGGATGGTGCCCCAGCAGCTTTTCGTAGGTATGCACCACGTCGGCATTAGAGGCAACCGCTGCGACGTCGATGCGGCGGCCATCCGCCAGCTGCACCGCGCTGATTTCCGCGCCGTTGGCCTCCAGCCGCGTCACTTCGGCGTTCAGCTCCAGCGTGCCGCCGAGATCCTGAAACAGCCGCACCAGCCCCTGCACCAGCGCACCAGTGCCGCCGCGCGCGAACCAGACGCCCCACTCGCGCTCCAGCGCATGGATCAGCGTGTAGATAGAGGAGGTGGCAAAGGGATTGCCGCCCACCAGCAGCGAATGAAACGAGAACGCCTCGCGCAGACGCTCATCTTCGATAAACTTCGATACCATGCCGTAGACGCTGCGCCACGCCTGCAGGCGCGCCAGCTGCGGACCGGCGCGCAGCATATCGCGGAACGAGAGGAACGGCACGGTGCCAAGCTTCAGGTAGCCCTCTTTAAACACCGCTTTGGAGTAGGCGAGAAAGCGCCGATAGCCTTCGACATCGCGCGGATTGAAGCGCCGGATCTGCGCTTCCAGCCGCGCCTGATCGTTATCGTAGTCAAAGACCTGGCCTGACTCCCAGCAGAGCCGGTAAAACGGCGTTACCGGCAGCAGATCGACGTAGTCGGCCATACGCTTGCCCGCCAGCGTGAACAGTTCCTCTATCGCGCTGGGATCGGTGATGACCGTCGGGCCGGCATCAAAAGTAAATCCCTGATCTTCATAGACATAGGCGCGACCGCCCGGCTTGTCGCGCTGCTCCAGCAGCAGCGTGGGGATACCTGCCGCCTGCAGGCGGATCGCTAAAGCCAGGCCACCGAAGCCGGCGCCGATTACCACTGTTTTATTCATCACTGAAAGCTCGCAGCCGGGGAGTCTGTTTGAGTACGGCCTGCAGGGCTTCGCCGACCGGTACCGGTGGCTTGCCCGTCAGGATCCGTGCCTTGTCGGCCAGCGTCAGCCGGCCGGCGTAAAAGCGGGCGATAAGCCCGGGATTAAGTCGGTAAAAACGCTGCATCACCTGCCAGCGTCCGTCGGGGCGGCCAGCAAGGAACAGCATACGGTTCAGCATGCGGAAGAAGCGCTGGCGTCGCCACTGCTGCTGCGCGTAGTCGCGCGTCAGGGCGAACAGCGCCTCCGATGAGACATCGCGCTGTCGGGCGATCAGATCGGCCAGCGTCGCCGCCTGTGGCAGGGAATAACCGGTCGTGGAGTGGAACAGCCCGGCGCGCAGACCGCTACAGGGCTGGCCCGCTTTCTGTTGCCAGAAGGCATGCTCGTCGCCCGCCAGCGTGATCGGCAGGTTGCCCTGCTCTTCGCGTTCCAGCCTCTCCAGCGCCCAGCCCTGCGCCGCCGCGTAATCAGCAATATGCTGGCGCGCGCGATCGTCGCCGAGCGTGGCGCGATCGATATAGTGCGTATCTTCGATCAGCAGGCTGTCCGCCGAGAGCGGCAGCGTGTAGACAAAACGGTAGCCCGCCGACTGATCCACCGTGGCGTCCATCAGCAGCGGACGCGTCAGCCCGTGCGGCTGGCTCAGTCGCCACTGCTGGCCGAGAAACGCCTGGAAGCCAATGGTGAGATAAGGACTCGGCTGATAGCCGCGTCCGTCGATCACCGCGCCGGCGCGCAGCAGGCTGCCGTCCGCCAGCGTGACCGTTTCCGGCGTCAGGGCGCTCACCGGCGTCTGCTTTCTCAGGCGATCGCCCAGCGCCTGCGCCATCGCTTCAGCGAAACGTTCGGAGGTGATGCTCAGGTAGCCGCCATCAAGCCGACGCGTTAGCGCCGGAAAGCGTACGTCATAGCCGGGCCAGCGGTGCGCCACCAGCGGCGCAATCCAGGCGTGCTGCGCCGGGGTTAAATCGTCCTGATGGAACGACCAGGTATGGTTGCCGCCCGCTTCCGCGCCCGCCTCCAGCAGCAGTACGTTCAGCTGCGGCTGAAGCTGGCGCAGTCGCCAGGCGATCAGCCCGTTGGCCAGCCCGCCACCCGCCAGGATCAGATCCCACTGCGGTTTCATGCGCAGGCCGCCAGCACCGGATGACGCTCGCGCAGCGCCTGCTCCACCACGTCCGCCGCCCGGGCAGCGCCGCCGGCGCGCTCAAGCTGCGCCTGCATCCGCGTCAGCCGCTGGCGGTAGGCGTCATTGCTCAACAGCGCCTGCAGGTGCTGCGCCAGCATGCCGGCGGTGGCGAAGCGTGAGGCGCGACGCCCGATGCCGCTGTAGACGACGCGCGCGGCGACGCCCGGCTGATCGAACGCCAGCGGGATGGTAAGGATTGGGGTAGCGCTTTCGATGGCATCCATCACGGTATTCAGCCCGCCGTGGGTGATCACCGCCTGCGCCTGACGCAGTACGGCGGGCTGATCGGCAAAATCGGTCACTTCAGCACCGTAACGTCGTAGCCGCGCCGCCTGCGCTTCGCTCAACCCGCCGCAGTGGGCGATCAGCAGCCGAACCTTAAGCTGGCGGCAGGCGCGCGCAATGGCGCGGAACAGCGTATAGCGGTGCCCCTGCAACGTGCCCAGCGAAGCGAACACCAGCGGCTGCGCACAAGGTGGCGCCTCATCCGGCGCAGCGCGGCGGTGGCGCAATGGCCCGACGGCGTGAAAGTGCGACGGCAGCTGCCGTCGGGGAAAATCGAAGGCCGGCAGCGTCTGGCTAATCTGCGCCAGCGGCGACAAACAGTCGTGCAGCGCCCGCCGCTCGCCAAGGCCGAAGGCGCGCGCATGGCGCGCGATAACCTCGCCGTGACGGCGCATCAGCCAGTCATAGACACGCGTGCTGGATACATACAGCTTTTGGCTGCGCGCATCTTCCGCGTAGTTAAACGGCATGACCGGCAACGGCAGATGCGGCTCGCGGTTCACCGGCAGCGCACAGGCCACCGAGACGAACGGCAGGCCTAATGCCTGCGCCGCCAGCCCGCCCGCCGCCTCCATCTGATCGACAATCAGCCCATCAATGCCCGCCTGCGCCAGCGCGGCGGGCAGCTCGCGGCAGAGCATGTCGCTGGTTTTCGCCATGTCGTCGATCAGCCGAAATATGCCCATGCCGGAAGGGTGCGCGGTCAGGCGCAGCGTGCGCGCCAGGCTGCCCGGCGGGTGGCTGCGTGCGCCGAGCGGACAGAAACCGATGCGCGCGTCGCTGAGTAACGTACGCGCCTCCGCTTGCTGCATAAAGGTAACGCGATGGCCGCGGGCGATCAGCTGCTGCGCCAGCGCCTCCAGCGCGCGAACGTGGCTGTAAAGCGGAGGGGCGATCACTGCGTAGTGGCTCATCCTTCATCCCCGATACGCACCAGCGTCGCCTGGCGCAGCGCGCGCAGGCTGGCGCTGCCGCTGCAGAAACAGGCAACCCGCAGCTGATCGATAATGATCTGGAAATGGGCGATTACTGCCTCGCTGGAGGCGGTGGCGCTGCCCAGCACCCCGGCGGCCTGCCCCGCCAGCGTCGCGCCCAGCGCGATGGCGCGCGCGACATCGATACCGTCGCTGATGCCGCCGGAGGCGATAAGCGGCATCTGCGGCAGCGCCTGATGCAGATCGCGCAGCGCCTGCGCGGTGGGAATGCCCCAGTCGGCGAAGGCCATCGCCACGGCGCGGGCGTGCGGCGTCGCGGCGCGCTCGCCCTCCACCGCCGCCCAGCTGGTGCCGCCGGAGCCGGCGACATCGATCATCGCCACGCCCGCTTCGGCCAGCTGGCGGGCCACCGGCACCGAAATACCGGCGCCGACCTCTTTCACCACCACCGGCACTGGCAGCGCCTTCACCGTATTGGCTATCGCCGTCAGCACGCCGCGCCAGTCGCGATCGCCGCCGCCCTGCAGCGCCTCCTGCAGCGGGTTTAAATGGATGATCAGCGCATCCGCCTCGATCATATCGACCGCGCGACGCGCGTAGTCAACGCCGTTACGCCCGGCGATTTGCGCCGCGCCCAGGTTCGCCAGCAGCGGAATATCGGGTGCCGCCTGGCGTAGTTCGCGCGTCAGCCCCCAGTTATCTTCGCTTTCCAGCGCCACGCGCTGCGAACCGACGCCCATCGCCAGCCCTAACGCCTGCGCCGCTTCCGCCAGGTGACGGTTAATCTCTCTGGCGCGGCTGGCGCCGCCGGTCATCGAGCTGATCAGCAGCGGCGCGCGTAGCGCCTTGCCGAACAGCGCGCTGCGTAGATCGATCTCGTCGAGATGCAGCTCCGGCATTGCGCAGTGTTCAAAGCGCCACTGCGCAAAGCCGGTGCCGCGCTTATTCAGCGCGCGCGTTGGATTCAGCACGATATCCAGATGATCGTTTTTGCGTTGGGTCAGTTCCCTATCCTTCATTGCCGCTCCAGTCGCTATGGCATCCTGAGATAAAAAGCGTGTCTTAGCCGAACAGCGCCAGCTGCTTGTCGAACCAGGCGTGCATAAAGCGCCGCGTGGCGACACCGCGATGGCAGGCGCTGGAGAGATGCTCGTCCGCGCTGTGCAGATGCGCGCGCAGCCGCTGATGCACCGCCTCCGCGCCGAGCATCGCCACCAGCGTCGATTTGCCGTGATCTTTATTGAGATCTTTGCCGGTGCCGCTCAGGCCGTCGGCAAGATCGTCCAGCAGCTGAAACGCCTGCCCCAGATCCTGCGCAAAGCAGCGCAGCCGCTGACGCGCCTGCGGCGGCGCATCGGCGACGATCGCCGCCATTTGCAGCGTGGCATCAAACAGGCGGCTGGTTTTCAGTTCATTGGCGAGCAGGATCGCTTCGGCGCTGCGTGTCTCGGCGCCCTCGTGCAGATCGAGGTACTGCCCCTGCACCAGCCCCTGCAGCCCGACGGCGGTAGAGAGTTCCGCCACCGCCTGGGTTTTGCAGGCGTGCGACAGCGACTGCGCCTCCGCCACCACGCCGAAAGCACGGCTGAGCAGCGCCACGGCGGCGAGGATAGCGACGTTTTCGCCATACTGCCGGTGAATGGTGGGACGGCCGCGACGCAGCAGCGCGTTATCCATGCAGGGAATGTCGTCGAGCATCAGCGAAGCGGCATGAACCATCTCCACCGCGCAGGCGAGATCGAGCAGGCCGGGCTGGTCGGCGCGGCAGCCGAGGTCGCGCGCTGCCAGCACCAGCAGCAACGGGCGCACCCGTTTGCCCGCCACCAGCGTGCCTTCGCGCATCGCCGTATAGACCAGGTCTTGCTGTTGGCCCGCAGGCAACAGCTGATCGAGGCGGGTTTGCAGCGCCTCGCGCAGCGCCTGCAGCTCATCTTCGTGGTTTACGCATTTGTCGGCGTTGACGTTCATCGTTACGGTCCTGGTTCCTCGTCGTGGCGGTGTAATGCGGATGGCGCATGTCACGGCTGCCAGTAAGCCGTAATGACCTGAGTACGCTGGGGACAGGAGAGAACTTTTGCAGCATGAACAGCCGTTTGCCCGCTTATTTCTGCCCCGCTGTGTCTGGAAAGCGTAGCGCAATCTACAGATATTTCCTTTTATGCAGCGGCGGCGTCACAACTATTTACCTGGCTTTAACAATGCCCGCCGGCGTCAGCAGCTGACGCAGCAGCGTCATGACCTGCTCCACTTCGGCGGCGGTCAGCGCGCCATCTTTGGCGAAACGTACCCGCCCGCTTTTATCCAGCACCACGATGGCGGAGCCGCCCGCCTGCAGTTGCCAGGCGCGCCGGACGGCGCCGCGATCGTCCACCACGAACTGCGCGGCCGGGGTTTCCCGTTTGCTTTCTTCCAGGCTGCGCCGCACAAACAGCGCGCTGCCGGGGATGGCATCGTCAGTATTGACGATGGTGGTGACCGCGAACTGACTCACCGGAAAGCCCGCCTTGCCGACGGCATCGATCAGCGCGGCGTTTTGATCTTTGGCCGACAGCCGCCCTGCCATATGCAGTACCACGCCCACTTTGCCGCTGAGGCGCGCGCTGTTCCAGGCCTGATAGCGCAGCGCATCCTGCTGCAGCTGCAGCTCACCGCGATCCGCCACGCCGACCGGCGGCACGCGTTCCCCTTCCACAAAATGATGGGCCGAGGCGAAAAAAGGCAGCCCGCCGGTTATCAGCACTATCGCCGCGCGTAAAGTCATTCGGTTCTCCGGTGATGGGGCAGATAGCCGCCCTGGGTAGATAGCAATCAGGAGGAAGTATAAGACGACATAACGAATAAAACGGCCAAAGAGTGGCCGGGCAGATTCTGGCGTGGTGCGGGACGGTATTAGCGATTTACCGCGAAAGGCAGCCGGCTGGCGAGCAATGGGGTTTACAGGGCGATAATCAGGTGTGGCAGGAAAACGATCGATACGAGCTAATTGCGTGCCTGGAAATTCAGGCGCGGCCGGAATGTCTCCCCACGGTATTCATAAATAATCGCGTTACTAAATGAAAACACACGGCCGCCATATTTGATATCGATAACCTCGCCATCCATCGTTACGTTCGCCCCGCTGCCGGCGGCGACAAGAAAAGGAACGTGCTTAGCGAGGCTGGTCCCGCAACAGGTATAGAAGACATTCAGTATCCCTCTGTATTACCTCCTTCGAAGAATATATTGAAATAGCCAAACAATTACTATTTTTTTATTTTTCAGTAACTTAAACTGTAACAGGTTTAGTTGTGATGGAAAATGCTTAAGCCTTATATGAAGTGCTTCTTCGCTTTATCAAGTAACAACGCCCCTCTTCCCTCACCTACGTAAACGCCCCTGTTCTTCAGTTTAACCATTCGCTTAAAGCCCTAACTGGCGAAGTCATATCACTGATTGTTGATTCGCTCATCATTCAAACGCTGATGGTTTATTATGTGATGCCGTTACAGGTTAAGTTAACGCTTACTGCCCGCACAGGCAGCATCATCAGGATAACCCTATGCGCTTTTATCAGGCTGACCCGACGCTGGAAAACTACTGGCGCGGCGTAATCCTTTTCGGCAAGAACGCCGCCTCCTATAAGTTTGCCCTGGCGCATGCGCTTTATGATCTGCATGCGCAGCCCAGCGAGCTGATCACGCTTGAGACGCTGGCCGTCCCTTTTGCCCGCCACCTTTGTCAGCATTTGCAGCACGCGCCTAAGCAGACTACCGCCAACCGCAGCCAGTTTCTGGACGCCTGTGCGCAGTTTAATCGGGGCGAGCTAAGCGAAGCGCAGCTGACGGAAATTACCATCAGGCGCGGTTTTAATAACGTGATCGACGCGTTTCACAACGTGAACCACGCCGAAATCGCGCAGCGCTTTTTTCTCGATGAGCGTAAAACGACAAAAGGCATTCGTCTGACCGATAACTTTTATCGCCTGGCGGAGAGCGAGCAGTTTAACAATCTGATCCATGAGACCGACGCGCGCTGGCGTCTGGTGGAACAGGCGTGGGAGATGGGCGTGTCACGCAACCTGATTGCGGTGGAATATGATCAACAGCAACAACTGCTGTTCAGCCGTCAGCGCGAACGGCGCGTGAATATCACCAGTTGCCGCAACAGCCTGAACGGCTATCAGAAGGGGCGCTGCTTCTACTGCTATCGCGCCATCAGCCTGACGCCAGGCAAGGAGAACCTGGCGGATGTCGACCATTTTCTGCCGTGGAGCCTGCAGCATAAGGTGAGTAATATTAATGGTGTCTGGAACCTGGTGCTGGCCTGCCAGAACTGCAACCGCGGCGAGAACGGCAAATTTGCCCGCATTCCTTCGCTTTCGCTGCTGGCGCGTCTGCATCATCGCAATGAATATTTTATCAACAGTCACCTGCCCCTGCGCGAGACGCTGTTACAGCAGACCGGCAAACAGCCGGAACAGCGCCATGCCTTTCTGCAGCGCGCCTGGCAGACCGCGCTGGATACACTGATGCATCAGTGGGAGCCGGTGGCGCAGGGAGACGCGATATTTTGATAAGCATCGATTATTACCAGCAGCATGCGCAGCGCTTTTTCGACGAGACGGTCGCAGTGGATATGTCCATGCTGCATGAGCGCTTTCTCGCTTGCCTGCCGCCGGCGGCGCTGATTCTGGATGCGGGCTGCGGCTCCGGGCGTGACGCGCTGGCTTTTCTGAGACACGGTTATCGGGTTGAAGCATTTGACGCCGCCAGCGAAATGGCTGACCGCGCCCGCGCCCTGACTGGCCTGCCGGTAAGTACGCTGCGTTTCGACCAGTTCAGCGCGCCGGCGCGCTACGATGGCATCTGGTGCTGCGCTTCGCTGCTGCATGTCGCCGAGGCGGAGCTGCCGGGTACCTTTGCCCGTCTGACCCAGGCGCTGAAGCCAGGCGGCATCTGGTATCTTTCGTTTAAACGCGGCAGCGGCGAGCGCGAACAGAACGGCCGACGCTTTACCGATCTTACCGGGGCGCGCTTGCGTAAGCTGATAGAGGAGCTGGATAACGTGGCGGTGCAGGATATCTGGCTGAGCGAGGATAAGCGGCCGGGACGTAATGAGGTGTGGGTGAACGGACTGGTCAGGCGGGGATAGTTGTTTGACAGGCCATTTTTATGCGGCCTTATTTTATGAACAAGAAGGCCGCTATAACGTTATGCCTCAGGCATCTGCTCCGGCATTTAGCGGTAAGGTCTGATGATCAGACAGGCTGCGCCCCAGGCACCGTCATCGCCTTCGTCATAAATATCTGAAGTAACCTGCTGAACCTGAAACTTATCTCCAATCCGATCCCTGACGTAATTCTCAATACTTTCAAACTTGCCGGCCACGCGCTGCTCAGCGCTCATGCGCACCCCTACCGGCGCAGAGTAATAATAGGCAAAGGCGCCGAACTCAATGGATGATTCGCCGTTGCCCATATTCAGCACCGACGTAATGCGCTCAATATCTTTGTACCAGCCCGACGGGCCGCCCGGCTGGTTTTTGATTTCAATCACCGCCCTTGGCTTTGAGTTGCCCCACCACAGCAGGATATCGAAGCGTCCGCGCAGACGAGCCTTGCGCGGCTTCGGGCCTGGCGTCGGCGCGCACGCATAATCCATCGTCGTCAACCCGTTGCTTTCAATCGTCACGAATTTAGCGCCTTCCATCTCGCTCAGCGCTCTGGCGACATAGGTCGTCACCATATATTCCGATGCCGCCCACACCCACTCGCCGCCGGACATACGCGCATAGTCTGCCTGCGCGTTTTCAATGCCGCTGATAAGCGCGCCCTTAATAGTCTCTAATGCAATCGCTGGCATGTTTTCCTTTCCTCGTTATGGTGATTAAGCCTGCAAAGGTAAGCCAGCGGGCCGCGAAACGATGGCAAGAACATCGCCGCTTATCATTACTATTTACAGGGATAACCCTATCCCGTCAGGCCTGTTGCCAGATTTATCGCTAAGCTCAGTGAATAAGCGTGTACACTGCTGCGGTTTTGAACTTAAGCGCCCAGGAGGCACAGTATGAAAGAAGGCCCATTGACCGAGAAAGAGCTGCAATGGCTTGACGAAATACTGGAGAAATATGGCAGCGACGAGTCGATTGTGGATGTCGCCGAACTGGATGGTCTGCTGACCGCCGTGCTTTCCGGCCCGAGAAGCATCGAGCCGAGCGAGTGGCTGGTGGCGCTCTGGGGCGGGCAGAACCGTATCCCCAAGTGGAGCAACGAGCGCGAGATGAACCGCTTTATGGAACTCTGCTTCCAGCATATGAATGACATCGCCGATCGTCTGGCGGAGTTCCCTGAGCAGTTCGATCCGCTGTTCGGCGTGCGTGAGACCGAAGGCGAAGATTTCACCGTGGTGGAAGAGTGGTGCTTTGGCTATATGCGCGGCGTGGCGCTGAGCGACTGGTCAGCGCTGCCGGCAGAGTTGCAGCCCGCGCTGGACGCCATCGCCCTGCACGGCAAGGAAGAGAACTTCCCGCAGCTGGAGACGCTTTCCCCGGAAGAGATGGAAGCGCGTTTCGCCGCCATCCGCCCTGCGGCGCTGGCGCTGCATGATTACTGGATCGCCCAGCCGGAAGCGGTGCCTGAGCCGCAGCAGCCGATCGTCGTCGAACAGAAGCCGGGCCGGAATGACCCCTGTTTCTGCGGTAGCGGTAAGAAATATAAGCAGTGCTGCCTGCACTAAATAAGATGCGCCTGCGGGCGCATTTTTTTATTTTCGGTCCAGTCAAAATCCAGCTGTCTGGCGGTACGTTCAGCAAGCCTCCTGTCAGTCAGCCGCTCGACTAAATGCAGGCTCATATCAATACCTGCAGAAATCCCGGCCGAAGAGACAATCGCCCCTTCATCCACCCAGCGCACGCCCTGTTTAACGGCTACCTGTGGGAACATGGCGCGCAGATCGTCAATATCTTCCCAGTGAGTTGTCGCCGACTTACCTGTCAGCAGCCCGGCTTTAGCCAGCAAAAAAGCACCCGTACATACTGATGCTGTGAGGGTTGTTTTTAAAGCCTGCTGTTGAATCCATTCGATGACGTTCGCCTTTTCCAGTTCAGCCGTGACGACCCCGCCGGGTATGATTAAACAATCAATTGCCGGATGATTATCTGATGAAAAATCTGGATCAATTTTCAGGCCGGCCCGGGCATGCACGGGCTTTAATGACTCACCTACCGTAAAAACAGTAAACAGCGGAGAATCGCCGTGATGGACACGGGAGGCGCAGGTAAACACTTCATAAGGCCCGGCAAAATCCAGCACTTCAACGTTATCAAAAAGATAAATAGCGACGTTAACAGGCATAGCGGCTCCATCGACAGTGTGTACAAAGTTATCGTGTTTTTTAAATACAACTGCGCCAGCTGAAGAGAGGGTGTCTCTTTTACATTTCGTTTATCCGTTTAAGGATATTTTCCAGTTTTTCCTCAAGCTGATGTTTACGTAAATAGGCCTTCACCTCCCGCGCCCAGCCGGCTCCGTCACCCAGAATGGCACGGCTGTGCGTGGCAGAATATAAAGCACGATTATCATAGAGATTGATCAGCGTTTGGTTGACCCCTTCAAGGCTGCAGACGGGATTTTTACGCTGCTGCTGTTCCAGCGCCCGGACAATGCGCAACTGGTGTTGCGCATCGGGCGTATACTCCCGTTCATCCAGTTCACTGAGTACCAAAAACAGCGGCGGGATGCCCTCTTCCAGCGCCGCCTGTAAACGGTAGTGACCATCCAGGATCACGAAGGAGGCCAGCCCGGCGATATACCAAACCAGCACCGGCGGCAAGGCGCCCTCACGGCTCTTTTTACGCCACCATTTTAGCCTGCCTGCATGTTTATCGATGGCGTAGCGCCCCAGCAGTAAGTTACCGCCCCACCACCAGTCTACCAGGCTCACCTTTTGCGGAGCCGTTAAATCAGGAAAATCTTCGCCGTAGAGCGTCCAGTCGCAGCCGATATTGCCGGCGCTGGCCGGCGCATGAAAAGACCAGTTCTCTACCCTGGCCGGCGGCTGGCTGGCACAGGGCGCGGCAGGCGTGGTATACGCCATTGGCCGCAGCAGCCAGCGGCGCGCAGGCAATAATGCCTCCGGCGCCGCCATCAGCTGTCGGGCAAAATAGCGGCACCATTCGCCTGTCCACGCCTGGGTTCCCTGCTTTTTAACGGACTCCACATCCGCTGACGTTACCGGCGGCAGTAACCCCTGCTGCGCGGGATGATCGGCATTAAAGACCAGCCAGACGCCGGCGTGATCTTTCAACATCGAGGCCCAGAACAGCGTCTCGCCCTGGAACTGTAACGCCATTCGCCCATGGTGGCCGCTGAGCATCTCCATGGCATAACCAGGCTGCTGTGCCTTCTGTACGATCAGCTCCAGCCCCTGCCAGACGTTGTCGCGATCGCGTAAATCTTTCCACCAGTATTGCGCCATATCACCTTCTCTGTCGCGGCCGCTGTTAATCATCCAGGCCATAGTACTGTACCGGATAGCGCTGACCATTGATCTCCAGATCGCGCCAGGGTTTGATGACCGCTTTCGGCATCCCTTCGCGGATGGCTTTGTCGGCGCTTTCCGACAGCATTGCGTTACCCGCCTGACGCCACTTTGCGTCTTGTCGGGTGTAGACGGCGATCGCGGGCTGATAGTGGTTATAGAGCAGCACTTCCGGCGCACCATCGTTATTAAGATCCTGCATCCAGACCAGACAGGAGCCCGCCTCCATCAGGCAGGTGCTGAGCGAACTATCTATATATTCTGCCTGCGCCTGCCACCAGCTTTCGGGTGGCGCTTCGCTGCCTGCACGCAATGGGATGCTACGCTGCAGGTCACTGACGCCTGGCTTAGTGCTATCGGTCTGTTGCCCTGCCAGGATTTGCATCAGTAGGCTTTTTTGCCCGGCAGGATCGTTGAGCCACTGCGGATGCGCCTTCAGTTCTTGCAGCATCGCTTTGCCCCGCCGCCCCGCATTGCTGAAGGTATAGATATCTCCCGTATCCGCTTTTGCTTTGCCCTGCGTATAGCGCGCCAGCTGGTTTTTCACGCTGATGCGCAGCGGATCCAGCACGGGCGTATGCAGCAAAAACCCGCCGCAGGCAGTCAGCGCCAGCATCAAAACGGTAAAGGTGTTCATGTTGCCGGCGCCCTGTGACCAGGCGCGTCGCTGCGCCCTTAACAGCAGCAGCGAGCCGCTAAAGGCAAGCAGTGCGATAGCCACAGCGTAAACGCGCTCTTCCGTCCAGCCATATTCGCCGATACGCAGCCACAGCGCCCAGCCAGCCAGCGCTGCCAGTAGCGGCGTAAGATATTGCGCAACCAGTACCAGACGGGCAACCGCACGCTGCCAGCGTGATCCCCCTGGCGCGCTTTCGCCCACTATCGCGCTGAATACCAGCATCAGCAGTGTCATGGAGAGCAGCAGCGTTGCGGCTGAAAAAGACTTCGGGATAATCGCCAGCCCGGTAAAAGGCAGACAGGCCAGGAACAGCAGCGATGTGATGGCGTGCAGCGGCAGCAGTACATTGACCGCCAGCGTGATCAGATTGCGGTACATGCCGGCGGCGCCCGGCAGGCGTCGACAAAATACGATGCCTGCGGCGATCACCGCTCCGGTTGCCATGGACGGGAAAAAAGCATTATCAAAAAAGAGCTGCTCGAACAGCTTAATGCCGATCATGCTGAAGAGTTTGCTCCACAGCATCAATACCAGCCAGAACAGCCCGGTCATAATGGCCGTGACGCCAAAGGTGAAGGTGTTATTCCACAGCGCGCCGGTGATAAAGGCGCTTAATGCCCCCTTGCCCTGTTTCTGCGCCGGTTCATTGCAGAACGCAGCTAAAAACGGCATCGCCAGCATGAGCAGAAAGATGATGGCGCAGCTGTTTTGGAAATGAAACTCGCCTGCCGTCATCTCCGGGAAGTTCCAGCGCCGCCAGCCAGTCATCAGCGCGATAAACGGCAGCGTCAGCAGCGCACCGAGCCAGGGCTTAACGGCGTTAAGACGATAGAGTGTGAAAGCGAGTACGCAGGCCGCCGACAGCACAAGCGGCGGCAGGTAGAACGAATAGCGGCCCTGCAGATGCAGCCCGGACGGTAACGCCCATAGCAGCCCGGCGAGGGTACCGATAGCGATGATTGTCCATTTGGTATTTGCGGGGAATATCTCTTTTTGCAACATAGCGATTCCTTGCTGATTTACCGTTGAAATAGCGCTATTCATACGCCAGTTTTTTGGCAAAGGCCAGAGTTGGGGGTGGTACTGCATCACGATTAAATACACTATCAAGGTGTGAGGAGAGTTTGTTCATTTTGCCAAAAGGCGACAGGTAGACCGGGAGGCTGGATCTGTTTAAGAAGTTCTGCCCTGCATTTCTGGAGGCGTGAGCCATGGTGAGCGTTTATATGCGGCTGAGCGCCAGCCTGCGTACTGTCATCAGAAAGCGATAGGCTGTGGTTTGCCAAAGCGCTGGTGAAAAATCAAAGTCGTACCGGGTTTTAAGTGCGTCTTTCAGAGGGTCTTTACTACTGGTGATGAAGGCATCGGCTTCTTCTGCTAACCCATTCCGGCGCAGATTGTATAAAAAGCCCAATGATACCTTCAATGGTTTCCTCGCTGTCATTAATGAGAGCGTAATCCTGATTAAAGTAACCCTGAGTGATCTGATCGAGGTGATAAAAATTTTGTATGACAGGCCGTGGGGGATAGGGATGAATGAACTGCGTAATCTTATTCATCGGCCATTCTGATGCTACGAAATATGCTTTATCTCATTATTTAAGCCCTTAGGGAATAAGCATAAACATGCCATCGTCATCGTAATCGACAAAGGTATACTTCTTTTCTTACGGTTTTGTAGAACGCACATTGATGTTTTTCAGAGTCATAAAATTTTCCTGCCATGACCTTTATGAATATATAACCACTATCGAACCCAAATATACGCACGGCGCTATAATCACTAGCGACTTGATATGGATTGACTTAGGTTGCGTGAAAAAGCGAGGAAAGACTTGCGGATACTGGATTCCGGACACAAAAAAAGCCGCCCCTGGGCGACTTGATTGCATACTTGGTGCGAAGGCCGGACTCGAATACTAATGCAAAAAACTGTTTTTATAGTGTTTTTTATAAGAAAAACCCAAGAGTGCCCCTTTTTGTGCCCCCAAGTTAATTTATGGCTACGTGTTTAAAAACAGGCAGTTGTAGTTTTGATTAAAAATCACCCATTTATTTTTTTCATAAATTTTTTCCTTTCGGTTCAGTTCCGTGCCGTAGACCCTTACCGGCACTACCGCCCCTAAATTTTAATATTCACTCAGAAAAAAAAGGTTTTACTGAAAAGTGTTTACCCTGTTCACCTTTCTTTTTTTATTGATAACTATCATATAGTTAAATAGTGATCTCTTACATTTTTACTGTTCATCCCCCTTCACCCGAGGGTGACACTGTTCACTTTCAGGCGTAAAAATCTGGCCTGCCCTGCTTGGCTTGTTCGGATGGTTATCTATCGCATTGAAGCCATTAGCTAGCTCCATCGCTTGGCAAATCGGTGTCAGCCTGAAGGCTTATGGCAGAACTTCACTAATTCACTGATCTTCTAAAGTGAAAGGCTGCTGTAGACTGTGAGTTCAACTGATGGACGTAAAAAACCATTAAATCTTGTAGACAAAAAACGTAACAAAGCCAAAAACTGTCATAATTGTCAATATATAATAAGAAATTAAAGTCATCTCCTAATGACAGCCTCATATCTATAATGTTTTTATATAAGATAATCGCATTTGTGTTTGAGGGTGATAAAAGGGCAGGCGCTTTGTTATATTTAACTTGTTAATTATTTCATTTATAGTTATTATTCTAAACAATGTGTTTATTTATAAACACCTTAAGATGTTAACAAAAGGATTAAAGTGATTTCAAATTACTGCATTAGGAATGCAGGAATATGATTAGTTTCATCTGTTTATTAATGAATTTATAGGTATTTTTTCACAGACTGAAAGTAGTTATAAAAAACTCAAAATCATGTTGATTTTCTTAATTTAATAGATTAAATTAAAAAATCAACTATTTTTCCTCGTTCTAGAGTGGACTGCATTATGACATTCAAAGTTATTGGCAACACGAAAGATATAAAAAGCGACACGCATGTAATATATTGCCAAGCATCTCCAGAGAAATTTCTGGATATAGTTGGTAATAATTTTGGCGAATTTAGCATTCAGAGAAAAAGAGAAACGCACAAAGCATACAGGCGATTAAAGGAAGACATTATAGAAGGTGCTCTCTTGCCCTCTATCACGCTATCCGTTAAACATCACTTGGTCGAAAATATAATTAGAAGCATCGGAAATGAGAAGGACCTTGAACGATTACTTTCAAGCAACGGGGTGGTCGACATATTAGATGGCCTCCAGAGAACTTACATTTTAAATGACCTAAAAGAAAGCGGGGTTGTTTTTAAAGAAAATCAGACTTTATTGTTGGAATATTGGCTCGAACCAAGTTTAAGCAAATTAATTTATAGAATGATAGTGCTTAATTCAGGGCAAAAAGCAATGTCAATGAGGCATCAAATAGAGTTGCTTTTCATGTCATTGAAAGAAACAATCAGCCCTGAAATACCTTCAATTGAAATTATCACTGAAAAGGAAACAAAACGAAGAACTCAGTCAAATAAATATCATTTGAGTAACATCGTTTCTTCCTATCATGCATTTATTACTTCATCCCACGAATCTGACAAAGAAAACTTAGTCGCACAAAAACTAATTGATGAAGGCTCCTTTGATCTTTCTGAAAGTGAGCTTACTGCTCAGTTTGAAGAGTATATAAGCTATTTGAAGAAGTTTGTGGAGCTTGATGCGTTATTTTGGGTTATTTACTCTGATGTGAGTACACTAGAAGAAGAACACAACGTTAAACTGGGTGATGCACAAATTTGGTTTGGCTCTGAAAATGTCATGATGTCATTATTCAGTGCCATTCAACAAAGTTTAAAGAATGGAAAAAAACATCGTGTTGATCAGGCTATTGAATCCTTGCTAAAACGAGTGCACGATGGAGATTCAGACCCATTAGGATTAGTGAATTTTAATGGGGTCAAGCTAGGTCAGTTTTCTAAGAAAGCTAATATGGGTTTCATTACAAGGAAGCTGATACATACTGGATTCAAAGAGTTCATAAGAGAATGTGGAGAAACACATCTAAATGAATGTTGGCCACTAGCAGCAGAGTGAATAATGGAAAACTTAAACCTTACAGATGAAGCAAAAAGAAAATTTATTGATTTATATGAAAGCATGCTTCCTGATTTTCAGGAAGAATATAGTCAGCAGGAAGAGGGGGGCTTGAAGTAAACGAACTTGGTCAAGAAGATGATAATACCCCAAAATTAACGCTGGAAGTTTTGAATAATTATTATTTAAGCGTTAATGGCAATGTGGTTATACCTGTTCGTGAGATTGAAAAATCAATAAATACAAACACTGTTATGGATGTAGATATTCAAAATGAAAATGATGAGTTAATCGCAACATTATGTTTAATGAATCTTGATCATCAAGAAAATGTATATTCATTATCAAAAAATAGATTGTTCGCTTTTTTTTATGACTCCATACTGGCTGGCACCTGTGAAGCTAATCATCAATTCAGTAGTCATTATGTTGTAATTGAGCCTGAACATTATGAGTATTACTTAAGTATAATGAATACATCTGAATTATGGGGGGGATATACCCATAAAGAGAAGCCTGTCGGAAAAGTAAGAACTATAGGAAATATAAAAATAAAACAAAACTATCAATATCCGTCCTTGAATCATAATGAGTCAATGGTGATGGCCATTTATTCGTTAAGTACCTTTGAACGTTATCTAAAATATTATCATCAATTAGAGTTATTGTTTGATGCTGTAAGGATATCAAAATTAAAAGCAATAAATACCAATGATCTGAAAGGTTATGCTGACGCCTTGAAGATATGTAGCAAGGGCAATGAGATATCTCACTTAGAATATATCATAAAAAACTACGTCACTAGCTTTGATGAAATAATAGAGTCCATGTCACTAATAATAAATTACGAGGCACTGGCAAAGGATATGTTTCAAGGATATAGTAAAGAAGGGAATCCATTATCTGATGAGGCTCGCTGGAGTGTTAACATTAAGCACCTTAATGAAAATAACTATAACCCTGCAACTTTAGCAACTTCAGTACAGCACCAAGGCAGTACCGTAAGGTTAATAAATAAGAATGATATTGGTCTATTCAATGATTTTCTGGTAAAGGTTATATCATACTGGATATATCGCATTCGTTGTTCAATTGCACACAATAGAATTAGTGAGTATGTTTTTAGCTACTCTGATGAAGGATTTATCTCTGAATTTGGGGAAAGATTACTTTTATCAGTTATTAAATCCGTATTATCCAATGCAGGGTTACATCAAGAAATGAGTATTCTTAGCCAAACGTAGTGATGGATTGACATCACTTCTAGCAATGTAAGGTTGCGTGCCCTTCAAGTCAATGGAGGTAGTAGCACGCACCAGTATAATAAAATTATAAGTAATTCATGATTGGTATATTTAACAACACCCTTTTTTATTTGACGCGAATCTAGGGCGGGAGCAGAAGAAACTCGTCCAGTAGATATTATGGAGAAGGGGACGCCAGTATAAGCACTGCTGGATAGGTATGGATTTTATGGCAGTTACAGACCAAATCGAACAATAATTTCCATTACGTTTAAGTATGTGGGTATTTTTTCTCATGGGGAAGCGGAGCCAACAGCATTCAATTTTTTGCAAATTTTCACAGTGGTTTGTGACCGGACCATGAATAACTTATTCCTTTATATATTTAATTAAAATATCGCTTACAACCTTAACCTCATATAATCGCACAAATTATCACCAGATAGATAACTTCCGCTTTTGGCACAAACCGGCCAGAGCAGGTTTGATCTTTTCGTATGATTTATGCATCGCAGCGCGGCAGCCAGTTGGCCTCGCAGTCCTCGCTAAGATCAAGGCTAGTCTGAATGCCGTTCTTCGTCTTACGCTTCAGCAGCTCTATCTCGTACTCCTTCAGCGTCTGCGGCACCGCCTGGCCAAACGCCGTCAGGCTCATCGGGTGCTGATAACCTCTGGCCTCCATAAATGACAGGTAGGCGTGATAGAGATAGCGACGCGGGTTCATGGGGCGGATATTTGCATTGCCGATAAACAGCCCGGTCGGCGTACTCAGCGGCGTCAGGTAGCCGCAGAAGTCGACCATCGGGTCGGCGCTACGCTTGATTCCCAGCGCCTCCTCTGACGACTGCTGCGCCTGAAGCAGCTCTCGGGCATCATCAGGTTGGGTGAAGCGCTGCATCAGGTGGCGCACGATAACCGCCAGCTCACCGGCAATCTTTTCCAGCAGCTGCGGGTCGCGCTCGTTTGCCGGTATCACGTCCGGGAACGGCAGGATTACCCGGCGACGGGAGACGCCGCCGCTGCGGTCGCTGAAGCGCATCGGGTTGTTGTTTACCGCCAGTATTACCGCCGGAATGTGCGTTGAATAGGCGTCGCGGTACTTCGGGTCAATCGCCACGGCGTCGCCGCCGGTAATGGCTTTAATGCCCGCGCCGTCACCACTCCACTTCTCTTGGTCAGGCAGAATAATTAAGGAGTAGCCGACCACGCTGGCGCGTTCCCGCGACGATTCCAGCGTATCGATGGTCGCGGCCGTGGTGTTGTCCTCTCCGGCCAGCAGGCGGGCAATGGAGGCCATCACGCTTTTCCCGCTGCCGCCGGGGCCGGTGACCTCAAGGAACAGCTGCCAGTCATAGCAGTTGGCCAGTACCATAAATAACGCCGCGAGGATATGCTCCTGCTTTGTTTCATTACGTCCGGCCGCCCGCGTCAGCCACTGCCAGAAGTATGGTGCATCATCCGCTAGATTCTCGCCCGCTTTCGGGGTGGTGTAGTTGACGCTGTTAACGGTACGGAGCCAGTACTCTTTTCTATGCTGGCCGAATACGCCGGTCACAGTGTCAAACACGCCGTTACGAAAGCCAATCAGCCGGTGGGGCGGTGCGTCCATCTGCGGCACCATCAGCTTAAGGGTATCCACGATACCACCGATACCGGTTGCCGAGAATGGCGCGCGCACCTTCTGGAACAGCGCGGCAATTTCCCGGCTGAGCACGCGGTACGGCAGCACCTGCCACGCGCGGTGCTCGTAGCGGCACAGGTCTTCACCCACGACCGGCACGGCCAGCGTGTTGAGGTAGTGCGTGGCCAGCGGTTCGGCCTTCTGACTGGCGCTCATGGCCTTCAGGTCAGCCTCGCTCACAGACTCAAACGGGCTGAGCGCTTTCGGCTGCGTAAACGCGGTCAGCATTGCCTGATAAAAAGAAATGATGCACTGCCCGTACTGCAAAAGCCCGGCCCATACCCGTTCAAGCCGGTATATGTCTGAACAGGTGAAGGAACGTTATCACCAGTGCACAAACCTTGACTGCTCCTGCACCTTCAAAACGAATGAGAGCATTACGAAGGTGATTACCGCGCCGCCGCAACCTGAAGCGACCCCCGCAGTCCCCCCGGAGCCGGTCAAAGGACGCCAGACTATCGGGCGCTACGGTTCATCTTTCCGCACTCTCCACTAACCACAACGGCCGCTGAAAACAGCGGCTTTTTTGTCTCCGCGTTTAGTCCTTTCAACGCCCTTTTTCTGGCCAGCCCGGTTGTAAATAGCGATGCATGCATAAGGTGCATGGATTTGCATGCAAAATGCAGCGTTCCAGATACCCTGTCAGCCCACACCCGGCGAGGCTTTGCCCGGTTCATGCAGCTGCATAAAAAACGATGCACAAAGCGGGCAGGCGAGGCGGGGGTAGCATTGCGCGCTGGAGGTTAAATAGCTCATAGCCTATAAACAGAGACAGTCGCTCTTATTATTTAATAGAGTATGCCTTCAAAGGATTCTGGGCAGAAATTCAAAAGAAATTACTATTGCTCACATAATAAAGAAGAGGCGCAGAATGCGCCTCTCAATATCATCACAAAATGTTATGCATTAATTCAAAATGATGTTTAATTGTCATCTTTTTAATATAAGCAAGATTGGTTCTCTCGCCCGGAGTGTTATAAATGGCAATTAATTCTTTACAAGCAGTAGACCAATTTAAAATATCAGGTCTTTGACTAGTGATAAATGCTTCTAATTTTTCGAGTGCTTCATCAATCAAAATAGCAACATCTTCAGCCGCCACTCTTGGATCCGACAAAAAATGATGAGCTAGAATTTGTGTTTTGTCTGTATCCTCATAAGTAACATGTATCACTGCTGTGACGGCTTGACCTCCACCTTCTACAAAATGATCGCCAACTATTGAAAAATCACCAAAACCCTGAAATCCTATCTGTCTGTAGTTCAAATATAAATCTGAGAAAAACTCAATAATATTATTAGCATATCCAGCATTTGTCTGAGTTCGATTTAATCCGTCATGTACTAA
Source organism: Mixta gaviniae (assembly GCF_002953195.1). Taxonomy (GTDB): domain Bacteria; phylum Pseudomonadota; class Gammaproteobacteria; order Enterobacterales; family Enterobacteriaceae; genus Mixta; species Mixta gaviniae. Next base: position 648,125 of record NZ_CP026377.1, on the reverse strand, counting down.
CACTTTAAAGGTTTGGTTAAAGTTTGATACATAACTTGCACTACACTTACCTTCAATAAATATATTGCTTTTAAATAACCTATCAGAAAGTTCAATATTGAGGAGTTGCTGAGCATTTACATAACTGCTCTTATGTATAATAGACTTTGCTTGCTGGAGATATGCATTGAAAAAAGAAGTGACCTGTGTGGGGCTAGTAGTATCATCCACAATAAAACCAAGCTCAACTTGGGGATATAATTCGATAGCACCTTTTATTAATTCTTCTGTTAGCCTTTCATTTCCCTCTAGCTCCCCGCACTTAGGGTTAACTATCAATATCAATCTTGCATTTTCATTTTTTGCATCCCTCAAACAACTATATAAATCCCTATTATTTTCTCTAACAGGCTCAATGATAATAGCCATATTTTTCTGAACTATTTTCGGTAAACACGACCTAACAGCTAATAGTTCATATTGCTTTGCTCTCAAATAACAATAGTACATGCTGTGATTCCTTATCAATTAACATAATGTTTCTACCATGTTTTCCCTAAGTGTCATTAAGCTCTTTCTATTTAATCGCAAATTTAATAATGTAGCCAGCAGTGACTGAGGAAGAAAAAGAAAATGATCTTTTTCAAATCGCTCAAGACCTCTTGCTGTTAATTTTTTTAGCATTTCCTTATGCGCGTTTTCTATGTCCAGCTCAACAAAAACACTTCTGCACATACCTTTAATATCGGCAGCTCTTCCAGAAGCTTTAGTGCCAACTATTTCCTCATAGAGAGAAGCATACTCAGAAGGCCTTAAACAATTAAATATTTTTTCTTTGGAAAGGGATTTTATATTTGAAATAGCCATCCGTTCATAATTCAGGACATTTTTTTCATTTAAAGTTATTATCCCAGTATTATCATGTGCAACTCTTAGCGCTTGAGTTTTTTTCTTTTCAGGTACAACCATATAAACAAACTCAAAAACATCCTTATAAACAGATAGTTGGTCATCCAGCCTTTCAAAAGAATCGAGTTCTGTCTTAATCTCGTAAGCGGTGGAAGTATCATTAAAAATAGCCACGTCAGCTATACAACCATTAACCTTAAATTCATTAACATAACTAACATTACAAAATTTGTGACTTTTTCTTATTATATTTTTTGCTATTTCGTTCTTGTAAACATACTCGTTTCTATACTTCTTTTTCAGCAAGGTATACATTTCATCGTATATCTTAGATATAGACTTACCTTTTGAGTTGTACGAAGGGTAATTCTCCATGAGAATACTTCTAAACAACTCTAATCTATTCTTCTTTGCTATTTCCAATACAACATTACGACTAAATATTTTACTTATCGCTTGATAATTCATTCTATTTTATACCAAAAAATCGCTAAAAAAATTTTCCAGAAAATTACTATAAATGAGAACCTTTAGAGTAATATGATTAAGAAATTTTTTTTTGTCAAACTATAATTATAGTAGCTAAAATAGCGAGATAAGATAAATCACATTTAATATCAGTCAGTTATCTTTATCTTGTAAGCCTGCATTTCAAATTCATCATTGCCTTGCGAAATCATAGGGGGTTACAAACTCCACCTTATTTGCATCAAGAAAATCCGCCCACCATTGCACCATCAATCTGCGCTCATCCAAATGTTCAGAGGTATGAATGTAAGCAGCGCGTACATTATTACGCTCGGAGTGGCTCAACTGCCGCTCTATCGCATCATCACTCCACAATCCTGACTCACCCAGCACGCCTCGTGCCATTGTCCTGAAGCCATGCCCGCAAACTTCGGTTTTTGTGACATACCCCATAGCGCGCAGAGCATTGTTAACCGTATTTTCGCTCATGACTTTTTTAGGATCGTGATCGCCGGGAAAGAGCCTCTCGTTGTCACCGCTTAACTGCTTCAACTTTTCCAGCAGGGCTAAAATCTGATGGCTTAGCGGTACGAGATGCTCCTCTTTCATCTTCATGCCACGATGAGAGTAACGAACTCCTTCTATCTCTTTACGCTGAGCAGGAATTTTCCATAAAGCCCTTTTGAAATCGAACTCATCCCAACGGGCAAAACGCAGCTCACTGGAACGGACGAAAGTTAGTAATGAAAGCTCTACAGCAATACGGGTCATGATACGCCCACGGTATGCGGCCAGGCGCTCAAGAAATTCAGGGAAACGGCTGAAGGGTAATGCGGGGTAATGGCGAGCCTTGACGGTAGAAAGTGCCCCGGCCATATCAATAGCAGGGTTGGATTCAATGTAATCGTTCTGCAAAGCATAGCGCATTATCGCCGTAACGCGCTGCTGAAGACGCTGCGCAACATCGTGCTTACCCGTGGCATCAACTTTTTTAATCGGGGCTAACAAATGACTGGTTTTGAGCTGGCGAATATCTGACGTGCCAATATGCGGAAAGATATAAAGCTCAAGATAACGGAGAACGCGTGAACGATGGTCTTCGCTCCAGCGCTTGTTACTGGCATGCCATTCGCGAGCGACGGTTTCAAAAGTATATGCCCCTGCGTTTTCGGCCTGAGCTTCCTTCTGTTCAGCTTTTGGGTCAATCCCCTGCCCTAACAGCTTTTTAGCTTCATCACGCTTTGCTCTTGCCTGAGCAAGCGTTACGGTAGGCCAAACACCGAATGCCAAGCGATCCTCTTTTTTGTCAGAGGGGCGTCTGTATTTCATGCGCCAGTATTTGGAACCCTTGGTCGAAACCTCAAGGTACAAACCACCGCCATCGGCCATTTTATAAGTTTTGCCTTTTGGCTTTGCGGTTTCGACCTGTCTGGCGTTGAGCTTCATTTGGGGGCACATTTCTAATCGAAGTTAAGATGCCCCCAATTATGCCCCCAATAGCATCCGGATTTCAACGGACCACCTCGGACGGATCAGGACGTAAAAAAGGCTATAAACCTTGATTTTAAAGGTAAAGTTGGACTTTCTCGGATAGTCTTGGAAGAGTACTTGGTGCCGAAGGCCGGACTCGAACCGGCACGTATTTCTACGGTTGATTTTGAATCAACTGCGTCTACCGATTTCGCCACTTCGGCACTGAAGGGTATGCGGAAAACGTTGAGGATTATACCCTTACCGGCCACCTGCGCAACCTCAATCGTCCATAGCGTGCGCTAAGTGACGAAAATTTCGCCTTAGCCTACAGACTAATCTCAATCGCCTTCTCAGGCAGCGCTCTGCAGCGCTTTAGCCGGAACTCCCCTGCTCATCGGCAGTCCTAACCAGCTGATAGCGGGCGCGCTGTTGTTGGCGCGCCGGATATAAAAACGAGGTTAAAAATGAAAAAGCTTTTACAGCGCCTGACGCTGACGACAGGTATGCTCTCTTTTATGGTGACGGGAACGGCGCTGGCGGCAAGCTGGCAGGATCAGCTCAACAGCGCGGCATCGCAGCTGAGCCAGCAAAACAGCAATACCACCAGCACCACGCAGAACGGCGCGAACGCACAGAACGGCCTCTCGCTCTCCTCGCTGGCCGGCCTGCTGAACGGTGGCGATAAGGCAGTCAGCAGTAACAGCATGACTAACGCCGCCGGGGTGATGGAATACTGCGTGAAGCATAACGTGGTGGATAACAATGTCGCCAATATCAAAGATCAGGTGCTGAGCAAACTCGGCCTGCAAAACAGTACCGCCCAGGCGCAGCAGCCTGATTACCAGCAAGGTCTGATGGGTCTGCTGAATACCGGCAACGGCCAGCAGCTAAACCTGAAAAGCCTGAGCAACACCCCGCTTGGCGAGAAGGTGAAAACCAAAGCCTGCGATGTGGTGCTGAAGCAGGGCAAAAACTTTATCTCCTGATATCCCCCTTCTGCGCCCTGCTCTCTGCGGGCGCAGAACCTTTCCGGTGTTCTCATCCCGTTCGGTAAGTGGCCCGCTCTAGTTCTGCGTAATGGTAAAGGTGATGGCCGCGTGCGCCTTGCCGGGCGTGATAGAGGTGCCGATCGGCGTATAGGTCGCCAGCAGCGGGATCGTCACCTGCGGTTCGCCGTGAAGGCGATAGGGCTGCGGCGTATCGAAACGCAGCGGCGAGCCGTCGCGATGCATAATTTTTATTGCCACGCCGCTGGCGGTGCCCTCTCCGCTTTCGATCGGTACAATGCCCGGCTCTGGCGACGATGCGCCGCCGACGGTCGAGAACGCCACCTTTACCGGCAGATCGCCCTGACACACCAGCTCTACGTTAAATGAGGTCGGCGCCACGCTGCTGCTCATGCCGACAAAGGCGCTACGGTTAACGCGGCCCAGCTGCACCGTCAGGTTCGGCGATTTGGCATAGCAGCTTTTTAGCCGCACGCTGCCCGCCACCGCCTGCAGACTGATCGCGACGACCGGATCGCCGCTGGCGTCGGGCAGCGTAAAGCGCGCCACTTCGCCGCCGGGAAAGCTGCCCGGCGTGATATCGCCAGTGCGGTAAAACAGCAGCTGAATGTCGCTGCCGGAAAGCGGCGCGTTCGGGTCGGGCGTCAGCGTCTCCGCAAGCGGCACCGTTCGATCGCTGAACAGGTAATCAGAAACCTTTACCCCTACGCCCGGCACGCCGGTCTCATAAACGCCGGGCAGCGTACCGCTCGGTCGGCTCCAGCTGCCGCTCATCATCGACTGATACGGAATGCTGCCGACGCAGCGCTGGGCGGCCACGCCCGCCAGGCTGAGGGTCTGGCTGCCGATAACGCTGCCCAACGGCAGGTTCGGATCCAACAGCAGATCGGGCAGCGTGATGCGCTGCGTTCCGGGCGCCTTGATATCGCAGCCTGCGGCCCGGCTATCGGCGGGCAGTATGGCGGCCAGCATAATAATGCCCGCCGCGCCTGTTAATGTATGCATCCTGGTTCCTTTAAATGCGGTTAGCGACAAATGGCCTGCAGCTGACTGATGGACTCGCCTTCCCCTGCCGGCAGCATAAAGCTGGCCTGGCACTGGCTGTCGGGGCCGCTGCCCCAGCTCACCAGTAGCGTGCCGTGGTCAGCCAGCCCGCTGAGCCAGACTTCGCCTTCACTGCCGACGATGCTGCTGTAGTCGGATGTTTCTTCCGCCAGCCGGACCGTGGCGCCGAAGGGAACCGGCAGGCCGTTGCCGCGCGTTAGCCTGATCAGGGCGCGCTGGCCTGCGCGGCCGCTGAAATCGGCACGTACTACGGCGCCACGCGTGGGGATCACCTGGGCGCTGGTGCGGGTGAGTTCAACGCTGTTCGGCAGCGATAAGGGATCAAGCGACAGCTCATTCACCCGAAACGGCCTGACGTAAGGCACCAGGGTGTAGCCGCGCAGATCGGTGCGTACGCCGGTCTGGTTGACCAGCGATGCGCCGGCGATGCCCGGCGCTTTCACCAGCGCGACCGTCTCACCCAGCGGCTGGCTAAGGGTAATGCCGTCGCGGTGCGCCGTCAGCGCGCCGCTGAGTCCATAGCTGAGGCGGCGGCTGTGACGATCCCAGGCGTAACCCGCGTCCGCCTCACCGTAGCCGCCGCGATAGTCCAGCTCCGCGCTACCGCTGCTGCCCTGGTTGCGCGTGGCGTAGCCCTGGCGCAGGCTCCAGCTCAGGTTGTTATCCGCCAGCGTCACGCCGCTCAGCCCTAACGACTGGCTGTCGCCGCCGTGCCGGGCGCTGTTCAACTGGTAGTTTGCCCATGTCTGCCCGCCCGCGTGGCCGAGCGGCACGCTAAGCGACAGCGCCAGCACGCGATCTTCGCGCGCCGTGTGCGCCTGCTGGCGCAGCGCGTTGCGGCTGTAGCTGTAGTTGAGGCTCATACTGACGCTGCGCCAGCTGTTGTTGTAGCTAAGGCTTAGCGAACGCACCTGCCGGGCGCTCGCCCAGTAATCTTCATTGATGGCGCTCAGCGTCAGCGCACCCGCGTCGCGCCACAGGTTCTGGCTGAGGGTGAGTTCGGCTCGCTGGCGGCGCCGATCCCACGGCCAGCGCTGGCTACCGTTCTCCAGCGTCTCGCTCAGGCTGTAAAACCCCTCGGTGGCATAGCGATAGCCTGCCAGCGCCACGCTGGTGCCAGTCTCAATGACGTTTTTACCGTAGCGCAGGCGCCAGGCGTGCCCCTGCTGAGGGTGTTGATGCGCCGGTCTGGCGCGCGCCAGCGTGATATCCAGCGAGAGCGCGCCCAGAGAGCCGAAATTTTTCCCGACGCCTGCCGCCAGCGAGCGGTAGCGCGCCGCCTGCTGCAGGCCGCCGTAGAGGGTGAACCCCTGCGGCAATCCATACATCGCCGTGCCCTGCAGGAAGCGCTGGCCGTTGTCATCATCGCCATAGCCGCGATACTCGCCGCCGGTCAGGCTGTATTTGATATGGCCTTCGCGCTGCAGCAGCGGCACCGAAGCAAATGGCACCACCAGCTGCTGCTCGCTGCCGTCCGCCTCTTTAATCGCGACGTAAAGATCACCGCTGCCGCCGGTAGGATAGATATCGGCGATTTCAAAAGCGCCGGGCGCCACGTAGGCCTGGTAGATCACGTGGCCGTTCTGCCAGACGCTGACTTGCGCCTGGCTGCGGGCGATGCCGCGCACTACCGGCGCGTAGCCCTTCAGGCTGTCGGGCAGCATATCCTCATCCGATGCAAGCTGCAGGCCGCGAAAGCGGATGCTGTCATAGAGGTCGCCAGGCGCGTTGCCCTCGCCGATCGTCAGCTGCGCGCGCAGCGGCACGATCTGCCGTTGCAGGTAGCTGTAAAGGGTATCCCAGCCTGCCCGGCCGTCGCGGCTGCGCGACCAGGTGCTGTAATTACGCAGCCGCCACGCTCCCAGGTTCAGGCCGGGCCGCAGGCTGAGAAACTGGTTATCGCTGCCGCTGCGGTGCGCCTGCCGCGCCTCGCTCTGCGCGCCGCTAAAGCGGTAGTTCACCAGCAGCGCATTGATACCCTGATCCCAGCGCGTCGGCGCGACCGCCTCGCGCGCGCCATGGCTCAGCGCCGCCTGCGGCACGCTCAGCAGCAGCCGCTGCGCGCTGACCTCCAGATGCGCGTCGGCATCAGGGATCTGCGTCAAATCAGCGCAGCCATCCGCCTGCTCAAGCCGCGGGTAGCGCGCCACATTAACGCCGTAGCGTGCCAGCGTCGCCGCGCTCAGACAGGGCTGCAGCCGCCCGGCCCGCAGAAAAAAGGCGACGTCGCGCGTCTCCTGAATCTGCTGGTTTAGCGCCACTTCCACCCGATAGCGGCCCGGCGGCTGCGGCACACGCTCAAACGCGGAGAGATCGACCGCGCCGCCTGCCGCTGCCTGCTGCTCCAGCAGTGCCGGATTAAAATGCAGCCCGCTGCCCGCTGCCGGCGAAAGAGCGGCGAACGTCAGCAAGAATAAAAGGCGAATCCTTACGCCTGTCATAGGTTGTCCTTTCCGAATCGCGTGTCAGTTTTTAAGCGAGGATGAATAGCTGGCCTGAAAGGTCTCCGTCAGCGCGCCGTAATCATTAATCAGCCGCCAGCGTACCGTACCGGCCGCGACCGGCTGCGGCAGGGAGTAATGTTTTACGGCAAAAGGCGCCACCCATTGCGGATCGGCCAGCGGATGGCCGTTAATCTCGATCGAATGAAAGTGCATATAAAACGCGGTGGGATTGGTGACCTGCAATTTTCCCTGCTGCCAGCGCCACTGCAGTTTTTGCATCTGTTCGGGCGAAAAGCCGTTTTTTAGCGCCGCCGGTCGGTAGATCAGTTTGATCTGGGTTTTAATGGCGATCTGCAGGGCGTTATCCATATCGGGCGTGGAGGGGATCGATTTAACGTTCGCCCAGAACAAGCTTTCCCGATCGCCGGGCAAGGCGCCGCCGGTATGGATGATGCGCAGGATGTTTTTCTGTTTGCCGTCGAGGCGGAAAAGCGGCGGCGAGAAGATAAAGGGTGCTTTACGGTGATCCTCCGTCTCCGCCCAGGACTGGATCAGCCACGGCGAGGCGTCGGGGTTGGTGACGTTAAGCGTGGTCTCTTTCGCGGCGCCGTTAAAAATAATGCGCGTGCCGCCGACGATAACCCCGGCCGACGCCGTGCCGTTTAGCAGCGGTGCCAGGAGCAGAAAGGCAAAAATCCGTTTAGTCATTGCCGCAGTTCCAAAAGGCAATGGGCCAGGGCCGCGGCCCATTGCCGCGCTGGTTAGTTATAGTTAACGGTAAAGGTCGCTACGGCATTAGCCGGGCCGGCGGTCACGCTACCGGCCATGGCGATATAGCTGGCGTAGAATCTCATGATGTTATCTTCGCCTTCCTTTAACTGGTAAGGGTTAGAGGCGGTAAACAGCGGCAGCGCCGCCATATCCTTATCGTAGAGCTGAATGCCGACGCCGGTCGCCACGCCGGCACCCGGGTTCAGCGCCAGCACGTTTTGGTCGCCCTCATAGGTGGGGCCATCAAATTTTACACTCGCGTTCACCGCCGGGCAGTTGGTCATAACCAACGCGAACTGGGTCGTGGAGGCGATAGACCCGGTGCCGGTAAAGCTGCTTTTATTCACCGATCCCATCGGCACCACCAGGCTGTTGCTGCCGTTCCCCAGCGAGATGATGCAGGTATTATCAATAATCTCGCCGTTGAAATTAACGGTGCCGTCGTACGCCAGCGCCGAGGCGGAAGAAAATAGCAGCGCCATAGCGAGTGCGGCTTGGTTAAAACGTTTCATATATATCCTTATAGGCTAGTGTAATCGTGGTAAGTCTCAATATCGTAGAGGGCATCATTGCTCTCCTTTTATTCCCTGGCGGAAGAAAGCGCGCCGATAAATGACGCTGAAAAATAACTCACAGGAAACGCCATACTGACAAACAGAGGGACACGGTAATTACTCAGGGGAATTAACCCGTAACGCAGGGCATAACTGCGTTACGCAGGAATAAACTCTGATCCTCGCCTGTTCTCTCTGTTGTGAGTAAAATGACAACAAACGCTAACAAGCGAAAGTGAAAAATGAAAACTGAAAACTTCAGAAGAAACAAATAAAACTTCATAATAATAAAGAAAAGATGCTAACCACCGCTGGCAACACATTGTTAAATATGATTAAAATCAATAAATTAAAAGCAAAATAATACATAATTAAAAATTACAGCACAGCGAAGGGGTTATAAATAAGATTATGTATCTTTTTGAAGGCGTCTATTTTTCGGCAGCGTTTGAATGGATAAAGTCATTATGCTAGCGTGAGCCGCTATTGACCCGTTGTATGTTGTTGCTTATGGACTATAGCGCCGAGGGATTGATCATGTTCTACTGTATTAATAATAACGTTATCTTCGATCCGATAAATCATACATTAACCTCCAGTAAATTCTACCCGGAAAAGGATACGAAGATTAATCAGCCCGCCAGCCGCTGTCTGGCGTTACTGATTGAGCGTAAGGGAGATATTATTACGCAGGATGATTTTATGAATGAAGTCTGGCGAAAACACGGTATGGAAGTGACGGTTAATACGCTTTATCAAAACATCTCTATTTTGCGTAAAACATTAAAGCGTGCCGGCATCGTTGAAAATATCATTATTACCGTGCCGAAAAAGGGCATTATGCTTTCTGCGCGGGTAGAGGAAGGCGAGGAAAAAGCATTGATGCTGCCGGCCACCGATCTCGTCGCGGCCGGCAGGCCGCCGCGTAAACGCGGCGGCCTGCGGCTGCTGATTGTGCTGTGGGCGGCGTTGCTTGCCGTGCTGCTGACGCTGTGGCTCGCCTTTGCCTGAGGCCTGGGCGCGGCGGCGGCAAACCCATGGCCGCAGGGTGAAAGCCACACGATTTTCTTAACGCGCTACGCTATGCTGGTAGCATGGAGAAAATAAACGAACTGAAGCGAGCTAAGCGCTTGGCGCTTTCACTGCTGCTGATTGCCGCAGCAACCTTTCTTATCACGCTGTTTTTGCCGCCCGGGCTCTGGGTGAGCGGCGTAAAAGCCGTCGCGGAGGCCGCCATGGTGGGGGCGCTGGCCGACTGGTTTGCCGTCGTCGCCCTGTTCCGCCGCGTGCCGGTGCCCTTTATCTCCCGTCATACTGCCATTATTCCGCGCAATAAAGATCGCATTGGCGAGAATCTCGGCCGTTTTGTACAGGAGAAATTTTTAGGCACCGAATCGCTGCTGGCGCTGATCCGCCGTCACGATCCCGCGCAGCTGATCGGCAACTGGCTGAGCGCACCGGACAATGCGCAGCGGGTAGGACAACATCTGCTGCAGCTGATGCGCGGCTTTCTCGACCTGACCGATGACACGCGCATTCAGGGCTTTATCCGCCGCGCGGTGCATAAGGCGATCGATAAGGTCGATTTAACCCAGTCCAGCGCCCTGCTGCTGGAGAGCCTGACCAAAAATAATCGTCATCAGGCACTGCTTGATGCGGCGATTGAACAGCTGCTGCGTCTGCTTAATAAGGAAAGTACGCGGGAGTTTATCGCCCTGCAGATCGTGCGCTGGCTGAAGCGCGAACATCCTATCAAGGCCAAAGTGCTGCCGACCGAATGGCTGGGCGAGCATAGCGCCGAGCTGGTCTCCAGCGCGGTAAACTCGCTGCTGGACGATGTCAGCCAGGATCAGGGCCATGAGCTGCGTCTCGGCTTTAACCGCGCCGTGGAAAAACTGATTACCCGTCTGAAAACCGATCCTGATATGGCGGAGCGCGCAGAGACCATTAAAGGCTACCTGAAAGAGGATGAGGCGCTGAACCGCTATATCGGCGAGCTGTGGGGCGATCTGCGCGGCTGGCTGAAGGCCGATCTGAACGCGGAAGATTCACGCGTCGGCCAGCGCGTTACCGAAGCAGGCCTGTGGCTTGGCGAAACCCTGGTAAATGACGCTGCGCTGCGCGCATCGCTGAATCAGCATATGGAGCAGGCGGCACAGTCGGTGGCGCCGGAATTTGCCGCCTTTCTTACTCGTCATATCAGCGATACGGTAAAAAGCTGGGACGCGCGTGAGATGTCGCAACAGATTGAGCTGAATATCGGTAAGGATTTGCAGTTTATACGAATTAACGGCACGCTGGTGGGGGGCTGTATCGGGCTGCTGCTGTGGGGGATAACGCAGCTGCCCGCGCTGTGGCAATGGCTCAGCGCGGGCTAGGGGCGAGATTACTTCTTAACGCCGGTCAGCGGATCTTTATCAAGGTCGCTGCCGGTGAGGCGGTCTTTTTCCAGGCCGGTGGTGCCGGTGACGCCAGTAGCGCCCGTCACGCCGGTGGTGCCCGCCGTGGTGCCGGTGGTAGAGCCTACGCCGGTCAGGCGATCTTTCTCAAGGCCGGTTGCGCCGGTCTGCTCGACTTCCACTTCCTGACGACGCACGGTATCTTTCACCGTTTCCACACGCTCAGAGGTTTCGTTACGTACGCCAACCTCTTCTTTAATGCGCGCGGTTTTGCTTACTGTCGGCACTTCGTGAGACTCTTCCACTTCAATGGTTTTTTCAGACCAGTCGACATCGCTCAGGTAAGCCGGCTCGTCAACCGCAGTGCGGAATACGTCAGCATGCTGTTCAAACAGCGAGACATCTTCAGCCACTTCATCTTCCACGGTGTAACGACGCAGACGTACCACGCCATCGCTTACCTGACGCTTGCCAATATCTACCTGCTCTTCCGCCAGCTTCAGCGCATCGCGCTCTTCGCTGCCGGTCAGGGCCGCGCCGGTCACGCCTGCTGCGGTAGTGCCGGTAACGCCGGTGGTTGAAGTGCCCGTGACGCCGGTCGTCGTATTATCTTTGCCGCTCAGCAGATCGGTTGCGCCGGTTTTGCCCGCGGTGGATTTACCGCTGGTGTGATCCAGCGTGCCCGGTACGCCGGAGGTCGGATCGCTGTCGCCGGTAACGCCGTTAGCGCCGGCGTTGAAGCCCGCAGAGGTGGTGCGGCCGGAAACATCATCAGTTTCGCCAAGGAATTCGCGGTTGCTGGTCGACGTGCCACGGTTATAAGAGGCGGTATAGTCGGTGGAGTATTGATCCAGCAGGGTTTCAATACGGTCAGCATCTTCTTTGCGGGCACGAACGGTCAGCAGCACGCCGCCACCCTGAATCGCTTTGTTGTACTCCGTTGCGTAGTCGTCATCAACGTCATCGCCAAACAGGCGCTGCCAGAAGCTGGGGTGACGGATCTCTTTACCTTCTACGCGTAATCTTTCACCTGAAATAATATCAATATGATTTTCCGCGATACCTTCGGCAATCAGTTTCTCTTTAGCGACTTCCGCCTGCTGTACCTGATTAAAAGCAGTTACGATTTTTTCATGTGCCATAATAGTCTCCTCGTGCTTAGGTTTACGGTTAATTATCTTCCTTGCTGATCTCTATCTCCTGGCTACGTAATGTGACCTTTTGCTGAAAAGGCTCGTTCTTTTTCAGCTTATGAATATGAACTTCTTCCTTTAATATATGGCGCCGAATAATTTCTACCTGCTCTTCAATTACCGGCACAATTAACACATCGCCTTCCTGACGCACCTGCGGGAAATAACCTTCCTCAAGCGTTTCATTTTTTTCGACATGTGTTATCTCTACCTCTTCATGCCAGAGTTCCGTCTCCAGCAGCTTCTCAGCCGTGGTGGTAGAGCGATGAATACGGACGCGACGGTCAACCACGCGTGTGGTGCTGACCTCCGCCTGCTCTTCTGCCAACGGAATGACATCCTGCTGTTCCGCTTGCTGTTGCTGCGGCGCAATTTTCTTATCCATTACCTTTCCTCCGCAAATAGCGCCGTGTCAGAATTTGCCTTCGTTATCTGGTTGATTACCGATAACTTACCGTAATAGTTATAAAGCATAGACCAAACGGCGGATTATGAAATAATCGGCCGGCGCAAATTGTTAAGAAATATAAATCGCACTGACAATGAATGATTAAATGGCCCTGCTAATAGTCGATTCTATTCATATTGAATTCATTTCAGGATTTATCTGACAACGAACAGAAACAGGCGCGATAATAACTGCTTCTAAAGAATAGGGATTTAATAAGCGTAACGGCAGCAGTGAACGAAGCGCGCACATTTACCGTTGTCCTGCCAGGGCCAGAGGCGATTAGCCAGGCGAAGCGGAGCGTGCCGGGAGCGGTGCATAAGAGAAGCAAAGCGTAAGGCAACAGAAGTAAAGCTTGGGGAAGTGCAGCAAAGCGTAAGGCAACAAAAGTAAAGCATGGGGCAAGTGCAGCAAAGCGTAAGGCAACAGAAGTAAAGCTTGGGGAAGTGCAGCAAAGCGTAAGGCAACAGGCGTGGGCAAGTGCAGTAAAGCGCGGCAGAAGAGAGGCGAAGCGGAACAGCAGCATAAACTGGCGGGGAACGCGGGCTATAAGAAGCGGTGCCTGCATAAGGGGAACGCAACCAGGGAAAAACGCGGAAGGCAGAGGGAAGAGAAAACCTGGAAAGCAGGGAGAGAAAAACCGGCGCGGCAGCAACGTACCGCGCCGGAGAATTACCGACGCTTCATCAGCATCCAGACGCTGATGGCGAAGAAGGCCGCGCTGGGAAGAACGGCGCCCATCACCGGCGGCAGGCCATACACCAGGCTGAGCGGGCCGAAGATCTGATCCAGCACGTAGAACAGAAAGCCGAAGCTGATACCGGTGACTACGCGCACGCCCATCGAGACGCTGCGCAGCGGACCGAAGATAAAGGAGAGCGCCATCAGCATCATTACCGCCACCGATAACGGCTGGAAGATTTTACTCCACATATTGAGGCGATAGCGCCCCGATTCCTGACCGCTCTGCTTCAGGTATTTGGAGTAGTTATAGAGGCCGCGAATCGACAACGCATCGGGATCGAGCGCGACCACGCCGAGCTTATCCGGCGTCAGGTTGGTTTTCCATTCGCCGTTGAGGCTCTGCTTGCCGCCGATCTGCTTCGGATTGCTGAGATCCGATTCATCCACCTGCCCCAGCTTCCAGCGACGCGTCTCTTTATCCCAGGTGGCGGTGGCGGCGTAGCGCACGCTCTTCAGACGACGCTCGTCGCTGAAGTTGTAGATGCTGACGCCGTCGAGCTGGTTATCGCCTTTGATGCGTTCGATATAGATGAAGTTATTACCATCTTTCGCCCACAGGCCGGACTGGGTAGAGAGCAGCGAACCGCCAAGCAGCTGCTGCGCGCGGAAGTTGCGCGCCATCTGCTCGCCCTGCGGCGCGACGAACTCGCCGATCGCCATGGTCAGCAGCACCAGCGGAATGGCGGTTTTCATAACCGATAGCGCAATCTGCAGGCGGGTAAAGCCGGATGCCTGCATCACCACCAGCTCGCTGCGCTGCGCCAGCGTGCCCAGCCCCAGCAGCGCGCCAAGCAGCGCCGCCATCGGGAAGAAGATTTCGATATCTTTCGGCACGCTCAGCAGGGTGTAATAGCCAGCATCCAGTGCGGTATAAGCGCCCTGCCCGGTTTTACGCAGCTGATCGACAAACTTGATAATGCCGGAGAGCGAAACCAGCATAAACAGCGTCAGCATGATGGTGTTAAAGATGGTTTTACCGATATAGCGGTCGAGAACGCCAAACATCAGACTGAGCCTCCACGCGTAAAGCGGGCGCGCAGGCGCCGCATCGGCACCGTATCCCACAGGTTCAGCATCACCGCCAGCGCCAGATAGCTCAGGTTCACCACCCACATCCAGATCGCCGGATCAAGCCGCCCTTTCGAGGCGTTCGATTTCAGCGAGCTTTGCAGCAGGAAGAAGATGAGATAAAGCAGCATCGCCGGCAGCATCGACAGCACGCGGCCCTGGCGCGGGTTGACCACGCTCAACGGCACTACCATCAGCGCCATCACCAGCACCGAGAAGATCAGCGTCAGACGCCAGTGCAGCTCGGAACGGAACTCTGGTGACGGGTTGCCGAACAGATTAACGAACTCCGCCTGCTCCGCGTCGTCAGGATCCAGCGTCGCGGTTTTATAGCCGACAATCGCCTGATAGTTGGTGAAGTCGGTAATGCGGAAGTCGCGCAGCAGCGCGGTGCCTTCAAAACGTGTGCCTTTATCCAGCGTCACCACCTGCGAGCCGTCCGGGCGCTGCTCCATATGGCCGCTGTCCGCCATCACGACCGACGGACGCGCATTGCCTTTCGGGCGCAGCTGGGCGAGGAAGACGTGGCCGAACTGATTGCCCTTCACATCTTCAATAAAGAGTACGCTGTTGCCGTCGCTCGACTGCTGGAACTGCCCGGCCGCCAGCGCCGCAGCGCCAGGGTTGGCCTTGGCGTTCTGCGTCACTTCGCTTTGATAGCGCGATGACCAGGGACTGAGCCAGACCACGTTGACCGCCGCCACCGCCGCCGTCAGCAGCATCAGGAACATCGCCGCCTTGACCAGCACCGCCTTACTCAGGCCGCAGGCGTGCATCACCGTAATTTCACTTTCGGTGTAGAGCCGCCCCAGCGTCATCAAAATGGCCAGAAACAGGCTGAGCGGCAGGATAAGCTGTGCCATTTCCGGCACGCCGAGCCCTAACAGGGTGAGAACTAAGTTTGTCGGGATCTCGCCATCAACAGCAGCGCCCAGGATCCTGACTAGCTTCTGACAGAAGAAGATCAACAGCAGGATAAAGAGTATTGCCAGCTGGCTTTTGAGCGTTTCCCGAACCAGATATCTAATGATAATCACGCTTCGTATGCCTGTGAAAACTTGTCTTTTTGCTGGAAAATCGATAGTTTCAACGCTTATTCGCCATTTTTAATCATCAATGGCCGTTGTCATAGATCTATTGTATGACACAAGCGTTCAGGTGACGTAAAAAATAACAATGTCACTGAAACACAAACTGACGTCCTTTTTTATCAGAAACGTCGTACGCAACGGCGTAAGCGTTACGAAGCGGTACATTCTAGCCGCAGCCAGCGCCGTTGTCTTTAAGATTCAGGAGAGTGCATGGAGTTCAGTGTAAAAAGCGGTAGCCCGGAGAAACAGCGTAGTGCCTGTATCGTTGTGGGCGTCTTCGAACCGCGCCGTCTGTCGCCGATCGCCGAACAGCTGGATAAGATCAGCGATGGCTATATCAGCGCCCTGCTGCGTCGCGGCGAGCTGGAAGGTAAAGTGGGCCAGACGCTGCTGCTGCATCATGTGCCGAATATCCTTTCCGAGCGAATTTTGCTCATTGGCTGCGGTAAAGAACGCGAGCTGGATGAACGTCAGTATAAGCAGGTGATTCAGAAAACGATCAATACGCTGAACGACACCGGCTCGATGGAAGCGGTCTGCTTCCTGACTGAACTGCACGTTAAAGGCCGCAACACCTACTGGAAAGTACGTCAGGCGGTAGAGACGGCGAAAGAGACGCTCTACAGCTTCGACCAGCTGAAAAGCAATAAAATCGAGCCGCGCCGCCCGCTGCGCAAGATGGTGTTCAACGTGCCGACGCGCCGTGAGCTGACCAGCGGCGAGCGCGCGATCCAGCACGGTCTGGCGATCGCCGCCGGGGTAAAAGCGGCGAAAGATCTGGGCAATATGCCGCCGAACATCTGCAACGCCGCCTATCTCGCCTCTCAGGCGCGCCAGCTGGCCGACGCCTACAGCAAAAACATTACCACCCGCGTGATTGGCGAACAGCAGATGAAAGAGCTGGGCATGAATGCCTACCTGGCAGTGGGCCAGGGTTCGCAGAACGAATCGCTGATGTCGGTGATCGACTATAAAGGCAGTCCCGATCCGGAAGCGAAACCGATCGTGCTGGTGGGCAAAGGGCTGACCTTTGACTCCGGCGGCATCTCCATCAAGCCGGCTGAAGGCATGGATGAGATGAAATATGATATGTGCGGCGCCGCTTCGGTATATGGCGTGATGCGCATGGTGGCCGAGCTGAACCTGCCGCTGAACGTGGTGGGCGTGCTGGCGGGCTGTGAAAACATGCCGGGCGGCCGCGCGTTCCGCCCAGGCGACGTGCTGACCACCATGTCGGGCCAGACGGTTGAAGTGCTGAACACCGATGCGGAAGGCCGCCTGGTGCTGTGCGATGCGCTGACCTACGTCGAGCGTTTCGATCCGGAAGTGGTCATTGATGTCGCGACGCTGACCGGCGCCTGCGTAATTGCGCTGGGCCACCATATCAGCGGCGTGCTGTCGAACCACAACCCGCTGGCGCACGAGCTGATTGGCGCTTCCGAGCAGGCGGGCGACCGCGCCTGGCGTTTGCCGATGGCTGACGAGTATCAGGAGCAGCTGGAATCCAATTTCGCCGATATGGCGAATATTGGCGGCCGTCCCGGCGGCGCGATCACCGCGGCCTGCTTCCTGGCGCGCTTCGCCCGTAAATATAACTGGGCGCATCTGGATATCGCCGGCACTGCGTGGCGTTCCGGCAAAGCCAAAGGCGCTACCGGCCGTCCGGTCGCCCTGCTCTCTCAGTTCCTGCTGAACCGCGCCGGAATGAACGGCGACGACTAAGCTGTTATAACGCCGACCGCTCATCCGCCGCTGAGGCTTTCGCCGGGGATGAGCCGGTTTGCGCGTTCGGAAACGGCGCTGGCCGCCGTTTTTACCGGAACGTCGCGGCGCACAATGAACCACGAATCGGATATTGATTCCGCGTCTGACGTTAACGTCATACGCCGACAGGCATAAATGATGAAAAAGGCCACCTTCTATCTTCTGGAAACCGATGCGCAGACGGAAGGACTGAGCGCCGTCGAGGCGCTGGTGTGCGATTTAGCGGAAATGCGCTGGCGTGAAGGCAAGCGCGTGCTGATCGCCTGTGAAGATGAACAGCAGGCCATCCGGCTGGATGAAGCCCTGTGGCAGCGGCCGGCCAAAGCCTTCGTACCGCACAATCTGGCCGGCGAAGGGCCGAAATATGGCGCGCCGGTAGAACTCGCCTGGCCGCAGCGCCGCGGCAACGCGCCGCGCGATCTGCTGATCAGCCTGCTGCCGCAGTTTGCAGATTTTGCCACCGCTTTCCATGAAGTGATAGACTTTGTTCCTTACGAAGAATCTTTGAAACAGCAGGCGCGCGACCGCTATAAAGCGTACCGCAGCGTCGGCTTCCACTTGAATACGGCAACCCCGCCACAGCCGCAAACGACATAGCAGAAATGGAAAAGACATATAATCCGCAAGAGATCGAACAGCCGCTTTACGAGCATTGGGAAAAGCAGGGCTACTTCAAACCGAATGGCGATGCCAGCCAGGAAAGCTTCTGCATCATGATCCCGCCGCCGAACGTCACCGGTAGCTTGCATATGGGTCACGCCTTTCAGCAAACCATTATGGATACCATGGTGCGCTACCAGCGCATGCAGGGTAAAAATACGCTGTGGCAGGTGGGCACCGACCACGCCGGTATCGCGACCCAGATGGTGGTGGAGCGTAAGATCGCCGCTGAAGAGGGCAAAACACGCCAGGATTATGGTCGCGACGCCTTTATCGACAAAGTGTGGCAGTGGAAAGCGGAATCCGGCGGCACCATTACCCGCCAGATGCGCCGTCTCGGCAACTCCGTCGACTGGGAGCGCGAACGCTTCACCATGGATGAGGGGCTCTCTAACGCCGTTAAAGAGGTCTTTGTCCGTCTGCATAAAGAAAACCTGATCTACCGCGGCAAACGCCTGGTCAACTGGGATCCGAAACTGCGCACCGCCATCTCCGATCTGGAAGTGGAAAACCGCGAAACCAAAGGGTCCATGTGGCATATCCGTTACCCGCTGGCCGACGGCGCGAAAACTGCTGACGGCAAAGATTACCTGGTGGTGGCCACCACCCGTCCGGAAACCCTGCTGGGCGATACCGGCGTGGCGGTCAACCCGGAAGATCCGCGCTATAAAGATCTGATCGGCAAATTTGTCGAGCTGCCGCTGGTGAACCGTCGCATTCCGATCGTCGGCGACGAACATGCCGATATGGAAAAAGGCACCGGCTGCGTGAAGATCACCCCGGCGCACGACTTCAACGACTATGAAGTGGGCCGCCGTCATAAGCTGCCGATGATCAATATCCTGACCTTTGACGGTGATATCCGTGAAAGCGCGCAGGTTTACGACACCAACGGCGAAGCGTCTGACGTCTATGACGCCACGCTGCCGGAGGCGTTCCGTAATATGGAGCGCTTCGCCGCGCGCAAAGCGATCGTTGCTGCCGTAGACGCGCTGGGCCTGCTGGAAGAAGTGAAAGCCCATGACCTGACCGTGCCTTATGGCGATCGCGGCGGCGTGGTGATCGAGCCGATGCTGACCGACCAGTGGTACGTGCGCACCGCGCCGCTGGCGAAAGTGGCGGTGGAAGCGGTAGAAAACGGCGACATCCAGTTTGTGCCGAAGCAGTATGAAAACATGTACTTCTCCTGGATGCGTGATATTCAGGATTGGTGTATCTCCCGTCAGCTGTGGTGGGGTCACCGTATTCCCGCCTGGTACGACGAAGAAGGCAATGTCTACGTTGGCCGCAGCGAAGAAGAAGTGCGCGCGGAAAACCAGATCGACGCCAGCGTTGCGCTGCGTCAGGACGAAGATGTGCTGGACACCTGGTTCTCTTCCGGCCTCTGGACCTTCTCTACCCTCGGCTGGCCAGATAACACTGAAGCGCTGCGCACCTTCCACCCGACCAGCGTGCTGGTGAGCGGCTTCGATATTATCTTCTTCTGGATCGCGCGCATGATCATGCTGACCATGCATTTCATGAAGGATGAGAACGGCAAACCGCAGGTGCCGTTCAAAACCGTCTATATGACCGGTTTGATCCGCGATGAAGAAGGCCAGAAGATGTCGAAATCGAAAGGCAACGTCATCGATCCGCTGGATATGGTCGACGGCATTACCCTCGATGCGCTGCTGGAGAAACGCACCGGCAACATGATGCAGCCGCAGCTGGCGGAGAAAATCCGTAAGCGTACCGAGAAGCAGTTCCCGAACGGCATCGAGCCGGCAGGCACCGACGCGCTGCGCTTTACTCTGGCGGCGCTCGCCTCTACCGGCCGCGATATCAACTGGGATATGAAACGCCTGGAAGGCTATCGCAACTTCTGCAACAAACTGTGGAACGCCAGCCGCTTTGTGCTGATGAACACTGAAGATCAGGATTGCGGACAGAACGGCGGTGAAATGACGCTGTCGCTGGCGGATCGCTGGATCCTGGCAGAGTTCAACAACACGGTGAAGGCTTACCGCGAGGCGCTGGACAGCTATCGCTTCGATATCGCTGCCAACATCCTGTACGAGTTCACCTGGAACCAGTTCTGCGACTGGTATCTGGAGCTGACCAAGCCGGTAATGCATAACGGTTCCGAAGCGGAGCTGCGCGGCACGCGCCATACGCTGGTGACGGTGCTGGAGGCGCTGCTGCGTCTGGCGCATCCGATCATTCCGTTTATCACCGAGACCATCTGGCAGCGGGTGAAAGTGCTGAAAAATATCAGCGACGATACCCTTATGCTGCAGCCGTTCCCCTCGTACGACGCGGCGAAAGCGGATGATGCGGCGCTGGCCGACACCGAATGGCTGAAGCAGGCGATCGTGGCGGTGCGTAATATTCGCGCCGAGATGAATATCTCTCCGGGCAAACCGCTGGAGCTGCTACTGCGCGGCGCCAGCGCTGATGCCCAGCGTCGCGTGACCGATAACCGTACCTTCCTGCAGGCGATGGCGCGTCTTAGCGATATCACGCTGCTGCCGCAGGGCGACAAAGGCCCGCTTTCCGTCACCAAACTGGTCGACGGCGCCGAGCTGCTGATCCCGATGGCGGGCCTGGTGGATAAAGAGGCGGAGCTGGATCGTCTGGCGAAAGAGCTGGCGAAGGTGGAGGCTGAGATGGAGAAAATTCAGTCTCGCCTGGGCAACGAATCCTTTGTTGCGCGCGCGCCGGAAGCAGTAGTAGCGAAAGAACGCGATCGTATGGCTGAGCTGGAACAGGGCAAAGCCAAACTGATCGAACAGCAGGGCGTGATCGCCGCGCTGTAAGGCTGGCGACGACCATGGCGGCACGCTTCGCCATGGTTTGCCCCGCCCCTCTCACCCCGACGGCGTAAGCCGCCGGGGTGTTTTTTTAGGCGTCGCGCGGCGGCCGGGGTGACAATCCTCAGCAGGCTGCGGTTTTCCGCCGCTTCCCTCTTATCCCGCATCAGACTGAAATTTTCTCACTGCCACAGCCATTGCATCACCCGGCGAGCGGTGTTATTACACTCTTTTTGATTTTCTTAACCCGAGCCAGACGATGACTATCGCTCCCGACACTTCGCTACGCATTCGCCCCATTACCCCGGCGGATAACCCGTCTATCGCCCAGGTGATCCGTCACGTTTCAGCGGAATTCGGCCTGACCGCCGATAAAGGCTATACCGTTTCCGATCCGAACCTGGACCACCTGTTTGAACTTTACAGCGAAGCGGACAGCGCCTACTGGGTTATCGAGCTGGAGGGCAAGGTGGCCGGCGGCGGCGGCATCGCGCCGCTGCAGTGCAGCGCGCCGGATATCTGCGAGCTGCAAAAGATGTATTTTCTGCCGCAGCTGCGCGGCCGCGGCGTGGCATGGCAGCTGGCGCAGCAGGCGTTCGATTTCGCCCGCGCGCGCGGCTTTACGCGCTGTTATCTGGAAACCACCGCCAGCCTGACGCAGGCGATTCGCCTGTATGAGAAGCTCGGCTTCGGGCATATCGATGGGCCGCTGGGCTGTACTGGTCACGTTGACTGTGAAGTCAGGATGCTGAAGGCGCTGTAAGCGCCTTTTTTATTGCCGGGGCGTTAATGGAACGATTATTGACCACCCGTTGATAACCCGCTAAAAAAGATTCTGCCACAGCATATTAATGAAAAGCATTTCATAGTATGGATACAACTGAACGGAACATATTTTTATGGTGAACTGACGACTCTCAGCGGGCGAGCTTTTCTTCTGGATAGTTATGGATCAGATAGATAAAAAGTTTGGCATTCAAGAATTAATCGCAGCGAGCTGTATTATCCTCGGTTTGCCCATATTAAGCACACGAACTAAACCAGGACTAACCACTAAAGGTACGTCAGTGGCTTCTCGCGTCTCCCGTCGCTATTCAGATAGCCATCTTCCTGTCAGATTACCTACGCTTACTAACAAAAGCATTCATCTTCTTAAGCCCATGTGGGTAAACAATCCGGGTGCGTTTGTTGGGCGGACGGTGCCTGTCGTCGGTTGGGTTATACTGGCGAACGATGTGGCAACCATAATGCTCAATACCGTCACGCATTATAATCGCATTGCGCGAGGCAACGATAAAATATGGTGACTGACGAAGTGGTACTGCGTTTTTTCCAAAACGAACTGCCCATTTCAGGCCTGCTTCCTACAAAAGAGAACCGGGTGAAAATGGATGAGGCTTTGCAGGAATATGCTGAAGAAGAGGATTTGTTCCCCGCGAACAATAAATATGCGCAAGTTTTTAATATCGACTTATCAGTAATGAATATTGAAAACTATTATCCCTGGAAAACCGCCTGGTTTTTCCGTAGAGGGTTTACGCAGAAACCCCTGGAGCAAATAAGTAAACCCCTTACGGTACGTATGTTCGCCGAGTCTGCTAAGGCTGGCCGCTGGCTATATGACTAAGCGGCTGCCGCTGCGTCCGTTTTCCACTTATCGCTCCCAGCCGTTTCCCTCCGGGAGCGCATGGTTTACTGATTCGTCCAGTCCGGTACGCCGCTGTGAAAACGCAGCTCGCTGTCCGGTGCCTGAATCAGGCGCGCTTCCGCTTCGCCGATCTGTCGCACGCGGCCGCTGATATCAAAGGGGGCGATGCGCGCCGCCAGCGCCAGGTAATCCTGATAGTGTCGCGCTTCGGAGCGCAGCAGCGAGACGTAAAACTTCGCCAGCTCCTCATCGAGAAACGGCGCCAGGCTGGCGAAACGCTCGCAGGATCGCGCCTCAATGTAGGCGCCGCAAATCAGCTTATCCACCAGCGTTTCCGGCTCGTGCGTCGTGATTTCACGCAGCAGCCCTTTGGCGTAGCGGCTGGCGGTGATTTTCTGATAGCTCATGTTGCGCGCCTGCATGATCTCCCATACCTGATAAAAGTGGTGCAGCTCCTCTTTAATCAGCAACACCATTTTATCCAGCAGCTCATCGCCCCAGGGCACATCGTTGCGCGCGATGATGCGCTTCGACAAATTTTTATGCGCCTCGATAAAGCCGCTGTCGGGATCTTCACGAAAGATAAATGCTTCATAAGGCTGCAGCCAGGCGAGGATGGCATCGCCGCTCGGCTTATCGGCGACATATTTGCGGATCAGCCAGACGGCGGTCTGGGCCGCTTTCAGCTCGCACACCAGATGGTCAGTCAGCAGCAATGTCAGGTTTTCAGGTTTGCGCGCCTCCTCAATCCAGGATTGTGGCGTACGGCAGTGCAGAAATTGATGAATGGGGGCAAGCAGATCGGCGTAATTCATGGCATAGCTACGGTTAAAGGGCGCGTCGAAACGCGACGCGCCGGATCAATAGTCAGACGGCGGAAGATCAGTGACGAACGCCGTTGTCGTCGTCGTCGAGGTAGTCGCCCTCGCCTTCTTCATCCTCATCTTCCGCATCAGGATCTTCAAAGTAGGTGCCCCAGCCGTCGTAATCGACATGATGTTTGCCGGCCAGCACCACCAGCTGCTCGACCTGGGCATCAATCAGCTCCGGATTCAGCGCCAGTTCGCTCAGGATATCCACGCACATCACGGTTGAGCCATCTTCCAGCTCCAGCTCTTCCGGGTCAGTCACCTCATAGCCCAGCTTGAACGCATCGACCGCCGCTTTTTCCAGCGCCTCAAAACTGTCGCTGGAGAGGTGATGCTCAATGGTGTAGAGCGCATCAGGGTCGCTACCGTCTTCCAGCAGCTCTTCGATAATCGCTCGGGTCTCTTCGCGCTGCTCTTCCAGTAATTCTTCATATGCCATGATGGGTTCCTCTGTGTGTGGCAAACAATGTGATTATTTTCCCACACTGCACTCCGCGCCACTACACAAAAGCAAAAGTTTATTGCACGCAGGGTTGAAAATGCATATTCATACGGTTAGATTGAATTTTAATTCATTTAAGATGGAACAAGGAGTGCTGTATGAGTCACTTTTATCAACGCCATTTCCTCAGGCTGCTCGACTTTACCCCCGCTGAAATCAACGCTCTGCTGGCGCTCGCCGCTGAATTAAAAATCGCGAAAAAAAATGGCGAAGAGATCCCGCAGCTACAGGGCAAGAATATCGCGCTCATCTTCGAAAAAGAATCGACACGCACCCGATGCTCTTTCGAAGTTGCCGCGTACGATCAGGGGGCGCGCGTCACCTGGCTTGGTCCCAGCGGCAGCCAGATCGGCCATAAAGAGTCGATTAAAGACACCGCCCGCGTGCTGGGCCGCATGTATGACGGCATCCAATATCGCGGCTATGGCCAGGCGGTCGTCGAGACGCTGGCGCAGCACGCCGGCGTGCCGGTATGGAACGGCCTGACCGATGAGTTTCATCCTACCCAGCTGCTGGCCGATCTGCTGACGATGCAGGAGCATCTGCCGGAAAAATCGTTGCGAGCCATGACGCTGGCCTACGTCGGCGACGCACGCAACAATATGGGCAACACTCTGATGGAGGCCGCCGCGCTGATGGGGCTCGACCTGCGGCTGGTGGCGCCGCAAAGCTGCTGGCCGGAAGCGGATCTGGTCGAAGCGTGCCGCAAAACGGCCAGCCAAAACGGCGGAAAAATCACCCTGACGGCGGATATCGCAGAAGGCGTGCATCAGGCGGACTTTATCTATACCGACGTTTGGGTATCGATGGGCGAGGCAAAAGAGCGCTGGCATGAGCGTATCGCCCTGCTGCGCGACTATCAGGTGAATATGGCCATGCTGCAGCTGACTGGCAATCCGCAGGTGAAATTCCTGCACTGCCTGCCCGCCTTCCATGACGATCAGACCACGCTCGGTAAGCAAATGGCGGAACAGTATGGCCTGCACGGCGGCATGGAAGTGAGTGATGATGTGTTTGAATCGGCGCACAGCGTCGTCTTCGATCAGGCGGAAAACCGGCTGCACACCATTAAAGCGGTGATGGTCGCTACGCTGGCGAAACCCGCGCAGAGCGCGTAGCGCAATCGGTTAACCCGGCCGCGATTTTTGCTTGAAGCGGATAGCTGATTGCGTATAATGCCCGACAATTTGCCGGGAGGACCCTATGCCGCTGAGCATCATGATAAGCCACGCTCAATCACGCCTGAATGCAGGCGCGGCGCCTGTTTCCTTCCGTCAGCGACCGATCGTTAAGAAGCCCCTCATTGCAGGGGCTTTTTTTTCGTCCTTAATCCGGCACGCCTGAAGGAGAGCGACGCATGAATCCGCTGTATCACAAGCATATTATTTCGATTAACGATCTCAGCCGCGAAGAGCTGGAGCTGGTGCTGCACGCGGCGGCCAGCCTGAAAGCGCATCCGCAGCCCGAGCTGCTAAAGCATAAAGTGATCGCCAGCTGCTTCTTTGAAGCCTCGACGCGTACGCGCCTCTCTTTTGAAACCGCAATTCAGCGCCTCGGCGCGGCGGTGGTCGGCTTTTCCGACAGCAGCAATACTTCGCTGGGCAAAAAGGGCGAAACGCTGGCTGACACCATTTCGGTGATCAGCACCTACGTCGACGCCATTGTGATGCGTCATCCGCAGGAGGGCGCGGCGCGCCTCGCCACCGAGTTTGCCGGCAGCATTCCGGTACTGAACGCGGGCGACGGCGCTAACCAGCATCCGACCCAGACGCTGCTTGATCTCTTTACCATTCAGGAGACCCAGAGCCGCCTCTGTAACCTGAATGTGGCGATGGTCGGCGACCTGAAGTATGGCCGTACCGTTCACTCGCTGACCCAGGCGCTGGCGAAGTTCGAGGGCAACCGCTTCTTCTTTATCGCCCCGGAGGCGCTGGCGATGCCTGCCTACATCACCGATATGCTCGATGAGCGCGGCATTGCGTGGAGCCGCCACGGCAGTATCGAAGAGGTGGTGCCGCAGGTGGATATTCTCTATATGACGCGCGTGCAGAAAGAGCGTCTCGATCCGTCCGAATATGCCAACGTCAAAGCACAGTTCGTACTGCGCGCCGCCGATTTGCAGGGCGCGCGCGACAATATGAAAGTGCTGCACCCGCTGCCGCGTGTGGATGAGATCGCAACCGACGTGGATAACACCCCGCACGCCTGGTATTTCCAGCAGGCCGGCAACGGCATCTACGCACGTCAGGCGCTACTGGCGCTGGTGCTTAACAGCGACCCGGTTCTGTAAGGAGAAGAGAAGATGACGCAAGATAAACTGCAGGTTGAAGCGATCAAACGCGGTACGGTGATCGACCATATTCCGGCGCAGGTCGGCTTTAAGCTGCTGACGCTGTTTCGCCTGACGGAAACCGATCAGCGTATCACCATCGGGCTTAATCTGCCCTCCGGCGCGCTGGGCCGCAAGGATTTGATCAAGATCGAAAACACCTTCTTAACCGACGATCAGATCAACCAGCTGGCGGTCTATGCGCCACACGCCACCGTCAACCGCATCGACGATTACAACGTGGTCGCCAAGATCGTGCCGACGCTGCCGGAGCGCATTGAACGCGTGCTGACCTGCCCTAACAGCAACTGCATCAGCCGCAGCGAGCCGGTTTACTCCAGTTTTCAGGTCAGAAAGCGCGCCGGTTCGGTGCTGCTGAAGTGCAAATATTGCGAGAAGGAGTTTGCTCACCAGGTGGTGCTGGCGAACTGGTAATCACCTTTCGTCTCCCTATAATGGAGGCGAGATGGCGGGCGGTCCGCCCGGCAACATTCCACTAATCAGGAGAATTTATGTCACGCGAAATCAGCACGGAAAAAGCCCCAGCCGCCATTGGCCCGTACGTTCAGGGTGTTGATCTTGGCAGCATGATCATTACCTCTGGTCAGATCCCGGTGGATCCGAAAACCGGCGCGGTTGCTGAGGATGTCGCCGCGCAGGCGCGTCAGTCGCTGGAAAACGTTCAGGCCATCGTGGAAGCGGCCGGGCTGAAAGTGGGCGATATCGTGAAAACCACGGTGTTCGTCAAAGATCTTAACGACTTCGCTACCGTCAATGGTGCCTATGAGGCCTTCTTCAGCGAACATGGCGCGCCTTTCCCGGCACGCTCCTGCGTGGAAGTGGCCCGCCTGCCGAAAGATGTGAAGATCGAAATCGAAGCGATCGCCGTGCGTCGCTAAGCTTTCCGGCTGCCGCGCCCGCTGCGGCAGCCCACTCCCCTTTGCTGTTCCGCTTATCCCTTTTCTCGCGGTGCGTTTACCGCTTTTCCGACGCGACGGCGCGTAGCAGTTTATCCAGCGGCCTCACCAGCGCGATAACCAGCTCATCCTGAGTTTGCGCCGCCGCATCCAGCCGCTCGCGCATCTGGCCGAGCGTGGAGGCATCGATGCGCTGGCCATCTGCCCAGGCGTTGACCAGGGTGCTGCCCATATCGCTGAGCATCGCTACCTGCTCCGCCACCGGCCGCAGCGCCTTAAGCGGATAGCTGGCATCGAGTAACGGCATCACCTGCGGCACATTCTGCCGCCACTGCGCCAGCTGCTGGCGGATCGCCTGCGCCGCCGGCTGGCTGGCGCGATCGCCGATCAGCGCCTCCACCTGCTGCGTCAGGGTTTTCACCGCCAGGCTTTCCGCCGGCAGCAGATCCGCCAGCCGGTTCAGCGGCTCGGCCTGGGTATAGTGCCCCGCCTGGAATTTCAGATGCTGGCGGGTGTAGTAGTGCGCCGGCTCCAGCGCCTGGGCGAAAATCTGCAGCGGCGCGACGTCGACGCGGTTGGCCAGCCGCATCATACCGGTCAGCGCCTGAGTATGCTGCTGCAGCCCTACCGATACCGCCGACCAGCGATCGACCGCCGCCAGCCGCTGGTACATATTCTCCTCGTCCGTTACGTTCTGCGCCGACCAGAGCCGCTCCGCGACGACGAAGGCGCGCGGCCACAGCTTAATATCCAGCACGTCAGCGTTGACGTTTTCGCCCCACAGCGCCGCCTCGCCCCCCTTCAGGTTAGCCTGCAGCTGCGTTTTATCCGGTACCGCCGGCGCTCTGCCTGGCGGCACGCCATCCTGCTGCTCGCCCGTTACCGGATAGCGCACGTTGCCTACCAGGAAGTAGCCCGTCAGCTGATGTTGCCGCAGCGTGAGAACCGGCTGCAGCGGCCCCATCCAGCTGTCGACCTGAAAGCTCACCGTCTGCGGCGAGAGCCAGTTAACCTGCCGTACCAGGCGCCGCGATTTGCCGGCGAAATCGATAAAGCCGCGCCAGCCCGCCTTGCCCTCTACCAGGGTAACGCTGCCCGTTACCGCACTGCCCTTGAGGCGCGGCAGCGTAAACTGCCAGCTCTGTGCCTGTTCGTCAGCCGCGATGCGATCGGCGCCCTCCAGCGCCGTCGGCCAGACTTCGTTGCGATAGTGGTAAGAGGCGAACTGCGGCTGATCGAGATAAAAACCGGTCGAGAGAATGCCGTGATAATCCTGCTGCGCCACCGCGCCCAGCGCATCCTGCCCTTGCCAGGATTGGATCAAAATCGATTTCGGCAGATCGGGATGCCAGATTTCATCCCAGCCGACCATACGCCGCTGATGTCGCGCCAGAATTTCCTCGACCCGCTGGTTAAACCAGGCCTGCAGCGCATGGCTGTCGGCCAGCCCTTTATCGCGCATAAACTGCCGGATGCGCGGCGAATCGTTCCACTGCTGCGCATCCACCTCATCGCCGCCGATATGCAGCCAGGGATCGGGGAAGATCGTCGCCATCTCGCCCACCAGCGTATCGATCACGCCATAGACCGCCTCATTCGACGGATCGAGCAGCGGCTTAAAGACGCCCCAGCCGCGCTCCATCTGATACGGGCCCGGCGCGGCGATCAGCGCCGGCATCGCTACTGCCAGCGCGGAAGCGTGGCCGGGGATATCCAGCTCCGGCACCACTCGTACCCCGCGATCCGCCGCGTAACGTACCACCTCGCGCATCTGCTGCTGCGTGTAGAACAGGCCATCGCTGGCCTTCTCCTGCAGCTGCGGATAGTGTGTGGAGGCGAAGCGCCAGCCCTGATCGTCGGTCAGATGCCAGTGAAAGACGTTCATGCGCGCGGCGGCGATGCCGTCGATCTGCCGCTTAAGGGTATCGATCGGGATAAAGTGGCGCACGGAATCGATCAGCACCCCACGCCATGGGAAACGCGGGCGGTCGGTGATGGTCACCAACGGGATAAAGGTGCCTTCGCTGTCGTTCTGGATCAGCTGCAGCAAGGTTTCCATACCGCGCAGGGCACCGAAACGCGTTGACGCGCTCAGCGTCGCGCCCGTGCCGTTAACCACCAGCCGGTAGCTCTCATCGCTCTCCAGCTGTGGAAGCGCGGCGACCTTCCCGGCGACGCGCACGGTAATCGCCGGCGCCGTGGATGACGCTTCCGGCAGCAGCGTCCAGCCGGTTTGACGTTCAATGCGTTGGCGCCAGCGCACATCCGCGTCTGCCGGCAGATCGCCGAACAGACGCAGCTGCAGCTGCGGCGTCAGCGCCAGACGGCCGCCAGCGGCGGGCTGCTCCACCTGCTGCGGCCAGGGCATCAGCGGCAGCGGGAGGGGATCGGCAGCCGCGCTCAGGGCGCTGAAGAGCAGCAGAGGTAAGGTAAAGACGGTATGACGCAGCGACATGGCGAGGTCCTTTTAACATGGCGGATCGGAAACCGTGCAAAAATTCCATAAATCACATTTCACCGCAGCGGGCAAGCTGACGCCGGGGCAAAACCGGCGGCGCAGTAAATTTTTGCAACATCCGTCAAAACAGATTTACCCAATCTGCTTTAAAAAGCGAAGATAATGGAAACCGCGCTGTGACGGCGATGCCGCCGCTCCGTTTTTTAGGGAAAACTGCGGTTTTCAGTGAATTCCGTCACGTTAAACGTTTCGGATTCGCAAGGAGTAGCTAACCTTATTGAGTGTGAAAATGAAGACACTCTCTATAAAATGGGCGGGCATTTGCGCCCCGATAAGCAATCAGGATTGAGCAATGAATAAAACTCCACCATGGTGGCAGAACGGCGTCATTTATCAAATCTATCCCAAGAGCTTTCAGGATACGACCGGTAGTGGCACAGGCGACCTGGCCGGTGTGATTCAGCGTCTGGACTATCTGAAAATGCTGGGCGTGGATGCGCTCTGGCTCACGCCTTTTTATATTTCACCGCAGGTGGATAACGGCTACGACGTGGCGAACTACACCGCCATCGATCCCGCTTACGGCACGATGAGCGATTTCGACCATCTGGTCGAACAGGCGCACAAGCGCGGGCTGCGCGTTATCCTTGATATGGTGTTTAACCACTCTTCGACACAGCACCACTGGTTTCATGAATCACTGAATCCGGAAAGCCCCTATCGCGACTACTATATCTGGCGCGACGGCACGCCGACCGAGCCGCCGAATAACTGGAAGTCAAAGTTCGGCGGATCTGCCTGGCGCTGGCATCCGGAGAGCAATCAGTACTATATGCACTTGTGGGCACCGGAGCAGGCGGACCTGAACTGGGAAAACGATAATGTGCGCGCCGAGCTGAAGCAGATCGTCAACTTCTGGGCCGACCGCGGTATCGACGGGCTGCGTCTCGACGTGGTGAACCTGGTCTCCAAACATCAGGATTTCCCTGACGATCCCGACGGCGACGGCCTGCGTCTCTATACCGACGGCCCGCGCATTCATGAATATATGCGCGAGATGAGCCGCGACGTGTTCCGTCCGCGCGAGCTGGTGACCGTGGGCGAGATGTCCTCCGCCACGCTGGAGCATTGCCAGCAGTACGGCTCGCTGGAAGGCGACGAGCTGTCGATGGTGTTCAGCTTCGACCATGTCGAGGTTGATTTCTGGAACGGTCAGAAATGGACGCTAACGCCGCTGGATCTGGTGGCGCAGAAGAAGATCTTCACCCACTGGCAGCAGGGCATGCATAACCGGGCCTGGAACGCGTTGTTCTGGTGTAACCACGACCAGCCGCGCGTGGTGTCGCGCTGGGGCGATGACGGCGAATATCGCGTACAGTCGGCGAAGATGCTGGCGATGGTGCTGCACGGTATGCAGGGCACGCCCTATATCTTCCAGGGCGAGGAGTTGGGCATGACCAACCCTGGCTTCACCCGTATCATCGACTATCGCGATATCGAAAGTCACAATATGTATGCCGAACTGCGCGCGCAGGGCCGCGACAGTGAAAACCTGCTGGAGATCCTTGCCAGCAAGTCACGCGATAACGGCCGTACGCCGATGCAGTGGGACGCCAGCGAAAATGCCGGCTTTACCGTCGGCACGCCCTGGATCGGCATGAGCCGCAACTACGAAACCATCAACGCAGAAGCGGCGGTGGCCGACCCTGATTCGATTTTCTACGCCTATCAGAAGTTGATTCAGCTGCGTAAGCGCTATTTAATCCTGACGTGGGGCGACTATCTCGACCTGCTGCCGACGCACCCTTACCTGTGGTGCTACCGTCGTCAGTATGAGGGCGAAACGCTGGTGGTCATCGCCAACTTCAGCCGCGAGGCGCAAACGTGGCATCCGGAAGAGCCGTTCGGCGACAGCTGGGAAGTGCTGATGAGCAACTACCCTGACGCTAAAGCGGAGCCGGGGGAAATGATGTTGCGTCCCTGGGAAGCTGTCTGGTGGTACCAGAAGAAAAACCACTAAACCTGAGCGGCGCACCGGATAACGGGCGCCGCTTTTTCCTCTCTGCCCGCCCGCCGGCAGGCTGGCGCGCCTGAGCCGGCCTCTTGCGCTTTGCCGCTTTTCCGCACCGGAAACGGTGGATCTTTCTCCGCTTTGCCCCTGTCGTTTAACTTTTCAACCGCCTTCAGCGATCTTTGTTCTGCATCAATAAAAACACGGTTAAATAGGGCGAAAACACCATATATAGCGTTTACTATTCACCACCTAACCCACATATAGTAATGACGTCGAAGGAGATCGGTGGTGACAACGACGGTGATAAAACGGGACGGCTGTCAGGTAGCCTTTGATCAACAGCGCATCGCTGAGGCCATTCGCGCCGCGGCGCGCGCCGCTCAGGTTGAGGATGACGCCTGGTGCGAGACGGTCGCGCGGCAGGTAAGCGAACAGATCTGCAGCCGCGATCGGGTGGATATTCATGAGATCCAGCAGGCGGTGGAAGATCTGCTGATGGCGGGACGCTACCCGCAGCTGGCGCGGCAATATATTGAGTACCGGCATGACCGAGATCTGGCGCGCGAACAGCGCGGTAAGCTGAGCAAAGCGATTCGCGGTCTGGTGGAGCAAAGCGATCCCGCCCTGCTGCATGAAAACGCCAACAAAGACAGCAAGGTCATCCCCACCCAACGCGACTTGCTGGCGGGTATCGTGGCGAAACATTACGCCCAGCAGTATATGCTGCCGCGCGATGTAGTGCGCGCCCACCAGCGCGGCGAGATCCACTATCACGATCTCGACTATGCACCCTTCTTCCCGATGTTTAACTGCATGCTTATCGATCTGAAAGGGATGCTGACCAACGGCTTTAAGATGGGCAATGCGGAAATTGAGCCGCCGAAATCGATCGCCACCGCGACCGCCGTGACGGCGCAGATTATCGCGCAGGTGGCCAGCCACATTTACGGCGGCACCACCATTAACCGTATCGATGAGATCCTGGCGCCGTTCGTCGAAGCGAGTTACCAGAAACATCTGGCGGTAGCGCAGGAGTGGCAGATTGCCGACAGCGAGCGCTATGCGCGCCAACGCACCGAGAAAGAGTGCTTCGACGCTTTTCAGTCGCTGGAGTATGAAGTTAATACGCTGCATACCGCTAACGGCCAGACGCCGTTCGTCACCTTTGGCTTCGGTCTTGGCACCAGCTGGGCGGCGCGCCTGATCCAGCAATCGATCCTGCGCAACCGCATCGCCGGGCTGGGCAAAAATCGCAAAACCGCCGTTTTCCCCAAGCTGGTTTTCGCCATTCGCGAGGGGCTGAACCGCCGTCCCGGCGATGTGAACTACGATATTAAGCAGCTGGCACTGGAGTGCGCCAGCAAGCGCATGTATCCCGACATCCTCAACTACGACCGCGTGGTCAGCGTCACCGGCTCCTTTAAAACGCCGATGGGCTGCCGCAGTTTCCTCGGCGTCTGGGAAGAGAATGGCGAGCAGGTGCATGACGGGCGCAACAACCTTGGCGTCATCAGCCTGAACCTGCCGCGCATCGCGCTGGAGGCGCGCGGCGATGAGGCGCGCTTCTGGCAGCTGCTGGATGAACGCTTGCAGATCGCGAAGAAAGCGCTAATGACGCGGATCGCGCGCCTGGAGCATACCAAAGCGCGCGTGGCGCCGATCCTCTATATGGAAGGCGCCTGCGGCGTGCGGCTCAAGCCGGACGACAACGTGGCGGAGATCTTCCGTCACGGCCGCGCCTCTGTCTCGCTGGGCTATATCGGCCTGCATGAAACCATCAACGCCCTGAGCGGCGGCGAAACGCATCTCTATGACGACGAGGCGCTGCGCGCGAAGGCGATCGCTATTGTGACCCGCATGCGCGAGGCGGTGGACGCGTGGAAAGAGGAGACCGGCTACGGCTTCAGCCTTTACAGCACGCCCAGCGAAAACCTCTGCGATCGCTTCTGCCGTCTGGATGCCGCCGAGTTCGGTCAGGTCAAAGGGGTGACCGATAAAGGCTACTACACCAACAGTTTCCATCTCGACGTAGAGAAAAAGGTCAACCCGTACGACAAGCTCGATTTCGAGGCAGTCTACCCGGCAATCGCTAACGGCGGCTTTATCTGCTACGGCGAATACCCCAATCTGCAGCACAACCTGAAAGCGCTGGAGGATGTCTGGGATTACAGCTACGACCGCGTGCCCTATTACGGCACCAATACGCCGATCGACGAGTGTTACGAATGCGGCTTTACCGGCGAGTTCGACTGCACCAGCAAGGGCTTTACCTGCCCCGCCTGCGGCAATCACGACCCGGCGCGCGTTTCGGTAACGCGCCGGGTATGCGGCTATCTCGGCAGCCCGGATGCGCGGCCTTTCAACGCCGGGAAACAGGAAGAGGTAAAACGGCGGGTTAAACATCTGTGAACATCCACCAGTACTATCCGGTCGACGTGGTAAACGGTCCTGGCACCCGCTGTACGCTGTTTGTTGCCGGCTGTGAGCATCAGTGCCCCGGCTGCTATAACCAGCGCACCTGGCGACTTAATTCCGGCGTACCTTTTACTCTTGAAATGGAAGAGCGGCTTATCGGCGATCTGAATGATCGCCGCATTCCGCGTCAGGGGCTTTCGCTTTCCGGCGGCGATCCGCTGCATCCGGCCAACGTGCCGGATGTGCTGCGGCTGGTGCGCCGCGTACGCCGCGACTGCCCCGGCAAGGATATCTGGATGTGGACCGGCTATAGGCTGGCGGAGCTGAGCGCCGCGCAGCGTGAGGTGGTCGCTGAACTGGATGCGCTGGTGGACGGTAAGTTTATCCAGGCCCTGAAAGACCCCGCGCTGGTGTGGCGCGGCAGCAGCAACCAGGTGATCCACTTTCTGCGCTGAATCAGATCCACATCAGCGCCAGCGTGCCGGTGAGCGTGCCGCACAGAATAATCAGCCCCAGCGTCAGCCAGAGGATGCGGGCGGGAAAGACGCCGCGCAGCATCAGCAGCGACGGCACGCTTAACGCCGGCAGCGTAATCAGCAGCGCCAGCCCTGGGGCTACGCCCATGCCCGCCTGCATCATCGCCTGTACAATCGGGATCTCCGCCGCAGTAGGAATAACAAACAGCGCGCCGGCAACGGCCATCGCCACTACCCACCACAGCGAATCGCCAACCGCCCCTTCGGTATGCGGAAACAGCCATACCTGCGCAGCACCCAGCGCCACTACCGCCAGCAGATAGACCGGCACCGTTTGCCAGAACAGCGTCCAGAGCGATGCCGCCCAGCGCTGCAGAAACGGCCGTGCATCCGGCGGCAGATCGGGCAGCTGCTGCGGCGTGCTTTCCGGCGCCCATTTCCGTACGGCAAAGGCGACGCCCAGCACGGCGACCAGCCCCACAAACAGGCGAACGGCGGTGAACTGCCAGCCGAGAACGAAGCCCATAAATACCAGCGTGGCGGGATTGAGCAGCGGGTTGCCCAACCAGAAGGCCAGCGCGCTGCCGACTGAGACGTTGCACTTGCGCATGCCCGCCGCCACCGGCGCTGCGCAGCAGGTACACATCATGCCGGGTAACGAAAGGAGCGCGGCCAGCAGCGGTCCAAAGACGCGCCCCGGCCCCAGGCGGGAAACCAGCCAGCGGCGCGGGATCAGCACCTGCACCAGCGAGCCGAGGATCATCCCCAGCACTGCCGCTTTCCAGACGGCAAGAAAATAGGTTTGCGCATATTGCCAGGCCGCCTGCAACGGATGAGGCGACTGATCCGCCAACAGGGAGCGACCAAGCGTGTGCGTTTCAGAGGCGAGCAGCGCCTTAAAATAGTAGGGCTGCCATTTCACCCACCAGAGACCCACTACCACCACGGCGAGAAACAGAAGCGGCTTCCACCAGCGCACGGCGGGCGCGGCGGATAATGAAGAAGAGATTTGCGACATGATGAACCCGTATTCAACCTGAATAACGTAGCGGCCTGGGCCGCCGAAAGTGGTGAATACTATATCGGCCTGGCGAGAAAGAAATTGATACAGGTTGGTTTTTTTCTCATCATTTGGTTAGCGGCCGCGAATAATCTCCGCCGATTCAATCACATTTATCTCGCGGCGCGCCGGGGAAAAGGCTTCGCGCATCAGCGCGCCGGCGACATCTTTCGCCGCGACCGCGCGCCAGTTGCCCGGCAGTAGCCTAAACAGCGGCGCGAGAAAGTCCTCTCCGGGGCGCGGCTGCAGCCGATCGCCCAACAGCAGAGAAGGACGGATCAGCGTCAGGCGCGGCCAGTTTTGCTGCTGCAGGGCCCGCTCCATTTCGCCTTTTACCCGCCGGTAAAAAAACAGTGAGCGAACGCCGGCGCCGTGTGCGCTGACCGCCAGCATATGTTTTGCGCCCAGTCGCTGCCCGGCGATGGCGCTGTCCACCACCAGCGTATAGTCGACATGCACAAAGGCCGCTTTGCTGCCCGCCTGTTTGCGCGTGGTGCCGAGACAGCAGAAGACAATATCGACCGGCAGCTGCAGCGGGCGCAGCGCGTCGGTCAGATCCTCTTCGACCAGGTTGATGACCTTTGGCATCGGCGGCAGCGGCCGACGCGTGGGCGCCACGATTTCGCTGACGCGCGGCTCCGCGATCAGCATGCGCAACAGGTGGCTACCGACCAGACCGCTGGCGCCGGTTAACAATATCCGACTCATTTTTTCTCCTGTTCGACGCGCGCTGCGCTAAGGCACAGCAGGCTGCTGAAGCTGAGATTAGCAGAGATGTCGCCGGCGAGGATTTGATTTTTCAGCATACTCAACCAGGCTTAACCAGTCGTTCCACATATACAGGAGGATAACGATGAGCAAGAAAATAGCGGTGCTGATTACCGATGAATTTGAAGACTCTGAATTTACCTCCCCTGCAGAAGCCTATACCAAAGCGGGCCATGAAGTTGTGACCATCGAAATGGAAGCCGGTAAAACGGTAACGGGCAAGCAGGGAAAGGCTCAGGTAAAAATAGATAAAGCTATCGATCACGTCAGCCCGGCGGAGTTTGACGCGTTGCTGCTGCCAGGCGGTCATTCACCCGATAGCCTGCGCGGCGATGATCGCTTCGTTAATTTCACCAAAGAGTTTGTCGCCAGCGGCAAGCCGATCTTCGCCATCTGCCACGGGCCGCAGCTGCTGATCAGCGCGAACGGCGTGCGCGGGCGCAAGATGACCTGCGTCAAAGCGATTGCCATCGATTTGAAAAACGCCGGGGCGGATTTTTACGATAAAGAAGTGGTGGTGGACAACGATAAGCTGGTGACCAGCCGGACGCCGGACGATCTGCCCGCCTTTAATCAGGAATCCCTGCGCATTCTCAATATGAGCTAAGCGCCTTCTGCTGTGCGGCCAGCGCGCCGCACAGTATCCCGCCGCGCCTCACACGTCCTGCCGCAGCCATTGTAGTTTCTTGCCAAACCCCAGCGCGTTATCGGTCATTTTGACTTCATCCAGCATAATTTCCCATAGCGGGGCCGAAACGGCGCGCGCCACGGGGAAACGCTGGCAGTAGGCAGCGCGCGCCTGGCTCTCCCGCTCGCCGTGCAGCCGATGCGCCTGGCCGCGATACTGCACGCCCTTAATCAACATCACCGTTTTCGGCTGGCCGTTTACCGTGCCGGCCACCTGCGACCGCTGCGCCATTAACGCGCCGTGGCGCGTCTCCGCTTCGGTCATT
The DNA here is from genome assembly GCF_002953195.1 of Mixta gaviniae. Taxonomy (GTDB): domain Bacteria; phylum Pseudomonadota; class Gammaproteobacteria; order Enterobacterales; family Enterobacteriaceae; genus Mixta; species Mixta gaviniae. The sequence goes on along the minus strand of NZ_CP026377.1, from coordinate 610,887 downwards.
ACCCAGAACGCCATACGCGCTTCATCGAAAACGTAAAAACAGTTGGCACACCAGAGCGCCTCAGCGTCGCTGCAGCACAGCGACAGCACATGCTGCTGGTTTAAATAACGCACGATTGCGCTAACGTCAGACACCTTGCTCTCCCTAATAAAAAGGTGACGGCTCATGACGCGCGGCGATGGATGCCGCTACAATGCGCGCTCCACCACCAGGGTCATGAACATGAGTGAAATCGCCGCTGCGCGCTGGCAGCTTTATATTGTACGCACCGCCGCCGGCCTGCTTTATACCGGCATCAGCAACAACGTGCCGCGCCGTTTTCAGCAGCATCAGAAAGGTACCGGCGCGAAAGCGCTGCGGGGCAAAGGCCCGCTGGAATTGCTGCTGATCTGCGACGCGGGCGATCGGGCGATGGCTTCCCGCCTGGAGTATCAGGTCAAGCAGCTGACACGACAGGAAAAACTCAGGCTGGTCGCCAGCCAGCCCGCCTCGCTGACGACGTGGCTTAGCGAGCGAAGCGGTTAAAGTGCGTTGAATACTGCACTTCGCCGCCCGCCTCGACAAAGGCGTCATCCGCCAGCTTATAGACCTGGAACGCCGCTTCCGCGCCTGGCCATGGGCAGCGCAGCTGATGGCGCGCCGCCGGCTCAAAACCGTAGCGGCCGAACCAGGCAGGATCGCCCAGCACCACGACTGCCGCATAGCCGAATTCATTCAGCGTATCGAGCCCTTCGAAAACCAGCTGTTTGCCGATGCCCTGACGGCGGACGCTTTCATCCACCGCCAGCGGCGCCAGCGCCACCCAGTTACGATCTTCATCCTGCAGCGTAACCGGGCTGAAGGCCGCATAGCCCAGCACCTGTCCTTCATCATCTGTGGCGACCACGCCCAGCGTCAGCTGGCCATCTTCACGCAGCCGCTGCACCAGATCCGCCTCGGCTCCGCCGGGAAAGCAGCGGCGCAGCAGGCTGTCGATTCCGGCGGCGTCCACCCCTATTTCGGTACGAATTAACATGAAACACCTGCGCGATCTCCTGGGGATTTCGCGTCCTCGTTCAGGCCGGCCTCGACAAAGTCAGCCAGCTGCATTAACCCAATGCGCAGCGGCGCTGGCATATGTTCCAGCTCGATCGCATCCATCAGATTTTTCACTTCCAGCCCCAGCTCGGTATCTCCCTCGATAACCAGGCGGCGCTGGAAAAAAAGCGTGTCCGGGTCGGCTTTACGCGCGGCCACCAGCAGCAAATCGTTGGCGTTGCCGCGGAACCAGACATCGGCCTCATCGCGATCGCCGATCGCCAGCGCGCCGTTATCCAGCGTGACGGCCCAGCGCAACGCGATATCCTGGATCTCAATGCCCAGCCAGCGGCCCTGCAGAAAGTCTAACTCACCTTCCGCCAACGCATGACGAAACTGCATATTTAATAGCTGTTGCAGCAGAATTTTTTTCATCGCAAACGGCGTCAGCTGCATGGGCAGCCGTAGCAGGCGCGGTCCCTGATTAACACACTGAGCGCGAAGCCTATTTAACACAGTTATCACTCCTCAAAATAAATAAGCGCTATTTTGCCACAGCGCTTTTTTTCCCTGGGTGGCTGGATCAATAAATCACACATCACGATGAACAATTCAGCAACACTTATCCGATCAATACGCCATTCGCTGCCTTAAATCAAAATTTCTCGCGCTGAGCTTGTCTACACTCGGGCGCAACTATTTATTGCTGACAGGACACCTTATGGAACTCCTTTGTCCGGCGGGCAACCTGCCCGCGCTAAAGGCGGCGATCGAAAACGGAGCAGATGCAGTTTACATCGGCCTGAAGGATGACACTAATGCGCGTCACTTCGCCGGCCTGAACTTTACCGATAAGCGGCTGAAAGAGGCCGCCCGCTTTGTCCATCATCATCAGCGCAAGTTGCATGTCGCCATTAATACCTTCGCCCATCCTGACGGCTTTCAGCGCTGGCAGAATGCCATCGATATGGCGGCGGACATCGGCGCCGACGCGTTGATTATCGCCGATCTGGCAATGCTGGAGTACGCCGCCCGCCGCTATCCCCATATCGAGCGTCATGTTTCGGTGCAGGCTTCGGCCACCAATCTGGAAGCGATCCGCTTCTATCAGCAGCATTTCGACGTCGCGCGCGTAGTGCTGCCGCGCGTGCTGTCTATACATCAGGTGCGTCAGCTGGCACGCAATACGCCGGTGCCGCTGGAGGTTTTCGCCTTCGGCAGCCTGTGCATTATGGCGGAAGGACGCTGCTATCTCTCCTCCTGGATGACCGGTGAATCGCCGAATACCGTCGGCGCCTGCTCGCCCGCGCGCTTTGTGCGTTGGCAGCAGACGCCTGCCGGACTGGAATCGCGTCTGAACGAGGTGCTGATCGATCGCTACGATTGTGATGAAAACGCTGGCTACCCCACTTTATGCAAAGGGCGCTATCAGGTCGACGGCCAGCGCTATCACGTGCTGGAGGAGCCCACCAGCCTGAATACGCTGGAGCTGCTGCCGGAGCTGCTGGCCGCCAATATCGCCTCGGTAAAAATCGAGGGGCGTCAGCGCAGCCCGGCCTATGTGGCGCAGGTGGCGCGCATCTGGCGTCAGGCTATCGATCGCTGCAAAGCGGATCCGGCCGCCTTCGCCGTTCAGCAGAGCTGGATGGCGGAGCTGGGCTCGCTGTCGGAAGGCGCGCAAACTACGCTGGGCGCCTATCACCGCAAATGGCAATAAGGAAAGGTAATGAAATACTCGTTAGGGCCGGTGCTGTGGTACTGGCCGACGGAAACGCTGGCTGATTTCTATCAGGCCGCCGCAGAGAGCAGCGCCGAGATCGTTTATCTGGGCGAATCGGTATGCAGCAAGCGCCGCGCGACCCGCTTTCCCCAATGGCTGGAATTTGCCCGTATGCTGGCGGACAGCGGCAAGCAGGTGGTGTTCAGCACCCTGGCGCTGGTGCAGTCCGCTTCGGAACTGCAGGAAATTAAGCGCTACGTCGACAACGGCGAGTTTCTGATTGAGGCCAATGATTTTGGCACGGTCAATATGGCGGCGGAGCAGAAGCTGCCGTTCGTCGTGGGTCACGCGCTTAATTGCTATAACGCTGTGACGCTGCACATGCTGCTCCGGCTCGGCATGACGCGCTGGTGCATGCCGGTCGAGCTGTCGCGCGACTGGCTGCTCGGCATTCAGCAGCAGTGCGAGGCGTTAGGCATCCACGGTAAGTTCGAAACCGAGGTGCTGGCGTACGGCCATTTGCCGCTGGCGCTGTCGGCGCGCTGCTTTACCGCCCGCTCGGAGAATAAACCTAAGGATGAGTGCGAGACCTGCTGCATAAATTATCCGCAGGGCCGTCGCGTGCTGTCGCAGGAAAATCAGCAGGTGTTCGTGCTGAACGGCATCCAGACCATGAGCGGCTACTGCTATAACCTCGGCAATGATCTGACCAGCATGCACGGGCTGGTGGATGTGGTGCGCCTGTCGCCGGAAAACAAACAGACGCTGGCGTTGATCGAGCGCTTCCGCGCCAATGAACAGGGCCAGGCACCGTTGATGATGGCGCAGCGCAACGACTGCAACGGCTACTGGCGCAAGCTGGCCGGTATGGCGCTTCAGCCCTGACGGCGCGGCGCGGCGGCTTGCGTGGCGGGCCGCCGTTTTTTCTTATCTTAGACTGGCCCTTCTCCGCATCAGCGCCTTTGCTCTCAGGGCATATTCTGGCTACTCTGCTAAAACTGCAATACGGTAAAGTAAATGCATGTTTTTCTGTAACGCCGACGGGCAGCTGCCACGTCCGCACTACAGCCAACAAAGTGAGCAGATATGTCTGAGAAAAAAAACGTCCCCCTGTCCGTCCTCGATCTGGCCCCTATTCCGCAGGGTGCCTCAGCGCGTGACGCGTTTCACGCCTCGCTTTCGCTGGCCCGGCAGGCGGAAAAACTGGGTTTCAATCGCTACTGGCTGGCGGAACACCATAATATGACCGGCATCGCCAGCGCCGCGACTTCGGTGCTGATCGGCTATCTGGCGGCGAACACCACGACGCTGCGTCTCGGCTCCGGCGGTATTATGCTGCCTAACCACGCGCCGTTAGTGATTGCCGAACAGTTCGGCACGCTGGAATCGCTCTATCCGGGCCGTATCGACCTTGGGCTGGGACGCGCGCCGGGATCCGATCAGCGCACCATGATGGCGTTGCGCCGTCACCACAGCAACGCCGGTATGATCGACAGCTTCCCGGAAGATGTCGAAACGCTGATTGCATGGTTCGACGCCGATAAAGAGGCACAGCTGCCGGTGCAGCCGGTGCCGGGCCTGGGGCTGCAGATACCGGTCTGGCTGCTGGGCTCCAGCCTTTATAGCGCGCAGCTGGCGGCGAAGATGGGCCTGCCGTTCGCCTTTGCCTCCCACTTCGCACCCGACCTGCTGTTCCAGGCGCTGCATATGTACCGCGAGAATTTCCAGCCCTCTGAACGTCTCGATAAGCCGTATGCCATGGTCTGCGTCAATATCGTCGCCGCCGACAGCGAAAAAGAGGCGCGCTTCCTGTTTACCTCGATGCAGCAGCAGTTTATCAACCTGCGCCGCGGCAAGCCGGGCCCGCTGCCGAAGCCGGTGGAAAATATGGATAACCTCTGGTCGCCTTCCGAACAGTATGGCGTGCAGCAGGCGTTGAGCATGTCGATCGTAGGCGACAGCACCAAAGTTCAGCATGGGCTGGCGGCGCTGATACGCGAAACGCAGGCGGATGAGATTATGGTTAACGGCCAGATTTTCGATCACCAGGCGCGTCTGCGCTCGTTCGAACTGGCGATGCAGGCTGCGCAGGCGCTTTGACAGCGGCGCATTCCCTGAACAACAGACATAAAAAAACCAGCCTTACGGCTGGTTTTTTATTTTACGCTTAGCGATTAGTATTCGCGACGACGAACCACGCCGGCGCCCGCGCCTGCGCCTTCTTCACGACGCGGACCACGGCTGTTGCCGCCTTCGCGGTTGAAGCTGCCGCTGCGGCCGCCTTCACGACGCTCGCTGAAACGACGACCGCCGCCTTCACGACGCTCGCCGCCAAAGCTGCCGCGACCGCTGCTGCGACGCTCGCCGCTGCGCTCGGTACGTTCGCCACGCTCACGCGGTTGCGCATCGCCCAGCAGCTGCATATTCATCGGTTTGTTGAGAATACGCGTGCGGGTGAAGTGCTGCAGGATTTCGCCCGGCATACCCTTCGGCAGTTCGATCGTTGAGTGGGTGCCAAACAGCTTGATGTTACCGATGTAACGGCTGCTGATATCGCCTTCGTTAGCGATAGCGCCCACGATATGACGCACTTCAACGCCATCATCACGGCCCACTTCGATACGGTACAGCTCCATGTCGCCAACGTCACGACGCTCGCGACGCGGACGTTCGCCGCCTTCACGGCTTTCGCCACGCACTTCACGGCTGCCGCGACGATCGTCACGACGGTCATCACGCTCACGGAATTCACGACGCTGAGGACGCGGCGCATCCGGCGGCAGAATCAGCGGGCGTTCGCCCTGCGCCATTTTCAGCAGCGCGGCCGCCAGCGTTTCCATATCCAGATCGCTTTCCGGCGACATCTGGCTCAGCAGCGCGCGGTATTGCTCCAGATCGCTGCTTTCCAGCTGCTGCTGTACTTTAGCGGCAAACTTCTCCAGACGACGAGCGCTCAGCAGTTCTGCGTTCGGCAGCTCAACTTCCGGAATGGTCAGCTTCATGGTGCGTTCGATGTTGCGCAGCAGACGACGTTCGCGGTTTTCCACGAACAGCAGCGCGCGACCGGCACGGCCGGCACGGCCGGTACGACCGATACGGTGAACGTAGGATTCTGAGTCCATCGGGATGTCGTAGTTAACCACCAGGCTAATACGATCCACGTCAAGACCACGCGCCGCAACGTCAGTCGCGATCAGAATATCCAGACGGCCATCTTTCAGGCGCTCCAGGGTCTGCTCACGCAGCGCCTGGTTCATGTCGCCGTTCAGCGCGGCGCTGTTGTAACCGCTGCGCTCCAGCGCTTCAGCCACTTCCAGCGTTGCGTTTTTGGTACGTACGAAGATGATCGCCGCATCAAAATCTTCCGCTTCCAGGAAACGTACCAGCGCATCGGTCTTACGGCCCCACACAGTCCAGTAGCTCTGGCTGATGTCAGGACGCGTCGTGATGCTGCTCTGGATACGCACTTCCTGCGGATCTTTCATAAAGCGGCGCGTAATGCGACGGATCGCTTCCGGCATGGTGGCAGAGAACAGAGCGGTCTGATGACCTTCCGGGATCTGCGCCATGATGGTTTCTACGTCTTCGATAAAGCCCATACGCAGCATTTCATCCGCTTCGTCCAGCACCAGACCGCGCAGGTTAGAGAGATCCAGCGTGCCGCGCTTCAGGTGGTCAAGCAGACGACCCGGCGTACCGACCACGATTTGCGGTCCCTGGCGCAGCGCACGCAGCTGCACGTCGTAACGCTGGCCGCCGTACAGGGCCAGCACGTTCACGCCGCGCATATGTTTAGAAAAATCGTTACAGGCTTCTGCAACCTGCACCGCCAGCTCACGCGTCGGCGCCAGCACCAGAATCTGCGGCGCTTTCAATTCGCTGTCGATATTGTTCAGCAGCGGCAGGGAGAACGCTGCGGTTTTGCCACTACCGGTTTGTGCCATACCCAGCACATCACGGCCTTCCAGCAGATGTGGGATACAGGCGGCCTGGATCGGCGACGGCTTCTCATAGCCCATGTCGTTCAGAGCGGTGAGGATAGATTCGTTAAGACCCAGATCGGAGAAAGTGGTTTGGATATCAGTCATGTAGTACAAGTGCCTCTTAGATTACGGCGGCCAGTCTACATAACTCATCCTGAAAATATGCAATCATTTTCATTGAAAAATGTGAACCGGCTCAAATTAGATGTTTTGACGAACAAAAAAGCCGTCACCCCGAAAGGTGATGACATTTTTTCGAAAAAAATGGACTCAGGTGTTCGTCAGCTATTGCTGGTCAGATTCTGTTAAATCGTCTTGTGTCTGGCCGAGTAGCGCCAGTTCCAACAATGCGTATCGGTGCTCAACGAAGTTATGTACGTTGTTAGCAACCGCCAGTTTGAACAACGCTTCCGCGCTGTCCTTCTCCCCCAGACTTAGGTAGTACTTACCTAAATAGAAGTTGGTTTCACTGAGATGTTCAGCGAGC